>CAYXKE010000014.1:0-49105 GCA_964464935.1 uncultured Chryseobacterium sp.
GCTCGGTTAACTTCGGCGCCGCCTGCGGCAAAGGCCGCGGCATCGGAACACCATGCGGATCGCCCTGTACGGATACGGCAAGATGGGACGCGCCATCGAGGAGGTGGCCACGGCACGCGGTCACCAGGTGGTGCTGCGCGTGGACCGCGACAATGCGGGTGCCCCGCCCACCGGTGCCGATGTGGCCATCGAGTTCACCCGTCCCGACCAGGCCGTGGACAACATCCGGGTGTGCATCGCCCACGGCGTGCCCGTGGTGGTGGGCACCACCGGCTGGTACGACCAGCTGGGGCTGGTGCGCGACCTGGTGGCTCATCACCAAGGCGCGCTGCTCTGGGCCAGCAACTTCAGCATCGGGGTGAACCTCTTCTTCCGCCTGAACCGCCAGCTGGCCCGCCTCATGGAGCGCCAGCCCCACTATGCCGTGCGCATCGACGAGGTGCACCATGTGCACAAGCGCGACGCCCCCAGCGGCACGGCCATCACCCTGGCCCGCGACATCGACCTGGCCGTGCAGCGCTATGCCGGCTGGGACCTCGAAGGCCAGGAGGCCGTGAACGCCGACCCGCAGGGCCCACCGGCCATCCCCGTACGCGCCGAACGCACCGACGAGGTGCCGGGCACGCACACCGTCACCTGGGCCTCACCCGACGACCGCATCGTGATCACCCACGAGGCGTTTTCGCGCCGGGGCTTCGCCACGGGTGCCGTGCACGCCGCCGAATGGCTCCTGGGCCGCACCGGTGTCCACACCATGGACGACGTCCTCTCCGACCTTTGACCTTCGACCTTTGTCATTCGTTCCCAACCCCGCTCCCGCCGTGATCCCCTACATCCTCCTCTTCGCCTATGTGGCCGTGCTCCTGGCCAGCCTTTGGAAGCTCTTCCAGAAGGCGGGCAAACCGGCCTGGGCCGCTTTCGTGCCGGTGTACAACATCATCGTGTGGCTGCGCATCAGCGGCAAGCCCTGGTGGTGGGTGGTGCTCTTCGCCGTGCCGGGCGTGAACCTGCTCATGTTCATCATCATGAACGTGAACATCAGCATCGTGCTGGGCCGCCGCGACTTCAAGGAGCACGTGCTGATGACCTTCCTGCCCTGGTGGAAGGTGCCCGCCACCATCTTCGCCCCCACCACCTACGTGGGCCCCGTGCCGCCCGAGCAGCGCAAGCGCGGCCTGCTGGGCCAGTGGGGCGATGCGATCCTCTTCGCGGTGATCGTGGCCACGGTGTTCCGCACCTACACCTTCGAGGCCTTCACCATCCCCACGCCCAGCATGGAGAAGAGCCTGCTGGTGGGCGACTACCTCTTCGTGAGCAAGCTCAGCTACGGCCCGCGCTTGCCGATGACGCCGCTCACCTTCCCCTTCACCCACCACACCATGCCCTTCACCCAGAGCACACCGTCGTTCGTGGACTGGTTCAGCATGAAGTACCGCCGCCTGCCCGGCTTCGGCAAACCCCGGCGCGGCGATGCGGTGGTGTTCAACTTCCCCGAGGGCGACACCGTGGTGGCCAACATGCAGAACCAGAGCTACTACCAGCTGGTGCGGGACCACGGCCGCGAGAAGGTGCTCTCGCCCGACTTCCGCCTGGTGACCTCCACCGACGGGCGCACGCGGCAGGTGGTGCACGGGGGCGGCATCCGGGTGCGGCCGCTGGACAAGCGCGAGAACTACATCAAGCGCTGCGTGGCCGTGGCCGGCGACACCCTGGAGGTGCGCAGCGGGGTGGTGTACGTGAACGGTGTGGCCGAGCCGCTGCCCCCCACCGGCCAGTACGCCTACTCCTTCACCGTGAAGGAGCCTTTCAACCCGCGCCGCCTCAAGGAGCAGTTCGATGTGAACCCCGACGATGTGGGCGTGGCCGGTGATGGCACCGTGTACATCCCGCTCACGGAGGAGGCCGCCCAGCGCATCAAGACCTTCACCAACGTGGTGCACATGGAGCGCCAGGACCACGCGCGCGGCACCCCCACCTACAACAACCTCCCCTACTTCCCCAACGATCCGCGCTACGACTGGACCGAGGACAACTTCGGCCCGCTCTGGGTCCCGAAGGCGGGCGCCACGGTGGAACTGCACCTGGACAACCTGCCGCTGTACCGCCGGATCATCACCCTGTACGAGGGCAACGACCTGCGCGTGGAGGGCGGCACCATCTACATCAACGGGCAGCCGGCCACCAGCTACACCTTTCAGCAGGACTACTACTGGATGATGGGCGACAACCGGCACCGCTCGCAGGACAGCCGCTTCTGGGGCTTCGTGCCGTTCGACCACATCGTGGGCAAGGCCGTGCTGGTGTGGTTCACCAAGGACCCGTACACCGGCATCCGGTGGAAGCGGTTGTTCACGCGGGTGCGGTGAGGAGCTATGCCGGGATGGGTGTGGCACCCGGTGGATGGACCCCTGCCGACCGCCCCCGGGGCCATGGCCGCTGATCCCTGACCACCCCGCCCATGCCGCATCTCCGGAGCTGGTTCCGCCCCTGGCTGCACGCCCTGGTGATCGCCGTGGGCATCCTGGCGCTGATGCACGCCTTCGTGGTGCGCGTGGTGGCACTGCGCAACGTGAGCATGTACGCCACGCTGGTGCCCGGTGACCTGTTGCTCGTGGACCGCCGGGCGGCGTTCACGGGGGTGGCGCGCGGCGACATCGTGGTGTTCCGCGATCCGCTCAAGGACCATGTGGCCATGTGGCGGCGTCCGCTGCTGGTGAAGCGCGTGGTGGGCCTGCCCGGCGATACGGTGGAGCTGCGCGACGGCACCCCCTGGGTGAACGGCCACCCGTGGCCCTGGCCCGGGACCGCCACGCAGGCATACGTGGTGCGGCTCACGAGCGACACCGTGGCGGCGGGCCTGCTGCGCTGGGCCGGTCTGCCGCCGGGGCTGGTGCCGCCGGGCCGCAGCTACATCGAACTGCCGCTGAACCCCGCCCTGGCCGACCGCCTGGCGCTACGCCCCGAGGTGATCGACGCCACCCCGATGGGCAGTGCCACCGGCGCACCGCTGCACCTCTTCCCCTACAGCCGCCGCTACCGGTGGAACACCGACCACTACGGCCCGATCCCCGTGCCGGCCCGCGGCGACACCCTGCGCCTGAACATCGACAACCTGCCCCTGTACGACCGGCTGATCGCCCGCTACGAACGGCACCAGCTGGCCCTGGTGGGCGACACGCTGCTGATCGACGGTGTGGCGCGCGACACCTACGTGGTGGAACAGGACCACTACTTCGTGCTGGGCGACAGCCGCCACCACAGCGCCGACTCGCGCCACTGGGGCTTCGTGCCGGCCGACCACCTCGTGGGGCGCGTGGCCCTGGTGCTGGGCAACCGCCACGGCGGCCACCTGCGCAACGGTCGCGGCCCGCACCGCCCCTGACGGCAGGGTGGCGGGTGCGCGGTACTTTTACCCCCATGCATGCGATCCGTGTTGCGTTGCTCGCCGGCCTGCTGATGGGCTGCGGCAACACCGATAAAGACCTGTGCGAGGACTTCTTCGAACCGTACCCCGACCTGATCACCGGGCGCGTGGTGATGGAGACCAACCGGCCGTTCCTCGACGCCATGCAGGCCTACCGCAAGGGCGATCACGCCGCAGTGGTCGACACGCTGGAGTCGTACATCCGCATGCCGGGCTTCAACAAGACCGCCCACCTCTACCTGGCCAACGCCTATTTGGCCACGGGGCGCCCGTACGATGCCGAGCTGCAACTGGACCATCTGGGCAACGACCCGCGCGGCCTTTACCGCGATGAGCGCGAATGGTACACCGTGCTCTGCTGGGTGTGCAGCGGTCAGCGCGACCGGGCCCTGGCGGGTGCGAAGAAGATCGCCGCGCGCAAGCACACCTTCCAGGACGAGGCCCGTCGCCTGGTGGACCGCCTGCAATGAGCAGTGACTGGTGGGCCCGGGTGGATCGGCTGCGCCGCATGGGCACCGGCCCGCTGCCCGGCTACGCGGACATGATGCGCCAGGCGGGGTACGACCGCCCCGGCGCCATCGATGATCTGGCGGCCGACCCCAACACGCGCGCCGCCGCCGTGCTGGTGCTGCTCTATCCGGTGAACGACGTGCCGCACACGCTGCTGATGCTGCGTCCCACTTACGATGGGGTGCACAGCGCACAGGTGTCCTTCCCCGGTGGCCGGCGCGAGCCCGAGGACCCCGACCTGGCGCACACCGCGCGCCGCGAGTTCACCGAAGAGACCGGCATGGCCACCGATGCGGTGGAGCTGATCGGCCCGCTCTCGCCGGTGTACATCCCGCCCAGCCGCTCGCTGGTGACCCCCTACCTGGCCTACGCCCCGCAGGCGGGCACCTTCGCCCCCGACCCGAAGGAGGTGGCCGAGCTGATCCCCGTGCCCATCGCGGAGCTGATGCGGCCCGAGGTGCTCACCACGCGGCGCGTCTTCGTGCATACCCTGGGCCAGCATTGGACGGTGCCCGCCTTCCTGCTGCAGGGCCATTCCGTGTGGGGCGCCACCGCCCTGATGCTGGCCGAACTGCGCGCCCTCCTGGACCGCCCCTGAGCGGGGTGGCTGGGGCCACGTACCTTCGGCCGCCATGAGCGACTTCGTGAAAGTGGTGCTGGTCACCGGCGGCTCCAGCGGGCTGGGCCGGGCCATCTGCTCCCGCCTCACCGCACAAGGGCACACCGTTTACGGCACCAGCCGCAAGGGCGACGCCACGGGCGACGGCTGGCGCATGCTCACCATGGACGTGACCGACGAGGCCAGCGTGCGCGCCGCCGTGCAGCAGGTGCTGGACCGCGAAGGCCGCATCGACGTGGTGGTGAACAACGCCGGGCTGGGCATCCAGGGACCGGCCGAGGACATCACCCCCGAGCTGGCGCAACGGCTGTTCGACGCCAACCTGCTGGGGCCGCACCGCGTGTGCCGCGCCGTGCTGCCCGCCATGCGCGCCCAGAAGCGCGGGCTCATCATCCAGGTCAGCAGCGTGGCCGCCTACTTCGGCCTGCCCTACCGCGCCTTCTACAGCGCCAGCAAGGCCGCGCTGGACCGCTACACCGAGGCCCTGGGCATGGAGGTGGAACGCTTCGGCATCCGCACCGTGGCCGTGCACCCCGGCGAGTTCAACACGAACATCCAGCACAGCCGCCTGCGCCCCGACACCCTCACGCCCGACCATCAGCCCGGCTACGACCGCGCGATGGAGGTGCTCAGCGGCAGCATGCACTACAGCCGCGACCCCGACGAGTTCGCGCAGGTGATCGCGCGCATCGTGCGCCACCGGTCACCGCGCACCAGCTACGTGGTGGCCCGCGGCGTGCAGCGCCTGAGCATCCTGCTGCACAAGGTGCTGCCCGGCCGCCGCTTCTTCCGCATGGTGCGCAGCCACTACGAGTAAGCCCCATGGCCCCCGACAGCCGCCCGTACAGCTCCCTGCGCACGGCCCTGCTGATCACCGTGGCCGCGCTGGGGTACTTCGTGGACATCTACGACCTGGTGCTCTTCAACGTGGTGAAGCGCGCCAGCTTGGAGCACATCCTGGGTCCGGACCACCCGCGCCTCACGGCCATCGGCATCAACCTGTTCAACTGCCAGATGCTGGGCATGCTGGTGGGCGGCATCCTCTGGGGCGTGTGGGGCGACAAACGCGGGCGCGTGACCGTGCTCTTCGGCAGCATCCTGCTCTACTCCGCCGCCAACGTGGCCAACGCCTTCACCTTCGACGTGACCAGCTATGCGGTGGTGCGCTTCATCGCGGGCCTGGGCCTGGCCGGCGAGCTGGGGGCGGGCATCACACTGATCACCGAGACCATGGCGCGCGAGAAGCGCGGCTACGGCACCATGGTGGTGGTGGTGTTCGGCGCGTTGGGCGCGGTGTTCGCCGCGGAGGTGCACGCCCAGGGCCAGAAGATCGGTGCGCTGCTCACCACCCTGACCGGCCGCGCGTTCATGGACTGGCAGGTGGCCTACATCGTGGGCGGCATCATGGGTCTGGCGCTGCTGGTGATGCGCATCGGCGCCTTCGAGAGCGGCCTCTTCGCCCGCACCCGCGAAGTGGAGGCACGCCGCGGCGACCTGCGCCTGCTGTTCAACGACCGCGCCCGCGCGCTGCGCTACCTGAAGTGCATCCTCATCGGCGTGCCCATCTGGTACATGATCGGGGTGCTGGTGAGCCTCTCGCAGGACGTGTTCGTGCCGCAGCTGGGCATCGACACCAGCACGCTCGACGCCAACGGCCTGCGCACCATCAATGGCACGGCCATCAAGTACGCCTACATCGGCCTGAGCCTGGGCGACCTGGTGAGCGCCCTGCTGAGCCAGCTGTTGAAAAGCCGCCGCAAGGTGATCCTGCTCTACCTGGTGGTGAACCTCATGCTGGTGCTGTGGTTCCTGCTCGGCCTGAACGGGGCATCGATCCACACCTATTACACGGCCTGCCTGGTGCTGGGCCTGGGCACGGGCTACTGGGTGCTGTTCGTCACCGTGAGCAGCGAGCAGTTCGGCACGAACATCCGCGCCACCGCCACCACGAGCACGCCCAACTTCGTGCGGGGCAGCGTGTGGCCCGTCACCTCGGCGTTCAAGCTGCTGGTGGTGCCCATCGGGAGCATCGGCGCGGCCCTGGTGGTGGGCGTGGTGTGCATCGGCGCCGCGGTGTGGGCCACGCTGGGCGTGAAGGAGACCTTCAGCCGCGACATGGACTTCGTGGAGCGGTGATCGCGGCGCGGCGCCGTAGCTTGCGGTATCGTCCATGACCATGTTGTTCCGCATCCCTTCGCTGTTCGTCCTGTGCACCGCGCTGCCGCTGGACTCCGCGGCCCAGAACTGCGCCATCCCCTTCGACCTGCCGCTCTTTGGCGTGCGCAGCGAGATGGACGTGCCCTACGGCACCGCCATCCGCTACAACGGCAGCACGGCCCAGCTGGCCATGGACATCTTCAAGCCCGTGGGCGACGGCCAGACCGAGCGCCCCCTGCTGATCCTGGTGCATGGGGGCGGCTTCACCAGCGGCTCGCGCGCCGACCTGCACGATCTGTGCGCAGGACTGGCCAGCATGGGCTACGTGGCCGTGACCATGAGCTACCGACTGGGTTTCTACGGCAACGGCATCCTCGAGCCGCCCTACACCTACGATCCGTACGAGGTGGTGCGCGCGGTGTACCGCAGCCAGCAGGACGTGAAGGGGGCCGTGCGCTTCCTCAAAGGCCGCAGCGCGGATGACAGCACCAGCACCAGCAGCGTGTTCCTGGCGGGCTTCAGCGCGGGCGCCATCGCCTGCCTGCACGCCGCCTACATGGACCTTCCGGAGGAGAAGCCCGCCGTGTGCGGGGCCATCGGCGATGTGCAGCACTTCCTCAACTTCTATCCGCGTCCCGACCTGGGCGGTGTGGACGGCGACCTGAACCTGAACGGCCATGACGCGTCGGTGATGGGCGTGGCCGGTTTCTTCGGCGGGCTGCTGAGCACCGATCTGCTCAACGGCAGCGTGTCGCCCGCGCTCTACACCTACCACCAGAACGGCGACCCCATCGTGAGCTGCGGGCATCAGCAGCCATACTGGGGCATCGGCCTGGGCGTGCCCGATGGCTATCCCTACCTGTACGGCTCGTGCGCGATCGACCAGTACGTGCAGGAGATCGGCCATGCACCCGGCCACTACCTCCACCACGCCCACGCCGGCAATGCCCACGAGGTGCACGACCCGCTCGGCGTGCTGCTGGAGCTGAGCCACTGGATGCGCGACCTGTTCTGCGCCAGCCCGACCGATGTGGCCGAGGCCCGCGCGCCCCTGCTCCGCGCCTTTCCCAACCCCGTGCAGGATGTGCTGCAGCTGGAGCTGCCCGATGCCGGCGCATGGACGGTGCAGGTGACCGATGCACAGGGCCGCCCGGTGTCCGCGCCCCGCATGGCCCACGGCGGCATCGATGTGCAGGGGCTGGCCCCAGGCACCTACGTGCTGCGCGCGCTGGCGGAAGGGCATGCGCACGTGACCACGTTCGTGGTGGCCCGGTGAACCGGCGGAAGGTCATCTTTGCACCATACCCCGCGTGATGAAGGTGGATGTGATGATCGTGGGCGCGCAGAAGTGCGCCACCACTACCCTGTTCGCCCTGCTCGATGCCCATCCGGGCATGGTGGGGTGCCGCAACAAGGAGCCCCACTTCTTCAGCCATTCGAAGGATTGGCGCCGTGAACTGCCGCGCTACCATGCCCTGTTCGACCAGCGGCCCGGCGCGCTGTACTTCGAGGCCAGCACCACGTACACCTTCCATCCGCTGCGCAACCCCGCCATCTGGAACGACCTGTATGAATACAACCCGGAGCTGCGGCTGATCTACCTGGTGCGCCGTCCGCTGGACCGTATCGTGAGCAGCTACATGCACGCCTACGAACGCGGCTACACCGACCTGCCGATGCTGGAGGAGCTGAAGCGGAACCCGCTGCATGTGCAGGTGACCCGCTACGCCACGCAGATCGAGCCGTACATCGAGCGGTTCGGACGTGACCGTGTGCTGGTGCTCGACTTCGACGACCTGCGCACCCGGCGGGCGGAGGTGCTCGCGCGGGTGGCCCGCCACATCGGCATCGATCCCGCCGGCTTCCCGCAGCGGACCGACACACACCTGAACGCGTCCGTGGGCGGTGGCAAGGTGCTGTACAAGTGGGACAACCCCAACCTGTTCTGGCGCGGGGTGCGCAAGGTGGCGCCCGGTGTGTGGGCGCGGCTCACCGACAACAGTGCCCGGGCCTTCACGTCGAAGCCGGAGCTTCCGGTGGCGGTGCAACAGCGGCTGCTCCACGAGCTGGCGCCGGAGATCGACCGCATGGAGCGGATCCTGGATCGCGACCTGGCGCACTGGCGCACGGTCCGCGAGCCCCGCGCGGCCGCTACTTTTGGCGCATGACCCTTTCATCGGCGCTGCTCGACGAGGCCGTGGACCAGCTGGCCACCCTGCCCGGCATCGGCCGACGCACGGCCATGCGCCTGGCCCTGGACCTGATGCGGCGCGACATCCCGTCCGTGGTGCGCTTCAGCGAGGCCATCCGCCGCATGCGCGAGGAGCTGCAACGCTGCACCGTGTGCTGCAACATCAGCGACGGCCCCATCTGTGCCATCTGTGCCGACCCGCGCCGCGACAACTCCGTGATCTGCGTGGTGGAGGACATTCGCGATGTGATCGCCATCGAGCAGACCCGCCAGTTCAACGGCAAGTACCATGTGCTGGGCGGGGTGATCAGCCCCATGGACAACATCGGCCCCGACGACCTCACCACCGGAGAATTGGTGGACCGCGTGGCCGACGGCCCGGTGAAGGAGGTGATCATGGCCCTGCGCGCCACCGTGGAGGGCGACACCACCACGTTCTACCTGGCCAAGCGGCTGGCGGCCCACCCCGTGAGCCTGAGCACCATCGCCCGCGGCATCAGTGTGGGCGGCGACCTGGACCAGGCCGATGAGCTGACCCTGGGCCGCAGCATCGCCGACCGCAAGCCTTACGCGCGAACCTCCGAGCGATGACCACCACACCGGCCGGCGGCGGGCAGCCCGTGAAGCTCTCCGTGATCATCGTGAACTACAACGTGCGGGCCTATCTGGAGCAGTGCCTGCGCAGCGTGTTCCGCGCACTGGACGGCATCGCCGGCGAGGTGTTCGTGGTGGACAACCAGAGCAGCGATGGCAGCGTGGAGATGGTGCGAGAGAAGTTCCCGGGCGTGACGCTCATCGCCAACGCGGGCAACGTGGGCTTCTCGCGCGCGAACAACCAGGCCATCCGCGTGGCCAACGGCGAGTACGTGCTGCTGCTGAACCCCGACACCGTGGTGGGCGAGGACGTCTTCGCCAAGGCCGTGGCATTCATGGACGCGCGCCCCAAGGTGGGCGGCCTGGGCGTGCGGATGATCGACGGCACCGGGCGGTTCCTCCCCGAGAGCAAGCGCGGGCTGCCCACCCCGGCCGTGGCCTTCTTCAAGATCATCGGGCTGGCATGGCTCTTCCCGCGCAGCCGCGTCTTTGGCCGCTACCACCTGGGCCACCTGCCCGAGCACGAGACCGCACAGATCGAGATCCTCTCCGGCGCCTGCATGTTCCTGCGGAAGAAGACGCTGGACGAGGTGGGGCTGCTGGACGAGCACTTCTTCATGTACGGGGAGGACATCGACCTGAGCTACCGCATCACCCTGGGCGGCTATGAGAACTGGTACCTGCCCGAGGCGCGCATCATCCACTACAAGGGCGAGAGCACGAAGAAGAGCAGCGTGAACTATGTGTTCGTGTTCTACAACGCCATGGCCATCTTCGCCCGGAAGCACTTCACGCGGCGCGGCACGGGCCTTTTCAGCCTGCTGATCACCGGCAGCATCTACCTCAGCGCGGCCGGCGCCATCATCGCCCGGTTCGTGCGGCGCATGCTGCTGCCCGGTCTGGACGCCGCCCTGATCGCGGCGCTGGGCCACTTCACCGGCTGGTGGTCGCTCTGGGCGGTGCCGCCCGCGGTGGCCGCGCTGTGGCTCACCGGTGGCTACGACCCGCCCTTCCGCTGGACCAGCGTGGCACGCGCCACGGGCGTGGTCATGCTGCTGGTCCCGCTCCTCCACCGGGCCGGCGTGCCCCTCACCGGCCCTGCCGCGGAACCGTCGCTGCTGCTGCGCTGGCCGGCCCTTGGTGCCGCGCTGATGCTCGCGGGCACGCTCACGCGCGGCGTGCTGCGGTCGCTGAAGATCCGGCCCTTCGCCCTGCGCGGGCCCTCGCGCCGCTCGGTGACCGTGGTGGGTGAGCCGGAAGGCGCGCGGGCCACCCTGGCCCTGCTGTGGCAGACCCACGGCGGCCTGGGCAGCGACCAGCGCATCGGCCCCGAGGAGTTGCCGGCACCGGGGGGTGAGCGGGAGCTGAACGACCGGCTGGCCCAAAGCCGTCCGGACGAGGTGGTGTTCTGCGCCGCCGACCTCAGCTCCAAGCGCATCATGGACCTGATGGAGGCCCTGCGCGGGCGCGGTGCCATGTTCAAGATCGCCCAACCCGACCATGAGCACATCATCGGGCCGAGCAGCATCGAGAGCCTGAACGACCTGTTCATCCTGCCCGAGCATGCCCTGACCACGCCCACCACGCGGCGCACGAAGCGGGTGTTCGACGTGGTGCTGGCGCTGCTGATGGTGCCGCTGTCGCCGCTGCTGGCCCTGCGCGCACCGGGGCGCCGGCTGCTGGGGCAGGTGGGCGCCGTGCTGCGCGGTGCACGCACGTGGGTGGGCTATCAGCCGCCCCTGCCCAAGCGCCTGCGCCTGCCGGCATTGCGCCCGGGCGTGGTGGGCGCCCTGCCGAAGGATGATGCCGCCTTCGACCCCGTGGCCGTGATGCGCGCCAACCTGATGCTGGCGAAGGACTACAGCGTGCTGCGCGACCTGCGCATCCTGTGGGCCTACATATCGGGTGCGGAAGCCGGCAGGCCATAAGGCGCCATCGTTACCTTTGGCCGGCCCCCAAAGGGGCATACTGGCACCATGTCGCAGATCGATATCCTGCTGCCCAAGATGGGCGAGAGCGTGGCCGAGGCCACCATCACCAAGTGGTTGAAGAACGAAGGCGACCGCGTGGAGGCCGATGAGCCCATCGTGGAGATCGCCACGGACAAGGTGGACAGTGAGGTGCCCGCCCCCGAGGCCGGCATCCTGATCAAGCGCCTGGTGAACGAGGGCGACGTGGTGAAGGTGGGCCAGGCGATCGCGCAGATCGGTGCGGAAGGTTCGGCCCCGGCCGCGCCCGCAGCCCCGGCGGCCAGTGCGCCCGCCCCGGCTCCCGCCCCCGCGGCAGCTCAGGCCAACGGCCGTCCCGCCGCGTTGGCCGCCAGCGCACCGGGTGGTCCCGTGGAACGCATCGGCCCCAGCGGTAAGTTCTACTCCCCGCTGGTGCGCAACATCGCCCAGAGCGAAGGCGTGACGATGGAGGAACTGGAACGGATCCCCGGCACGGGCCAGGGAGGCCGCCTCACGAAGAAGGACCTGCTGAACTACCTGCCCCAGCGGGGTAGCGCCCCGGCCGCCCCGGCGCCCCCGGCCGCCGCTCCCGTGGCCCCGGCCACCGCGCCGGCCACCGCTGCGCCCCAGGCCCCGGCGGCCCCCAAGCCGCTCACGCTGGCCCCCGGCGACGAAGTGATCGAGATGGACCGCATGCGCAAGCTCATCGCCGACCACATGGTGATGAGCAAGCACACCAGCCCGCACGTGACCAGCTTCGTGGAGGCCGACGTGACCAACCTGGTGCTGTGGCGCGAGCGCGTGAAGAAGGAGTTCGAGAAGCGCGAGGGCGAGAAGATCACCTTCACGCCCATCTTCATCATGGCCATCGTGCAGGCCATCAAGGAGATGCCCATGATCAACGTGCAGGTCGATGGGTACAACATCATCAAGAAGAAGGACATCAACATCGGCATGGCGGCGGCGCTGCCCTCGGGCAACCTCATCGTGCCGGTGATCAAGCAGGCCGACATGCTCAACCTGGTGGGCCTCACCAAGAAGGTGAACGACCTGGCCAACCGGGCGCGTGCGGGCAAGCTGCAGCCGGACGAGATCCAGGGCGGCACCTACACGGTGACCAACGTGGGCACCTTCGGCAACGTGCTGGGCACCCCGGTGATCAACCAACCCCAGGTGGCGATCATGGCCACGGGCGCCATCCGGAAGAAGCCCGCCGTGATCGAGACCCCGCAGGGCGACATGATCGGTGTGCGCCACATGATGTTCCTCTCGCACAGCTATGATCACCGCGTGGTGGATGGCGCCCTGGGCGGGCGCTTCGTACGCCGGGTGGCCGACATTCTGGAGGCGTGGGATCCGAACCAGGGTATCTGAGCGCCTTCGGAATAGCCAAACCGCTACATTTACCCGCCCCCTACAGAGCTCATATGACGATGTTCCCCATGTTCCGACCCGGCATCGCCCTCTCCTGTGCCTGCATGCTGTGGATGACCACCACCCTTCGGGGGCAGGACGCGAACAGCTCCTTCAATCAGCGCTTCGAGGAAGGCAACAAGCTGATGGAGGAGAAGCTGTACAACCAAGCCGCCGAGATCTGGCTCGACATGTCGGAGAAGGACCCGACGAACGCGAACCTGTTCTACAAGCTCGGATACGCCTACCTGCACTCCTACAACCAGAAGGCGAAGGCCCTCGCTCCCCTGGAGGCCGCCGCGCAGCTGCGCACCCCGAAGTACAGCGGTTTCAACATCAGCGGCTACGACCCCTTCGACGCCCGTGAGCGCAACTGCCCGCCCGACGTGGACTACTACCTGGGCCGCGCCTACCACCTGAACAACGAGTTCGACAAAGCCGACGCCGCCTACCAGAAGTTCATCGATGCGGTGGGCACCAAGCACATGCTCTACCAGAGCGCGCGCCGCGGACTGGAGCAGACGGCCAATGCCCGCCAGCTCATGGCCGAGCCCCTGCCCTACCTGATCTCCAACGCCGGCCCGGTGGTGAACTCCGACCACCCCGACTTCAGCCCGGTGCTCTCCGTGGACGGCAACGCCCTGTTCTACACCTCGCGCCGCGTGCGTCCCGACAGCTCCAACCTGAGCGTGATCGACCCGCTGGCCGGCCTGCCCTACGAGAACGTGTACGTGAGCTACAAGGACCGCCAGGGCAACTGGCAGGCGCCTGAATTGCTGAACGTGAACCCCGACGGCGCCGGCCACCTGGCCTCCGTGAACGTGAGCGCCGATGGGCAGACCCTGTTCCTCTATCGCGATGACGGCGGCGACGGCAACATCTACGAAAGCCGACTGGTGGGTGAGGTCTGGAGCGACCCCGTGCTCATGGGCAGCGACATCAACACCAAGGCCTGGGAGACCCACGGCGCCCTCACCGCCGACGGGAACACCTTCTACTTCGTGAGCAACCGCAACGGTGGTCAGGGCGGGCGCGACATCTACCGCGTGGTGAAGCTGCCCGACGGCTCCTGGAGCAAGGCCCAGAACATCGGCAACGTGGTGAACACCCCCTACGACGAGGACGGCGTGTTCATCCACCCCAATGGCCGCACCATGTACTTCAGCTCCACGGGCCACAACTCCATGGGCGGCTTCGACATCTTCATGACCGAGCTGCAGGACGATGGCACTTGGACCCCGCCGAAGAACCTGGGCTACCCCCTGAACACCACGGACGACGACGTGTTCTTCATCACCACCGCCGACGGCCGCCGCGGCTACTTCAGCAGTGACCAGATCGGTGGCCACGGTGAGAAGGACATCTACTTCGTGGACCTTCCCACGGAGATGGAGGCCGAAGGGCTCACCGTGCTGAAAGGCTTCATCATCCCCCCGCCGGGTGAGAGCCTGCCCCCCAGCACCATCCTGTACGTGACCGACAAGCAGACCGGCGAGGTGAAGACCTACAAGCCCCGCCAGCGCGACGGCGTGTACGTGGCGATCCTGCCCCCCTGCAAGGAGTACAACCTCGACTACCGCGTGAACGATGTGACCGTGCACACCGAGGACATCTTCGTGGAGTGCGAAAGCGCCTACCAGGAGATCAACAAGGAGATCTACCTCAACCCCGTGTCGCTCGCCGGCCCGGCCAGCATCGTGGACCTGCCGAAAGGCGCGCCTCCGGGAGCCAAGGAGACCGGCACGCCGGTGGAGGGCCCGGGTGGCGACACCGCCGAGCAGCAGCCGGCCAAGGGTGCCGGCAAGGAGCCGAAGACCGACGCCGAGGTGAAGGAGGCCGGCGGGGTGACCCACGTGGTGCCCGACGCCAGCTACGCCGACGAGTACAGCAAGTTCTACGCCTACAACCTGAAGGACATCGATCAGGGTGAGGCCCGCTGGCAGCAGTTCGTGGACGTGGTGGTGCGCTTGATCAAGGAGAAGGGCGAGGCCCGCGTGGTGATCGAGGGCAGCGCCTCCAAGGTGCCCACCCGCACCTACGGCACCAACGAGAACCTGAGCCGTCAGCGCATGGACGACGCCCGCGCCCGCCTGGTGGAAGCCATCACCGCCCGCGGTGAGGACCCGAACAAGCTCATGCTCGAGGCCGTGAACAACCTGGTGCAGGGGCCCCGTTACACCGGCGACTACCGCAACACCGAGAAGTACGGCAAGTTCCAGTACGTGAAGCTCAAGGTGCGGTGATCCTCCACCCACCCACATCCCACGAGGCCCGGCCACTGCGCCGGGCCTCGTCGTTCATGACGTGCCCATGGCCTCGGCGCCATTCCTACCTTGCGGCCATGGCCCTCGACCTGCAACGCCCCCTCGCCTTCTTCGACCTGGAGACCACCGGCACGCGCATCGGCCGCGACCGCATCGTGCAGATCGGCATCGTGCGCCTGATGCCCGACGGCCAGCGCGAACGGTACCAGACCCTGGTGAACCCGGGCATCCCCATCCCGCCCGAGGCCACCGCCGTGCACGGCATCACCGACCTCGATGTGGCGATGGCACCGCCCCTGGAGGCCGTGGCGCAGGAAGTGCTTGACCAACTCACGGGCTGCGACCTGGCCGGCTTCAACGTGCTGCGCTTCGACCTGCCCTTTCTCACCGAGGAGCTGCACCGCGTGGGCCGCGGATGGAACACCGCCAACGTACGCGTGGTGGATGTGCAGCGGATCTTCCACCAGAAGGAGCCGCGCGACCTGACCGCCGCGCTTCGCTTTTACTGCGGCCGCGATCACAGCGGTGCCCACGACGCGCTGGCCGATGTGGAGGCCACCGCCGATGTGCTACTGGCCCAGCTGGACCGCTATCCCGACCTGCCCGGCGAGGTGGCCGCCCTGGGCACTTTCAGCGGCGACCAGCAGCGCCACCCCGACCCCGCCGGGAAGCTCCGCTTCGATGACCGGGGCCAGGTGTGCCTGAGCTTCGGCAAGTACGCCGGCTGGCCCCTGGAACAGATCGGCCGGCACGATCCCGGCTACATGCAGTGGCTGATGACCAAGGCCGAACTGCCCGGCAGCACCCTCTCGGTGATGCGCGAAGTGCTCGCCGATGCCTCCGCATAGTGATCGTTCGGCCGCGGCGCCTATATTTGCGGCCCCCAAGCCCAGGTGGTGAAATTGGTAGACACGCTACTTTGAGGGGGTAGTGCCTTAACCGGCGTGCTGGTTCGAGTCCAGTCCTGGGCACCCAAGCGACGAAGGCTCCGCGAAAGCGGGGCCTTCGCTTATTCCGGCCCGTTCACGTGGACGATCGCCCGGCAGTTGCGTAGTTTGCAGGAAACCGCGCCATATGGCCGATCGAAGAACGCTGCTGTTCTTTTTGTGGCCTTTCCTTCTGGGTGCCGCTCTGGGTTGCGCGGTGTGGGACCTGGTGGCCCTGCCCTTCACCGATCCATGGGGCCAATGCAGCGTGGTGACGCGCGAGCGCTTCGCCCCGGCGAACAACATGGTGCGCTTCGCCATCGTGGTGGCGCTGCCCATCCTGGTCATGGCGCTGCGCCACATGCGCCGTCCTTTCCTCCGGTCATCCTGGTCCGATCGGGCACCGGCATCGGACATCCCTGCCGTCCGCCCGCGCAGGCCTGATCAGATCGGGCTGCTCCTGCTGGGCGCCGTGATCGCGTTGCTCTCCCCCACCTTCCTCGCCAGCGGCCCGTTCGACACCTTCCACGAGGGGGAATGCCTGGGGCCGGCCGTGTCGTATGCCGCCGGCCAGGTGCCCTACCGCGACGTCCTCTTCGTGCACGGCGTGTTCCAGGACCCCGGCCGCGCGGTGCTGGCCTTCGCGCTCTTCGGCCGGTCGATCGGTGCGGTGCGCACGCTGGAGTCGCTCATTCTCCTCACCGCCTGGGTGCTGCTGGCGCTCTGGCTCGTGCGGCAGTTCCGCGCCCGCCCGGACCATGCCCTGATCGCCCTGCTGGTGATGGGTCTCCTCAGCGTCTCCGGTGCCTTGATCCTGCTTCCCCGCGATGTGCTCACCGTGGCGATGTTGCTGGTGGTGCAATGGTTCGCGTTCCGTGCACCGCAGCCGCAGGTGCCGGCCATTCCGGCGTTCGGAGCCGCCGTGCTGATGGGGATGCTGCCCGGCGTGGGGCTGGCCTACTCCTTCGATCGCGGCACCTACCTCGCGCTCATCGCCTGCGCGACCCTGCCCGCCCTGCTCTGGGGCGCGGCATGGACCACACGCCGCAAGCGGCAGTTGGTGCTGGGCACCGGTGTCGGTGCGGTGGCCGGGGCCGTGGTGCTGGCCTGGGCATTGCGCTGGGACGTGCGGCCCTTCCTGCAGTTCTACTTCGTGGAGCTGCCTCAGTTCAAGGACCGCATGGACGCGTACATCTACGATGTGTCCAACCCGCTGTTCTCCATACCGGTGCTGGGCGGCGCCTTCATCGCTTATGCCGTGGCCTTCATGGCCCTGCACGCGCCCGGCCGCGACCTCACGGCCCGGCTGCGCCACCTGCTGCGCCACCACCTGATGACCGTGATCCTGGTGATCGCGGCCCTGCTCCTCTTCCGCAACGCGCTGGGGCGCGCCGATGCCCTGCACATCCGCTACAGCTGGACCTTCATCGCGCTCGCCCTGACCTGTCTGGCCGTGCGGAGCATTCCGCAACTGCGGCCCTCCCTTGCCCGCCCGATCGCGCCACCGTGGCGGACCACCCTCATGGCGGGGCTCATCGGCCTGGGTCTGTTGGCCACATGGCGCACCGACGGGCTGCGCGCCAACTTTCCGCTCGGCGTGCCCGACCGATCGTTCATCCCGCCCGATGACCAGGCCACCGTGGACCACCTGCGCGCCACGCTGGGTCCGGACGATGGGTTCATCACCCTCACGGGCGAGGCCGGCTGGTATTACTACCTGGACCGGCCGTGCCCGATCCGCTTCAACGTGGTGCAGTTCGCGCAGCTGCCCGCCTATCAGCAGGAGGTGATCGATGCGCTGGCCAGCGGCCGCATCACGCACGTGCTGTACAGGAACACCAACTGGTACATCGCGTTGGACGGTTGCACGAACCACCAGCGGATACCCGCGATCATGGCTTACATCGACGCGCACTTCGCCCCGAGCCGCACGATCGGCCACAATGAGATCTGGACCCTGCGCCGGTGAGGGCCGCGTACATTCGCCGCATGCCGCAACGACCGCTCGAAGGCCTGCGTGTGGTGGAGACGGCCGGTGTGCTGGCGGGCCCCGCCGTGGGCATGTTCCTGGCCGAACTGGGCGCCCACGTGGTGAAGATCGAGAACGCCCGCGCCGGCGGTGATATCACCCGCCAGTGGAAGCTGCCCGAGGAGGATCCGAGAAGTCCCGTGAGCGCCTATTTCAGCAGCGTGAACCACGGCAAGGAGCATCGTCCGATCGATCTGAAGGACCCGGCGGGCCAGGCCGAAGTGCACGCGCTGATCGCCGATGCCGATGTGCTGATCAGCAACCACCTCGCGGCCGATGCCACCAAGCTGGGCCTGGAGCGCCCGCGCCTGCGCGCGTTGAACCCACGGCTGGTGCACGGCCACATCATCGGCTATCCGCACGATGCCCAACGCCCCGCGTACGACGTGGTGCTGCAGGCCGAGTGCGGCTACATCGGCATGACCGGCACGCCGGAGGCCGCGGCCAAACTGCCCGTGGCCATGATCGACATCCTCGCCGCACACCAGTTGAAGGAGGGCCTGCTCGTGGCCTTGATGCAGCGGGAGCGCACCGGGCGCGGGGCGTACGTGGAGGTGTCGCTGGAGGAGGCCGCCCTCACCGGTTTGGTGAACCAGGCGAGCAACTTCCTCATGGCGGGACACGTGGCCCAGCCGTTGGGCACCTTGCATCCGAACATCGCGCCCTACGGCGAGCTCTTCACCTGTGCCGATGGCGGGCGCATCGTGCTGGCGGTGGGCAGCGACACGGCCTTCCGCGCGCTGTGCACGGTGGTGGGGCTTGAAGGTGTCCCCGCCATGCCGCGCTTCGCCACCAACACCGACCGTGTGCGGCACCGCACCGAGCTGGCCGGCCTGCTCGCGCCTGCCATTGCCCGCCACCACCGCGACGCCCTGTTGGACGCGCTGCGCACGGCGGGCGTGCCTGCGGGGGCCGTGCGCCGCATGGACGAGGTGCTCGCCACGCCCACCGCCCAGGCCTTGATCGCCGAGGAGGTCATCGATGGCGTGACCACGCGCCGCCTGCGCGGCAACGTGTTCCGGATCGAGCTGGGCTGAACCCTATTCCGCCTCGCGCTTCAACCAGGCCTGCACCATCCGCAGCTGCCCGAAGCTGAAGCGGTCACGGAACTCGGCACGGGCATCGTTCAGGCCCTTGTCGGGGTGCTCGCGCATCCAGTCGGCGATGGTGTTGCGCACATCGGCGGGGATCAGGCCGTCGATCTCCAACACGCCCTCCGCGATGCCCCGTGCGGCGTGTCCCTCGATCGTGCTCACCGCCATGGAACGCTCGGCCGCGATGTCCTCCAGCGACTTGCCCTCCTTGATCGCCACGTAGGTGCGCAGGTAGGTCTCGCCCTTGATCTTGGGCTTGGCCTCCCCATCCGCGTTGCGCTTGCGCCGACGGGGTGCGGGCGCATCGTCCAGCCATTCATCGGCATGCACGGCGTCCCGATCGGCGGCGCGTTTGCGCGTGCGTCCGCTCTTGCGCGTGGCCGCTGGGGCATGCTCCTCCGCCCACGCGCGCACCTGTGCCACGAGTGCCTGCCGCTCATCGCCCAACGCCTTGTCCAGCGCCGGCTGCCGGGTGACCTCCTCGCCGTTGAGGATGCAGGTGACGATGTGCGCGGCCTTGGCGATCATCGCCACCTTCTTCACCAGCATGCCGTCGATCTCGCGCAGCCCATCGGCATATTGCTTGGTGCGGCTCAGCCGCTCCACCTGGGCCAGGTGTTGCAGCAGGTCCTTCATCGCCTCCTTCAACAGCGCGGTGTAGTACTCGCCCCCCTTGTTGATGCGCTCCAGCAGCTTGTCGCGCTCACCTTCGCGCAGCAGGTTGAGCAACTGCCCGCGGAAGCGCTGGGTGTTCGTCTCCTCGTCGCGCAACTTGTCGTGCAGGCGGGCCAGGGCGGTGCGCATGCCCTCGTCCTCGAACTCACCGGTGTTGGCTTGGTCGCGCTGCAGGTACTCCACCCGGCGGTGGAGGTCGCCCAGGTCGAAGGTCTCGGCCAGTACGGTGCGCACGTACTGCTGCTGCTGTTCCTTCAGTTGATCGGGCAGCGGGGGCTGGGCGTGGCGCCGTTCACTGAAGGCCACCACGTCGCGGTCGGTGCTCACCACATGCGGGGAGATGCGCGTGCGGAGCACCAGCCCCTGCAGTGAGCGCAGGCGCGAGAGCGCCACGTACACCTGTCCGGGCGCGAAGGCCTGCCCCACATCGATGATGGCGCGGTCGAAGGTGAGGCCCTGGCTCTTGTGCACGGTGATGGCCCACGCGAGCTTGATGGGGTATTGCTCAAAGGTGCCCAGCACCTGCTCCTTCTGCTCCTTGGTGGCACCGTCGATCACGTAGCGCTTGTTCTCCCACACCTCGCGCTTCAGCTTGTAGGGGCGTCCGCTTGGCGTACCGGTGCCATCGTCGAGCATCTCCACGGTCACCCCGTCACGGTCCAGGCCGATCACGCGGGCCAGCTTGCCGTTGAAGTACATGCGCTCCGGGTCGTTGCGTGTGAACATCACCTGGGCGCCCTCCTTCAGCTGGATGCTGCGCAGCACCGGGAACATGCTCTCCGGGAAATCGCCCTCGATCACCGCCTCGAAGGAGCGCACCTCGCCGGGCAGCGCGTCCAGCGCCTGCTGGTTGATCTCGTCGGCCGTGCGGTTGTGCGTGGTGAGGGTGATCATCCCCTCGGTGTCGACCGCATCGAGCGCAGGGCGGTAGAACTGGTTGAGCGTCTCCACGTCCTCCTCCGTCACGGTGTTCTCGCGGAAATTGTTCAGGATGTGGATGAAGCGTTCGTCCTGCTGCCGGAAGATCTTGTCCAATTCAATGTGGACGTAGCCGCTCTGCTTCAGGGCCAGCGACTCGAAGAAGTGCATGCTGGAATACCAGCGCTGGAGCACGTTCCACTCGCTGTCCTTCACCACGGGCGGGAGCTGGTAGAGGTCGCCGATGAACAGGACCTGCACCCCGCCGAAGGGTTGATCGCGGCGCTGGCGCACCGAGCGCATGCGGTGATCGATGGCATCGAGCACATCGGCGCGCAGCATGCTCACCTCGTCGATGATGAGCAGATCGACGGCGCGGAGCACGTTGCGGCGGATGCTGTTGAGGGGGTGGCGCCGGGTGAGGGTGTCGCGGTCGAGGAAGTTGCCGTAGGCCGCCACGTCGGAGGGCAGGTGGCGCTCGGGCACGAAGGCACCGAAAGGCAGCAGGAACTGGCTGTGGATGGTGACGCCCCCGGCGTTGAGGGCCGCGATGCCCGTGGGGGCCAGGATCACATGGCGCTTGTGTGTGTGCTGTGCCAGGTGCTGGAGGAAGGTGGTCTTGCCGGTGCCCGCCTTCCCGGTGAGGAACACATGGCAGTTGGTGCTGTTGACGAAACGGCCCGCCAATGCGGCCATCTCCGTCCGTACGTGGGTTTCGGTGCGGCTCACTTCACGAAGGTCGGAAGTGCTCTCTTCATGCGGAAAGGACATCTCAGTTTGGTTGAACGAACGGCTCCGGTTGTCACTGACGACTTCATCGTCACCGGCACGAAAGCAAGATAACCGTGCCCGGCACGCGACCGTGCGCTTCGGGTCGCACCGCCCCGCATCGCCTGTCCTGGCGCGGCGTTCACACCTGTTAACAGGCGCCGGGACCGTTCCGGCACGAAGGCTGCCAAGTACCCCGCAAAACCAACGACCATGATGAACCGCACCATCCCCATCAGCCGCACGGTGGCCATGCTGGGCACCGCTCTGCTCGTGACCGTGGCCGCCGCGCAGGACGTGAAACGCCATGCGCAGCACGACCCCGCAGCGCGGTCCAAGGCCCGGACCGAGCAGATGACCCGCAGTCTGGAGCTCACCCCGGACCAGGCCGCCAAGATCCAGTCCATCCAGGACCACTACCACCCGCGCTTCGAGAAGGCCCGCCAGATCGAGGACCAGGAATTGCGCAAGCAGACCGTGCGCGAACTGCGCAGCACGCGCGAGAACGAGATCCGTTCGGTGCTGACGCCGGAGCAGGAGGCCCGCTGGAAGGAAATGCAGGCCGAGCGCAAGGCCCACATGGAGAAGCGCAAGGCCCTGCACAAGGAACAGCATCTCGGCAAGGACAAAGCTCCGCGCATGGACCGTCCCGTGCGCCCCGAGCACCCGACGACCGCTCCGAAGAAGCAGTGACCGCCAAGGCACACCACGCGAAAGGCCCGGCACATGCCGGGCCTTTTCGTGTGCGGACGAATGCTCAGCGCGGGTTCCCGTCGGTCAGGGCGAAGCGCACCGGCAGGGTGAGCCGCACCGGCACCGCCTTGCCGTCGTGCTGGCCCGGCAGCCAGCGGGGCATGTCCTGCACCGCGGCCACGGCCGCTTCATCGCAACCGCCACCGATGCCCCGCAGGGTTTTCACCTCCGTCACCCGGCCTTCCACATCCACCACGAAGGCCACGTACACCGTGCCCTCCACCCCATCGGCCCGGGCCTGCTCGGGATAGCGCACCCGGCCCGAGAGGTAGCGCATCAACTCCTGCTGGCCACCGGGGAACTCGGGCATGCGCTCCACCTGGGAGCGTACCTCCGGCCGACCCTGTACCGCAGGCACCGGACGCCGGGCCCCATCGAACAGCTGCTGGCCCTGGTCGGCCGCATCGCGCAGGGCCGGCACACTCTCCTGGGCCATGGCCAGGGAGGCGAGCACCAATGCGATCAGGGTGATGCGGCAGCGGTCCATGGATCGAAGGTAGATCAACCCGAGGCCCTTGCACCGGTACCTTTGTCGCATGAGCGCCTCCCCCGCCCTGGCCGGCACCATCCTCTTCGATGGTGTGTGCAACCTGTGCAACGGCTTTGTGCAGTGGGTGATCGCGCGTGATCCGAAAGGACGCTTTCGCTTCGGTGCCCTGCAGAGCGCGGCGGCCCAGGCGCTGGTGGCCGGCCAACCGGTGCGCCCCATGGACCTGGGCACGGTGCTCTATGTGCGGAACGGCAAGGTGCTGGAACGCTCCTCGGCGGTGCTCCACATCATGAAGGACATCGGCGGGGTCTGGGCCTTGATGTACGGCTTTATCATCGTGCCGCCGTTCCTGCGCGATGGCGTGTACCGCTGGGTGGCGCGCAACCGCTACAAGTGGTTCGGCCAGCGCGAAAGCTGCATGCTGCCCACGCCCGAGCTGCGGTCGCGCTTCATCGACAGCTGACCCCTTGAACGCACACACCCGTCCGGAAGACCGAACGGGTGTGCGCACGTGTTGGTTCCCGGGACTTAGAGCACTTCGAGCAGCTCCACGTCGAAGATCAGCACGCTGTTGGGCGGGATGGCCCCACCGGGAGCGCCGCCGGGGCCGTAGGCCAGTTCGCTGGGGATGTAGAAGCGGTACTTGGCGCCTTCGCGCATCAGCTGAAGGCCTTCCACCCAGCCCTCGATCACCTGGTCCACGCCGAACACCGCCGGCTGGCCACGGCCCACGCTGCTGTCGAACTCGGTGCCGTCGATGAGCGTGCCGGTATAGTGCACCTTCACGCGGTCCTCGGCCTTGGGCTGGCGGCCATCTGCGCGGCCTTCGCTCATCACTTCGTACTGCAGGCCGCTGGCGGTGGTCTTCACCTCCTTGCGCTTGGCGTTCTCGGCCAGGAAGGCCTGCCCCTTGGCCAGGTTCTCCTCGCCTTGGCGCAGCTCCTCGGCGCGGCGGGCCTCCTGCTGCTTCTGCATGAAGCCTTCGATCACGGCCATCATCGTGGCGGGGTCCATGATCTCACTGCTGTCCAGACCGTCGCGCAGACCGTCGCGCAGGGCGTCGGCGTTCACGTTCTCCAAGCCGTTGCGCTTGAAATTGGCCCCGATGTCGGCACCGATGGCATAGCTCACCGAGTCGATCTCGGTCTTCAAGGAAGTACGGCCCTTCTGGCCTTGGGAACAGGCGCAAAGCGCGGTGCTGGCGACGGCCAGAACAAGGGTACGAGTGATCATGGTCATGTTTCGTGTGCGCCTGTTGCTGGCGGCGCGGGGGCCGAAGGTAGGCAACGGATTAGCGGCGCTGCGCTATGGCACGGCGACTTCCACGGAGTTGGTGGGTACCGACCCGCCGATGGTCGAGAGGATCACATCGCGGTCGTTGCCCGGGCCGGTGTACTTCACCACCCCGTCCATGTTCACGTCGGCAGGGTGGTAACCCACGTGCACATCGGTGGCCACCTGGCCGCCCACCGTGCTCAGCACGGGGTCGCGGTCGTTGTCCGTTCCGGTGTAGCGCACGCGGCCATCGCCGTTCACATCGCCCGGCCACAGGGCGCGCAGCCCGCCCATGTTGACGGTGGGATCATCGCCGTGCAGCGCGGTGCTCTGCTGGGTGAAGTCGATCGTGAGGCCCGACGCGCTGAGCGGCGCCTGGGTCATGGCGGGCAGGTGGTTGCGGTGGCGCACCGACAGGCGGCGGCCCACCACGTCGGCTTGGAAGGTCACCTGTGGTTCACCGCTGAGCGACACCACCTGGCCATCGGCGCGCACCAGTGCGGCACGGCGCGCCACCACGGTGTGGTCCGCATCGTTCGCATGGAGCTGCAGCACCACCCAGTCCACGATCGCGGCGGGGCCGGTGGCCTGGAGGAGCGAAGGCTGCATCTGCATGCCGCTGTTCTCCACCTCGACGCTCATGGCGGTGTAGGGCTCGGTGAGGGGCAGCACCCCCTGGTCGCGCAGGTCGGTACGCATCAGCCCGCTGGCCCCCTGCATGGTGCCGGCCAGCATCACCCGGGCCCCCACGCTGGTGGTGGTCTGCGGTCCGCAGCCGCCGCCATCGTCCACGCGGTATACCACGCGGCCCGTGAACGGCTGCAGGGTCAGGGGCCACTGCACGGGCTGGTTGTCCGTGTCGTACCAGCAGCCGGAGAGGGTGAAGCTCTGCGGGGTGTTGGTCTGGTTCATCAGCAGCTTGTGGCGCTCCAGTGGGTCCAGTGGCTGCACTTCCACCTTCTCCAGCCGCACATTGTCGATCCAGTACATGGGGTCGGTGTGGTGGTTGATGAACTGCATGTAGCCGCTTTCGGTGCGGTCGCTGCGGATGAAGATGTCCAGGTCGCGGCGCTCGGGGCTGAACGGCAGTTCCTTCACGAAGAAGGCATAGGGCGTCTCGTGCTGCGACTGGCCTTTCACCTCCACGCGGAGCAGGCCGTGGTCCAGGCCCTGCAGGCTCATCTGGAGGCGGTACCACTGGCCGTTCTGCACGCTGAGCTGCGGTGCGTTGGCGCGCAGGAAGGCCACGTCGTACTGGGCGTTGCTGGTGAAGTGCACGCGCAGGGCGCCGGCATCGAGCAGCGCGGGCTGGTGGGTGAGCAGGGCCTGCGGCGGCCACACGGTCCAGCCGTTGATATTCTGGTCGAAGGTGCCGTTCACCACCACATCGGGGCCGGTGTAGTTGGTGATGGCGAAGGGCGCCAGCCGCAGCGGACTGCGCTGGGAGCCCACGTCCTCGCCGCGTTCGGCCTGCCACCGCTCCAAGGTGTAGCGGTCGGAGACGCTGGCCGGGAGGATCTGCACCAGGATGCTGAGCTCATCGTACGGGTGGAAGTAGCGGTTGTTGATGAACGTGCCGAAATCCACCGGCGTGTTGGCGTACACGTTCAGCTGCCGCATGCAGAGCTGCTCGGGGCGCACGCAGTACATCACATTGCCGCTGTACACGGTGTTGAAGGCGGGCACGTGCCAGGGCGCCGAGCCTCCGGGGGTGTTGCTGTTGGAGTAGTCGGAGATGCTCAGCTGCACCTTGTTGTCGAACAGCACGTTGTCGCGCACGATGTTGCCGCTGTTCAGCTTGGTGTGGTCCACGTGGATGCCGGCGCCGTCGCAGCGGGTCACGATGTTGCGCTCCACGATACTGTTGCGGATCACCCGGTTCCCGAAGTAGATGCCGAAGCCGATCTTGTGATAGGCCACATGGTCGGAGGCCACGCTGCTGATGTCGCACACCATCTCGTCCACGATGTTGTCGCGGATGATCACCCCGTCGCAGTCGTCAAGCGTGATGGCGGCGCCGTCGTTGAGGATCGAGGTGGCGCGGCGCACCACATTGCGCTCCACCAGCCCGTTGTGCGTGGTGCCGATGCCGATGTAGCCGATGTTGTCCATCACGTTGCCGCGCACCACCGTGTTGGGCCCGGTGATGGTGATGCCGAAGTACCCCCAGTCATCCTCTCCCCCGCCCGGCACCACGGCGATGTTGGTGAAGGTGTTGTTCTCCACCCGCGTGTTGGGCTCGCCGTAGATGCTGATGGCCGAGGCGTAGGTATCGTGGAAGGTGTTGTTGGTGTAGAGGTTGTTGCTGCCACTGCTGCTGATGGCCTTGTACATGTACCGGAAGGTGCAGTTGCGCACGATCACGTTGTGGGCGGTCTCCGTGCTCACCCCCGCGGCCGTCTGCCCTTGGAACACCATGTTCTCCACGATGATGTACTGGCGCTGCCAGCCCGGTGCGAAGCCATGGTCGTGCACACTGGCCAGCACCTGCAGATCGTTGGGGTTGGCGTTGCCCGGCGCATGCAGGTAGAGGTGGCCGGTGGCGGCGTCGTAGTACCACTCGCCCGGCTGGTCCAGGGCCTTGAGGGAGTTCTGGATGAAGAAGCCCCAGTCGCTGTTCCCGAAGTTGTGTCCGATGGCCGCGAACTGCAGCGTGCCGTTGCTGAAGTTCGTCACGGTCATCTTCTTGTAGCTCCAGTTGCTGGTGCGGGCCACCACGGTGGCGCCGTTCCAGTGGCCGTTGGGCTGGGCGAGCTGGGGCGATGACAGGCTGCTGTTGGAGCCCTGCACGTTCTTGATCCATCCGGTGTTCGGGTGGCGCGCCAGGGTCATGGGCGTGCCGTTCACGATCACGTACTTGGGTGCCTGGCTGAAGGAGGCGCGCCAGATGTTGCCTTGGTAGGGGGTCCAACCGCTTACGGGCACACCGCCGGAGATGATGGGATCAGGGCCGCTGCCGTACGCACCGAAGATGATGGGTGCCGCGGCGCTGCCCGAGGCGTTGAGGTTGAGCTTGCCGGGGTAGAGCCCACCGCGCTCGAAGAGCATCATGTCGCCGGGCTGCATGGTCTGCGTCACCTGCTGGGCGCGCTGCAGCGTGCGCCAGGCGGTGGCGGGCGATGTGCCGTTGTTGTTGTCGTTCCCGTTGGGGGACACGTAGTAGGTGACAGAGAAAGCGGCGAGGGGCCAGCAAAGCGCGGCCAGGAGAAGCGAACGAAAGATCAACATGGATGGGAAGGCAGGCTCGAACTGTAGTGCGAAATTGGCTTCGCGGGCAGACCTTCCCGACGCGGGTTGCCTGCATAAGACGAACAATTCGACCAGCCACCGGCAGGGCCCGATGTAGGGCCTCTACCGGGCAGCGATCCGACCAAAAAGCCGTCCCGGGGGGTGGATGGCCCGCTGAGGTCGGCGGCCGTGGTCCGCAGGCGATGAGGACCCGGTGGGGTGGCGATCCCGGTTGGATTCGAACCAACGGCCACCAGCTTAGAAGGCAGGTGCTCTATCCAGCTGAGCTACGGGACCGGATGCGGCAAAGGTCGAAAATGCACGCGGCCGGATGGCTGCGCGAACGGGCCGAGGGATGATCCCAGCGGCCGTGTGGTCGGGGTGGCAGGATTCGAACCTGCGGCCCCCTGGTCCCAAACCAGGTGCGCTACCGGACTGCGCCACACCCCGAACGGTCCATCTTGCAAAGAACACCTGCCCGTCGGCGGTGCAACGCGCTGCACCGATCTCCCGGGGCGGCACCGGTCCGTTCCGGCCGGCCACGCGCCCCATCGCTGCAAAAGAAAAAGACCCGGCTGGCGGGCCTTTTGGCGGAGAGGGGGGGATTCGAACCCCCGGTACAGGTTGTCCCCGTACGGCAGTTTAGCAAACTACTGGTTTAAGCCACTCACCCACCTCTCCAAGGTGCCCCACCACGTTCGGCGGGGCCGCAAAGATAGGATCCTCCCGCAAACAAGCACAGCATCCCCCACCCCTGCGTGCACCTCTGCTCATCTCCATGATCGCCAAGGCATTGGCGCGCGATGTTCAAAACTCGGTGAGTTATGAACATGGACAGAGACCGCTGTTGCCGGTACTTTGCCCGCATCTTAGCCGTTGGGTCAACACTTACGGCTCGGACACGGAAGAACCATGCGACTCACCTACTACGGCCAATCGTGCGTCGGCGTGCATACCGCCGGCAAGCACCTGCTGTTCGATCCCGCCATCAACGCCAACCCGCTGGCCCAAGGCAAGGTGGACATCCACACCATCCCCGCCGACCTGCTCCTCCTCACCCACGGTCATGGCGACCATACGTGGGACGCGGAGGCCATCCTGAAGCGCACCGGCGCCACCCTGCTGAGCAACTTCGAGATCGTGGAGTGGTACGCGGCCAAGGGCATCACCAACGGGGTGCATATGAACCTGGGCGGCAGCACCACCGTGGGCGACCTGCGCATCAAATACGTGAAGGCCGTGCACAGCAGCATGCTGCCCGACGGCAGCTACGGTGGCAACCCCGGCGGCTTCGTGGTGACCGGCCCCGAGGGCAGCTTTCACCACGCCGGTGACACCGCGCTCACGCTCGACATGCAGCTGCTCAAGCGCTTCGACCTGAAGTTCGCCTGCCTGCCCATCGGCGACACCTTCACCATGGGCATCGACGACGCCGTGGAGGCCGCGCAGTATATGGGCGTGAAGGTGGTGGTGGGCATCCACTACGACAGCTTCCCCCCCATTCGCATCGACCACGACCACGCGAAGGCCACCTTCCGCAAGGCCGGCATTGAACTGCACCTGCCCGCGATCGGCGAAAGCATCGACCTCTAAAGCAACGCAACGCCCGGCGCACCGGGCCTGATCCAGACATCCATGGCCAAGATCATCGCCATCGTGAACCAGAAAGGCGGCGTGGGCAAGACCACCACCGCCATCAACCTCGCCGCCAGCCTGGGCGTGCTCGAGCGCCGCACCCTGCTCGTGGACGCCGACCCGCAGGCCAACGCCACCAGCGGCACCGGCTTCGACCCCCGCACCGTGAAGGCGAGCATCTATGAGTGCATTGTCAACGGCACGCCCGCAGAGGAGGTCATCCTCACCACGGAGAACCCCAACCTCGACCTGCTGCCCGGCCACATCGACCTGGTGGGCGCAGAGATCGAGATGATCGACATGCCCGACCGCGAGCGCCAGCTCAAGCGCGTGCTCGATCCGCTCCGCAGCCGATACGACCTGATCATCATCGACTGCGCGCCCTCGCTGGGCCTGGTCACGGTGAACAGCCTCACCTGCGCCGACAGCGTGATCGTGCCGGTGCAGTGCGAATACTTCGCCCTGGAGGGGCTGGGCAAACTGCTCAACACGATCAAGATCGTGCAGCAGCGCCTCAACCCCGAGCTTACCATCGAGGGCATGCTGCTCACCATGTACGACAGCCGGCTGCGCCTGGCCAACCAGGTGGTGGACGAAGTGAAGACCCACTTCCAGCAACTGGTGTTCGACACGGTGATCCACCGGAACGTGGCACTGGGCGAGGCCCCCAGCCACGGCCGTACCATCATCATGCACGACGCCAGCAGCAAGGGCGCCGTGAACTACCTGAACCTGGCGCGCGAACTGCTGCAGAAGAACAGCATGACGCGCATCCCCGACAGTGAACGCACCATCCCGGTGGAAGAGGACAACGCATGAAGAAGAAAGGATTGGGCCGTGGCCTGAGCGCCCTGCTGGAGGACAACAGTGCAGCGGTGACCACCGCCACGGGCGAGATCGGTGCGCCGCGAAGTGCGGGGCAGATCGGAACACTGCCGGTGGCCCATATCGAGGTGAACCCGTTCCAGCCGCGCACCTACTTCAGTGAGGAGGCGCTGGCCGAACTGGCGCAGAGCATCAAGGAGCTGGGGGTGATCCAGCCCATCACCGTGCGCCGCGTGGCCCCCGACCGCTACCAGCTGATCAGCGGGGAGCGCCGTTTCCGTGCCGCCCAGCGCGCCGGCCTCACGGAGGTGCCCGCCTACATCCGTGTGGCCAATGACGAGGCCATGCTGGAAATGGCCCTGGTGGAGAACATCCAGCGGGAGGAGCTCGACGCCATCGAGGTGGCCATCAGCTTCCAGCGCCTCATCGAGGAGGTGGACCTCACGCAGGAGCAGCTGAGCGAGAAGGTGGGCAAGGACCGCAGCACCGTGGCCAACTACCTGCGGCTGCTGAAACTGCCGCCCGAGGTGCAGCTGGGCATCCGCCAGCGCACCATCACCATGGGCCATGCCCGCGCCCTCATTGCCATCAACGACCCGCAGAAACAGATGGAACTCTACCACCGCATCGTGGAGAGCCAGCTGAGCGTGCGGCAGGTGGAGGACATGGCGCGCACGGCCGCCAAGGGGGTGAAGGCTTCCACCGGCAACAGCGCCCGCCCCAACAAGGAACTGGGCCGGCGCCTGAGCGATCGCCTGGGCAGCCGTGTGGTGGTGAAACAGACCGCCGACGGCAAGGGCAAGATCGAGATCGGCTTCAAGACCGCCGAGGAGCTGGAGCGCCTGCTGAGCGTGCTGAGCTGACCGCTCTCACACGGCCTCGCCACGCAGATCGTGCTCGTGGGCCGCGGTGATCCGCACCTCCGCGAAATCGCCGATGCGCAGGTGTGCCCCGCTGGTGGGGATCAGCACTTCATTGTCCACCTCGGGCGAGTCGAACTCGGTGCGGGCGATATAGTGACCGCCCTCGGCCTTGTCCACCAGCACCTTGTAGATCCGGCCCACGCGGGCCTGGTTCAGCTCCAGGCTGATGCCGCCCTGCAGCTCCATGATCTCCTGGGCACGCTGCTCCTTCACCTCGGCGGGCACATCATCGTCCATGGTGAAGGCGTGCGTGTCCTCCTCGTGGCTGTACGTGAACGCTCCGAGGCGGTCGAAGCGCATCCGCTCGATCCAGCGCAGATTGTCCGCGTGGTCGGCCTCGGTCTCACCGGGGAAGCCGGCAATGAGCGTGGTGCGGATGGCGATGCCGGGGACCTTCTCGCGGATGGTGTTCACCAGCGTCTCGGTCTTCTCCTGCGTGATGCCGCGGCGCATGCGGGTGAGCATGCGCGTGCTGCCGTGCTGCAGGGGCATGTCCAGGTACTTGCACACGTTGGAGCGGTCGCGCATCACGTCCAGCACGTCCATGGGGAAGCCGCTGGGGAAGGCGTAGTGCAGGCGGATCCAGTCGATGCCTTCCACATCGCTGAGGCGATCCACGAGCTCGGCGAGGTTGCGCTTCCGGTAGAGGTCGAGGCCGTAGTAGGTGAGGTCCTGTGCGATGAGGATGAGCTCTTTCACGCCCTGCCCGGCGAGGCCGCGCGCGTTGGCCACGAGCTGCTCCATGGGCGTGCTCACGTGGCCGCCACGCATGAGCGGGATGGCGCAGAACGCGCACTTGCGGTCGCAGCCTTCGCTGATCTTGAAGTAGGCGTAGTGGGCCGGCGTGGTGAGCAGGCGCTCGCCCACCAGTTCATGCTTGTAGTCGGCCTTGAGGGTCTTGAGCAGGCGGGGCAGGTCGCGCGTGCCGAACCAGGCGTCCACCTGCGGGATGCCGTCCTTCAGCTCGGGGGCGTAGCGCTGGCTGAGGCAGCCGGTGACGTACACCTTCTCCACCAGTCCCTCCTCCTTCGCCTTGGCCCAGGCCAGGATGGTGTCGATGCTCTCCTGCTTGGCGTTCTCGATGAAGCCGCAGGTGTTGATCACCACCACGTTGTGGTCGTCGTGCTCGGCTTCGTGGTCCACCGCGATGCCATTGGCATCGAGCTGGGCCATGAGCACTTCACTGTCGAAGGTGTTCTTGGAACAGCCCAGGGTGACGATGTTCACCTTGGTGGGCTTGCGGGTGCGGGCCTTCATGCGTTCACTCGTCCTTGAACAGCGCGTCCACGAACGCGTGCCTGTCGAACACCTGCAGGTGTTCGATGCCCTCGCCCACCCCGAGGTACTTGATGGGGATGTTGAACTCGTGGCTGATGCCGATGGCCACGCCGCCCTTGGCCGTGCCGTCGATCTTGGTGAGGGCCAGCGCGGTGACGTCGGTGGCCTTGGTGAACTGGCGGGCCTGTTCAATGGCGTTCTGGCCGGTGCTGGCGTCGAGCACGAGCAGCACTTCGTGCGGTGCGTCGGGCACCACCTTGCGCATCACGTTGCGCACCTTGGTGAGCTCGTTCATGAGGCCCACCTTGTTGTGCAGGCGGCCGGCGGTGTCGATGATCACCACGTCGAAGCCCTTGGCCACGGCATGTTGCAGGGTGTCGAAGGCCACGGCGGCCGGGTCGGCGTTCATGCCCTGTTGCACCAGGGGCACACCCACGCGTTCGCTCCAGATGCGGAGCTGGTCCACCGCCGCTGCGCGGAATGTATCGGCGGCCCCCAGCACCACCTGGCGGCCCTCCTTCTTGAAGGCGTTGGCCAGCTTGCCGATGGTGGTGGTCTTGCCCACGCCGTTCACGCCCACCACCATGATCACGTACGGTTTGATGGCGGGGTCCACCGGCGCGGGGTCCTTCATCAGCGCGGCGATCTCCTGGCGGAGGATGGCATTGAGCTCGTCGGTGCTCACGTACTTGTCGCGCTTCACGCGCTCCTGGATGCGCTCGATGATCTGCAGGGTGGTCTCCACCCCGACATCGCTGCCCACGAGCACCTCTTCGAGGTGGTCGAGCACCTCATCGTCCACGGTGCTTTTCCCGGCGATGGCCCGGGCGAGCCTTCCGAACAGGCCGGCGCGGGATCGCTCCAAGCCCTGGTCGAGGGCCGCCTTGTCGGCGGTCTCCTGGGCCGCTTCCTTGCGTTTGCCGAAAAGTCCGAAGAATGCCATGGTACAATGCGTGAAAAGGTCGCCCGGCAGCGGTACGACCTTTTCCAAGGGGAATGGGAAGGCTTACTTGCCAGCCAGGAGCTTCTCGGCCTCGTCAGAGGCGAGCACCTGCTCCACGAAGGAGTAGCCTCCGTCGGCGGTCTTCTTTTCCATGCGGATGACCTTCATAAAGGTCTTGCCGCCTTCCTTCTTCAGGGTAGCAACGGTCTTCTTGGCCATGGTCTGGGCGCAACAGCGCGTTCAGATGGTGATGCCTTGCGGCTTACTTGATCTCCTTGTGAACGGTCATCCGGCGCAGAATGGGGTTGTATTTCTTCAACTCCATGCGCTCGGTGGTGTTCTTCCGGTTCTTGGTGGTGATGTAACGGCTGGTGCCGGGGAGCCCCGAGGCTTTGTGCTCGGTGCATTCCAGGATCACCTGCACGCGGTTACCCTTCGCTTTCTTGGCCATGGCTGAGCGGGTGTGTCAGGGTTGGGGTTCAGGCTTTGCAGTAACCCTTGGCGCGGGCCTGCTTCAATGCGGCCTCCAGGCCGATCTTGTCGATGGTGCGCATGCCCGCGGCGCTTACGCGCAGGGTCACCCAACGGTTCTCCGCAGGCAGGAAATACCGGCGATCCTGCAGGTTCGGAGTGAAGGTGCGGCGGGTCTTCCGGTTGGAGTGCGACACCCTGTTGCCGGTGATGACGTGCTTGCCGGTGATCTGGCAGACCTTGGACATGGCTTCTGGATTACGGGCGGCAAAGGTAGGAAAAATCCGGCGGTTCGCGCACCAAGATCCCCACATCGGGCATTGAACAACTTCCCGAGGCTCAGACGGTGTCGCCCGGCACCGGTCCGTTGCCCTCGTTCCCGAGCAGGGTGCGGCGCAGCAGGTCCAGGGCCGCCATGGCGCTCCGCTCGATCACCAGATCGCGGGTGCCGGCGTAGTGTCCCTTGTGGGCGCGCACCCCGTCAGGTCCCGCCACGGCGATCCACACGGTGCCCACCGGCTTTTCCGGCGTGCCTCCATCGGGACCGGCCACCCCGGTGGTGGCCACGCTCCAGGTGGTGCCCAGGGCCGCCCGCACGCCCAGTGCCATCCGCTCGGCCACCGCACGGCTCACGGCCCCCTCCAAGGCGAGCATGTCCTCCGGTATGCCCAGCTCGGCCATCTTCACCGTGTTGGCGTAGCTCACCACCCCGCCCACATAGTAGGCCGAGCATCCCGGCACGCTGGTGATCCGGTGGCTGAGCTCCCCGCCGGTGCAGCTCTCGGCCAGCGACAGGGTGTGCCCCCGCTCCAGCAGCAGGCGTCCCACCACGGCCTCCAGGCGGTCCTCCCCTTCCCCGAAGATCAGCTCCGGGATCAGGGCGTGGAGCGCATCGACCTGACGCTGCACCCGCTCCTGAGCCGCCACCGGATCATCCTGACCATAGGTGCTGAGCCGCAGCCGCACCATACCGGGATGAGGCAGGTAGGCCAGGGAAATGCCGTCCGCGGCCAGTCCATCCTCCCAAGCGCTGATGCGTTCGGCGAGCTGGCTCTCGCCCAAGCCGGTGGTGAGGATGGTGCGGTGCACGATGGTGGGCGGCCCCAGCAGCCGCACCAGTTCGGGCAGCACATGGTCCGTCATCATTGTGTACATCTCATGGGGCACGCCGGGCATGCTGATCCAGTGCCGCCCCGCGCGGGTGAACCACATGCCGCTGGCCGTGCCGCGGGTGTTGGGCACCACCACGCAATCGGCCGGGAGGTCGGCCTGGGTGAGGTTGGCCTCCAGCGGCGCGCGGCCCATGGTGCGGAACATGGCGCGGATGCGTTCCTCCACCCCGGCGTGGCGCACCAGGTGGGTGCCGAAATGGGCGCAGAGCACGGTCTTGGTGATATCGTCCTTCGTGGGCCCGAGCCCGCCGGTGATCAGCACCACGTCCGTCGTGCTCTCGCGCAGTGCCCGCTCGATCTCCGTGGCATCATCGCCAACGGTGACCACGCGCACGGTGCGGATGCCCACCCGGGCCAGCTGTGCGCCCATCCAGGACGCGTTGGTGTTCACCGTCTGGCCGATGAGCAGCTCATCGCCGATGGACACGAGGGTGGCTGAGACATCCCTGGCCATGGTTCACGGGAGCGGGGCGGTGCGCAACGCCACATGGAAAACACGGCGGGGCCGGGCTTCGTCGCCTGGGGGCAGCACCGGCAGTGGACGGGCGGTGTACACGGCACAGAGGGTATGGGCCACGCGGCGCAGCAGGGGCCGGCGCTCGGGCGGGCAGCCTTCCAGGATGGCGTGCACCACCTCCCAGCGTTGGTCGTTGGGCTGATGGCCCGCGTCGTGCCACACGATCACACCTTGGTCATCGCGCAGCAGCTTGAAGGCCGTGCGCGTGTCGCGCAGCACACTGGCATGGTGGTGGTCGCCGTCCACGAAGACCAGGTCGTAGCGGCCGAAGTGGGCACTGAGGTCCATGTGACGGCTATCGCCGAAGAGCCGCACCACGTTGGGCAAGCCTTGACAATAGCGACCTTGTTGGGCGATGTAATCCGCCGGAGCGCCCCGGCGCCGCAGTTCTTCGGCGGGCAGGTCCAGGGTGACACATGTTCCGGCATGGGGGGCCACGTTGGCCACGCTCTCGCCCCGCCAGGTGCCGATCTCGAAATAGCTGCAGCCCGGCCGCGTGCGGGCCAGGGCTTGGAGCAGGGCCAGGTCCGTGGGCAATGACCCTCCCTCCAGGAAGGAGTATGGGGCCACCTCCAGATCGAGCGAAGGCACCACGTCGAGCACGTCGGTGAAGGGCAGGCCCGCGGGCAGGCCGAAGGTGCCCGTCACGGCATCGCGGTGCTCGTCCGGTGTTTCCAACACCCGGTTGAGCAGGGCAGGCTGGCGGGCGATGCGCCCCAGGGCCTTGAAGAGAGTGGCGATACGTCCCATCAGCGAGTTCCTCCGGTGAAGCGCCGCAAAGCCCCGCGCAGCCGCTCCCGATCGGCGGCATTGGGCAGCAGGTCGCGCAGGTGCATCTCCGGGGCGCGAAGGAACCACCAAAGAACGAAAACGCCCGTGGTGGTGAGCGACGAACTGAAGATGAGACCGGCCGTGCGCATGTCGTACCCCGGCAGCAGCAGGGCGGTGAGCGCGATGGTGACCAGCAGGCCGGCGGCGTTGGCCATGGTGTTCACGTGGTACCGGCCGGTGCCCGAGAAGTAATGGCCCACCACCAGGTGCAGGCAGTACATCAACGCACCGGGCGCCAGGATCCCGATCACCTCGCCCACGGCGGAGAAATCGCGCCCGAAGAGCCAGGAGAAGAATGCCGGTGGCACCAGCACCAGCACGATCAGCGCCAGCGCCGTGGTGATCCAGGCCAGCTTCACCAGGGACAGGGTGAGGCGCCGGTTGCGCGCATCATCGGTGCTGTTGGCGATGGCCGCATACTGCACCAAGGCCATGCTGTTGCTGATGAGCCACACCGATTCCACGAGCGATACCCCGTTGGCGTACACCCCCACCGCGGCATCGTCCACGCGATGGCTGAGGAGGTAGTAGCCCACGCGCATGCTCACCAATTGCAGTACGGTCCCGCTCATGTTCACCGCGCCCAGCCGGAAGGCCTGCACCGCCAGCGCCCCGATGCCCTGCCAGCTGCGCGGACGGAGGTTGCCGACGAACAACGCCCCGCTCACCACGGCGCCCAAGCCGTAGGCCAGGTACAGCGCACGCACATAGGCCATCACATCGTTCTGCCCGCCCACAACGAACATCAGGGCCAGTCCGACGGTGAGGAGCAGCACCTGGGTAAGCCCCAGCACGTTGTTGGCCAGCACCCGGTCGCGGCCCAGCAGCATGCTCAGGTGGGTGCTGAACACGGCGGAGAGGAAGGCGATGCCGACCACGTGGGGCACCATCCACTCCTCCACCAGTGCGAACTGCCGCAACACCCCGTAGGACAGGCCGCACACCAGCGCCGACCAGCCGTGGCTGAGCAGGAGCAGCTGACCGATATCCGACCGGGGCACCAAGTAGACCAGCGTGGCGCCACCCACCACCGCGCACACCATGCATATGATGGTCACGGTGGCCAGGATCAGACTGGCCTGCCCCCTCCCCTCGGCACCGATCCACTGGCTCAGCATGACCACCACCAGCAGGTTCAGCACGGCAATGGCGATGCGGAACCCGAACGTGGTGACGATGCGGCGGAGCATGGAGATGGAGCGGATGGCTCGGTGCGCTGATCAGCCGTGCATGGTGGGCGCCTTGCCGTAACGGCCCACCACTTCGGCTTCGTACGCGAGGAAGTCCTTCCACCGCGCATCGACCAAGGCACGGTCGGCCACCTCACGGGCGAAGGCGATGAACGTGGCGTAGTGGCCGGCCTCGCTCTCCATCAGCTCGCGGTAGAACTCGCGCAGTTCGGCATCGGGGCATTCCGCGGTGAGCAGCTTGAAGCGCTCACAGCTGCGGGCCTCGATCATGGCACTGAACAGCAGGCGGTCCACCAAGCGCTCCGCGGGCGTGCCATCCTTGCGCACAAAGGCCATGAGTTCGTTCACATAGTGGTCCTTGCGTTCGGGGCCAAGGCGCCATCCGCGCTTGTGGATCTGGTGCACCACCATCTCAAAGTGCTCCAGTTCCTCGCGGGCGATGCGCAGGAGCTCACGCACGAGCGCATCGCGTTCCGGGTAGCGAACGATGAGGCTGATGGCGTTGCTGGCCGCCTTTTGTTCGCACCAGGCATGGTCGGTGAGCAGTTCCGGCAGGTCCTGCTTCACCAGTTCCGCCCAGCGGGGATCGGTGGGAAGCTGAAGTCCGAGCATGCGGCAAAGGTGCGCCACTTGCCCCGACCGTGGGCTCATCACCGGTGCGACCGCCCGTGACCACGGGATCATGGCCGTGCGCTATTTTCGCCGCCCCAAGCGGGAGTAGCTCAGTTGGTAGAGCATCAGCTTCCCAAGCTGAGGGTCGCGGGTTCGAGCCCCGTTTCCCGCTCCGGTCGAAAGCCGCGCCCAGCGCGGCTTTCGTGTTTCCTACAGCCACGGGGCGAACCCCAGATCGGTGCCCCCTTTGTGGCGCGAACTATCCATGCAACTGGCGGGGCGGACGGCGATAATGGGCACGCTTGGCCCATGCCTGCGCCTTCACGGCGAGGTTCCGTGCCTTTTGGTCGGTGATCGGCCCCTCACTGCGCAGCACGCGTTGATACGCGCCATCGTTCGTGAAGATGGCGCGCGGGTGCGCGATCCGCAGCACGGTGCACCGGGTGCCGCCGATGTTGTAGGTGCTGGCGCTTCGGTGCTTCACCTTGGGGCGCTCGGGGGGGCCATCGTCCAGGGTGTACACGCACACCACGGGCGTGAGGCCGTGCTCCGCCAGGGGGGCGAATGCTGCACGGGCGCGCTCGTCGATCTCCTCGGCGGTGAGCACTCGGCCATTCACGGCCGGTTCGTACTGATGCGCGGTGCACCAGACGACGCCATCGGCGATGGTGTCAACGGTGAGCGCCAGGCGCGCAAAGCGCCGATACTTCATCATGGATGTGGCCAGGACCTCGCGGGTGCGTTCATCCACCGGCAGGTCGTCGATATGGATCGAGGTGGTCTTCATTGTGCTGGGTTGGGCAGCGGTGGCCCACCACAAGACGCTGGCATGGCTCCGTGCGAGAATGGGACAATTGCCGCAGAGGACGCATCACCCGTTCCATTCCTGGGGGAGCAGTGAGGGGACCTCCCCCGCCCCCGATGGGATCCGAGAGGATGGCCACCGCGATGGCTGGGGCGCAGGGCAAGGGCCCGTGCGGCGCGCCGAGCCATGCCGATCCGCGTGACGCACTTCATGCCTCCAGCGGCCAGCCGCGGCATTCCGCGATCGTGCCCAAGGTTCCCAAGGGGATCGACGCGGGTTCCAGCCCCGTTCCCCCGCGCGGCTTTCGTGTACCTGGCCCTACTCCTTCACGAAGCGGAACCACTCGCCGTTGCGGGTGAACTGCATGGTGTAGACCCCTGGCGCCAACGGGGAGATGTCCAGCTGCGCACCGGCCCCCAGGGTCCCCCCACCGATCACGCTGCCGCGCGGGTTGAGCAGCAGATAGGGCTCGGAGGTACGGAACGGCGGCTCCACCGCCACGATGTCCCGGGCCGGGTTCGGAGAGATGCGGCGCTGGGTGGGTGTCCAAGCCCACTCGTCCATGTCCGTGGAGGTGCATGCGAGATCGAACAGGGTCACGGTGTGGTTGCCGCTGTTGGGGATGCACACGCGGTGATGCACGGCATCATAGTCGATATCGGCCGGGTTGCTCAAGCCCGGCACACCGAGGTTCTCGAACACGGGCGTGCTGCCCCAGGTGAAGCGGGAGATCCGCGCCGGCGACCACGACGCGATGAGCACGCGGCCCTCGCAATCGATGTTGATGCCATCGATGTTGCCCACGTTGGTGGTCACCTCGCCCAGCAGGGCGCCGGACTCCCGGTGATAGGCGCGCACCGCGGCCGGGTTCCCCCAGAAGGCCACCAGCAGCTGGTCCGTGCCGGGCACGTGCACGATACCGTTCGGCTGGCCGGGCAGGGAGGCCGCCAAGATGGAGGAGGTGCCCGCCCCCGGGTCGACCTTGAAGATGCGCCGCTGGCTGTTGTGGAAGTCGGTCACATACAGGTACTCGCCGTCGGTGGTGATGCCGTTGGCAAAGCCGGCGTTGAGCGCGATGGAACTGACCTGCTCCCCGGTGGCCAGACTGAAGCCCCGCACACCGCCCCCCATGCACGCGTACACCACATCGCCCAAGATCTCCAGCCCGTATGGCGCCGCGGGGAGCGCCCCGGTGAAGTCCGTGACCGTGCCATCGGCCGCGCGCTGCTTGATGCGCTGGCTCCCGGTGTTGCTCACCAGGTAGCGGTCGCCGATCGGATCGTATTCCACGCTCTCCGGACCTTGGTATTGGGCCACCGCGAACGCGGGCACCAGGAACAGGGCAAGGGACAACCGCATGTGGCCAAGCTAATCAGCCGCATGATACGGACTCTACCGCCCGGCTGAGCGAGCCTGATTTTTCGACAAAACACACAATACGCTCGACGAAAATGTATGCTGAAAATCGCCTGCTCCGTGCGGCACTTTTCACGACTTATCCACGATCCCCGGCACCTGCGGACGGCCGTCTACCTTCGCGTCCGATCTTCCATTCCATTGTCATGACCGCATCCGAACCGGCCACCACCAAGGCGGGCATCGTCGAGCTTGAACGCATCGCCTCCCAGGTACGCCGTGATATCGTGCGCCAGGTGCATGCCGTGCAGAGCGGCCACCCGGGCGGCTCCCTGGGCTGTGCCGACTTCCTCACCGCCCTGTACTTCCACGTGCTGCGCCACGACCCCAAGGCATGGGACATGGACGGCCACGGCCAGGACCTCTTCTTCCTGAGCAATGGGCACATCAGCCCGGTGTGGTACAGCGTACTGGCCCGCAGCGGTTACTTCCCGTTGGAGGAGCTGCGCACCTTCCGGCGCATCGACAGCCGCCTGCAAGGCCACCCCACCACCCACGAAGGCCTGCCCGGCGTGCGCATGGCCAGCGGCTCCCTGGGCCAGGGTCTTAGCGTGGCCATCGGTGCCGCACTGGCCAAAAAGCTCAACGGCGACGACCACCTGGTCTACTGCCTGCACGGCGACGGCGAGCTCCAGGAGGGCCAGATCTGGGAGGCGGTGATGTTCGCCGCCGCCCAGCGCGTGGACAACCTCATCGCCACGGTGGACTGGAACGGGCGGCAGATCGACGGGGACGTGGAGGACGTACTCCCCCTGGGCGACCTGCCCGCGAAGTGGAAGGCGTTCGGCTGGGACGTGCTGGAGATGAACGGCAACGACATGGCCGAGGTGGTGTCCACCCTTGCCGCCGCCCGCGCCCGCACCGGCCAGCGGCGCCCCGTGGTGGTGCTCATGCGCACGGAGATGGGCCAAGGCGTGGACTTCATGATGGGCAGCCACGAATGGCACGGCATCGCCCCCAACGATGCGCAGCTGGAGCGGGCCCTGGCCCAACTGGAGGAAACCTTGGGCGACTACTGATGACCACCGCGGCCGTGCCCAGGCGACCGCTCAGCGGACCTGCTACCGCACCCGTGAACGGGGGGGCTGCCTCATCGGCCCGTCGCACGTACGGCATGCCTTTCGCCGTTCCATGGATGATGCGTTCCCTGGTGGCCACCGCCCTGCTGACCTGCGCCGCCGCCGGCCATGCCCAAGGCCCGTCGTCCCAGCCGCCCCTCACCCGCATGCTGTTCGTGATGGACGCGAGCAACAGCATGAACGCCTTCTGGGGCGACCGACCAAAGATCGAAACCGCCCGCGAACTGCTGCTCCGCTCGCTGCAGGAGCTGGAGGACCAGCCCGACCTGGAATTGGCGCTGCGCCTGTACGGTCACCAGACCGCCATTCAGCCCGGCAAGCAGGACTGCAATGACACCAAGCTGGAAGTGCCCTTCAGCACCCACAGCATTCCGGCCATGCGGCAGACCCTGAGCACGGTCCGCTGCCTGGGCACCACCCCCATCGCGCGTTCGCTGGAGAAGGCGGCCGAGGATTTCCCCCCGACGGAGAAGAGCGACAAACGCAAGGTGCGGAACGTGATCATCCTCATCACCGACGGGATCGAGGCCTGCGATGAGGACCCGTGCGCGGTGAGCCGGGCCCTGCAGGCGAAGGGCATCGTGTTGAAACCGTTCGTGATCGGTGTGGGCCTCACGGAGAACGACAAGTACAACCTGCAGTGCGTGGGCAACTTCTTCGATGCCAGCACACCCGAGCTCTTCGAACATGTGCTGAAGGTGGTGGTGACGCAGGCGCTGAACACCACCACGGCCCAGGTGAGCCTGATGACCAGCGATGGCCGCCCCACGGAGACCGATGTGCCCGTGACCTTCTACGACCGCCGCACCGGCGCCGTGCGCCATCATCTGATGCACACCATGAACGACCGCGGCCTGCCCGACACGCTCATGCTCGACCCGGTGTTGACCTACCGGGTGGTGGCCCACACGGTGCCCCCTTCGGTGCGGGAAGAGGTGAAGTTGAAGCCCGGCACGCACAACGTCATCGCCATTGATGCCGGCATGGGCACCTTGCGCCTGAAACAGGGCACCGGTCCCGCCGATCCACAGACCGTGCATTGTGTCGTACGCCGAAGGGGGGACATGGCCACGCTGCACGCCCAGGAGATGGGCACGGCGCAGCGCTACCGCACAGGGGTGTACGACCTGGAGGTGCTCACTCTGCCCCGCACCTACATCCCCGATGTGCGCATCGAACAAGGCCGCACCACCGACATCGCCATCCCGCGCCCCGGCGTGCTGAACGTGTTGATGGAGCGCCCCGGGCCAGGCGCCATCCTGCGGCGCGAAGGCGATGAACTGGTGTGGGTCATCGACCTGGACCCCACCGCCACCCGAACGCAGCTGCGCCTGCAACCCGGTGCGTACCAAGTGACCTATCGCAGCGGCAGTGCCCGCCGCACCGAGCTCACCCTCATCCGCGAGGTGATCATCGACAGCGGACGCAGCACCACCGTGAACTTTTAGGAGACCTCCCAAGGACGACCCCGATCATTCCGCCCCATGCATTACCCCCTCCTGGACCAGAAGGACACCCGCAGCGGCTTCGGCGCCGGCCTGCATGAGCTCGGCAAGACCAACCCCAACGTGGTGGCCCTGTGCGCCGACCTCACCGGATCGCTGAAGATGGACGCCTTCAAGAAGGATTTCCCCGAGCGTTTCTTCCAAGTGGGCATCGCCGAGGCCAACATGATGGGCGTGGCCGCCGGCCTCACCGTGGGCGGCAAGATCCCCTTCACCGGCACCTTCGCCAACTTCAGCACCGGCCGGGTGTACGACCAGGTCCGCCAGAGCATCGCATATGCCGGCAAGAACGTGAAGATCTGCGCCAGCCACGCCGGCCTCACCCTGGGCGAGGACGGTGCCACGCACCAGATCCTGGAGGACATCGGGCTGATGCGCATGCTGCCCGGCATGACGGTGATCGTGCCGTGCGACTACAACCAGACCAAACAGGCCACCATCGCCATCGCCGCCCATGAAGGTCCCGTGTACCTGCGTTTCGGTCGGCCGAAATGGCCCGTGTTCATCCCCGCCGACCTCCCCTTCGAGATCGGCCGGGCCCAGGTCCTGGTGGAGGGCGCTGACGTGAGCATCTTCGCCTGTGGCCACCTGGTGTGGAACGCGCTACAGGCCGCAGACGAGCTGGCCAAGGCGGGCATCAAGGCGGAGGTGATCAATGTGCACACGATCAAGCCGCTCGACGTGGACACCGTGCTGGCCTCGGCCCGCAAGACCGGTCGCGTGGTGACCTGCGAAGAGCACAACCGCCACGGTGGACTGGGCGATGCCATCGCACAAACGCTCGCCCTGCACCAGCCCACACCGCAGGAGTATGTGGCCGTGAACGACACCTTCGGGGAGAGCGGCACCCCGGCCCAGCTGCTGAAGAAATACGGCCTGGACACACCCGACATCGTGGCGGCCGCCCAGCGCGTGCTGAAGCGCAAGTGACCACGGGCGGTGCGCGCATCGCAACTTTGCGGCGCACGCAACCGCTGACATGGCCGACCTGCGCACCGCCTTCCTGCATCATCTGGCCCAGACCAGCCCGTACCCCATCGCCTTGGACGTGGTGGAGGCCCGGGGCCGGCATATCCACACCCGCGACGGCCGTCGCTACCTCGACCTGGTGGCCGGCCTGGCGGTGAACAACGTGGGGCACGGCCATCCGCAGGTGATCACCGCCATCATGGATCAGGCGGAACGCTACCTGCATGTGATCCCGTACGGCGAGTTCATCCAGGAGCCGCAGGTGCGTTTCGCGGAACGGCTGGCGTCCGTACTCCCGCAGGGACTGGACTGCACCTACTTCGTGAACAGCGGAACCGAGGCCAATGAAGCCGCCTTGAAGCTGGCCAAGCGCATCACCGGTCGCACTCAGCTGATCGCCTGCCACAAGAGCTACCACGGCAGCACCCACGGCTCGCTGAGCATCACCGGCAACGAGGAGAAGCGCTACCGCAATCGTCCGCTGCTGCCCGATGTGGACTTCATCCCCTTCAACGACCCGGCCGGGCTGGCGCAGATCACCGAGCGTACGGCGGCCGTGGTGGTGGAGCCCATCCAAGGCGATGCCGGTGTGCGCGTGCCCAACGGGGCATGGATGCGGGCCCTGCGCGCACGCTGCAAGGAGGTGGGGGCCATGCTGATCTTCGATGAGGTGCAGACCGGTTTCGGGCGCACCGGCGAATTGTTCGCCTTCATGCACTTCGGCGTGGAGCCCGACATCCTGGTGCTGGGCAAGGCTTTGGGCGGCGGGGTACCCATGGGCGCGCTCGTGTCCTCGCGCGAGCGCATGCACCTGTTCACCCACGACCCGGTGCTGGGCCACATCACCACCTTTGGTGGGCACCCCCTGCCCTGCGCCGCGGGGCTGGCGGCCTTGCAAGTACTGATCGCCGAGGACCTGCCGGCCAATGCCACACGCATGGGGCGCCTGTTCAAGGACCTCCTGCGCCACCCGGCGATCCAGGAGGTGCGCGGCGTGGGCTTGATGCTGGCGGTCGATCTGGGCGAGGCCGACCGGGTGCAGCGCGTGGTGCACCACTGCCTGGACCACGGCGTGCTGGGATTCTGGTTCCTGAGCTGCCCCACCGCATTCCGCATCGCCCCGCCGCTGTCGATCACGGCCGACGAGGTGCGGGAGGCCTGCACGGTGATCCTTTCGGCGCTGGACCAGGGGTGAGCCCCCCTGCTGCCGAATATGGCGCATTCCGCGCCGTTGGCTGCTTCCGAGGCGCCATGTCCGCCTCAGGTGGATCGGTTCCGGAGCGGATCTTTACTTTAGGGCCGTCGGGCACCCCTCGCGCCCAAAACCACACCGGTCACAGACCATGAAGAAACCACTACTCACCCTTGCAGCCGGCGTGCTGGCCGCCTCCGTATCCGCGCAAAGCACGCAACATGTTTGCGGCACAGACCATGTCTATCACCAGATGGTCGCGGCCGACCCGAGCATCCTGTACGACCGGGCAGCACTGGAAGAGGAGATCAAGGAATTCCTGAAGCACGCCGACCTGCGTGAGGACCAACCGGAAGTGTTGATCCCCTTGGTGTTCCACATCCTGCACCTGAAGGGCGCGGAGAACATCTCCTACGCCCAGATCGTGAACCAGGTGGAACTGCTCAACCGTGACTTCGCCACCCTGAACGCGGACACCGCCTCGGTGATCCCGGCGTTCCAGGACCGGATCGGGCGTTCGAAGATCCGCTTCGCCCTGGCCACCAAGGACAAGTATGGCAACTGCACCAACGGTGTGGACCGGATCGAGACCGTGCAGACCATGTACGGTGAGGCCTTCTCGAAGCTGAACCAGTGGCCGCGCAACAAGTACCTGAACATCTGGGTGGCCCGGCGTCTGGGCGACCTGCGGACCGAGTCGAACGCCGCCGCCTACGCCCTGTACCCCAGCTCTACGGACGGCTTCATGCAACTGCTCGACGGCATCATGTCGCGGCACACCTATGTAGGCAACACTGGCACGGCCGCCGGCAACGATGGCCGCACCATCACCCACGAGATGGGACACTCGCTCAACCTCTCGCACGTGTGGGGCGACACGAACCAACCGGGTGTGGCCTGTGGCGATGACGGGGTGCAGGACACCCCGCAGACCTTCGGCTTCAGTGGCGGATGCCCCACCAACAACCTGGCCAACGCCGCCCGTTGTGACCGCATGGCCTTCATGCCCGAGCACAATACCGGCATATGGGACTTCGCTGAGGTGACCACCACCTCCGGCAGCACCGACCCCTTCAACCCGCCTGCCGTGATCGACACCATCAACGACGCCCTGCGTACCAGCGTGTCCGCCTTCCAAGCGGTCGGCGTGTCCGCCAACAGCACCGCCGAAGGCCGCTTCGCCTTCTCCGGCTGGGGCACCGGCGCCGAGGATGGCAACACCAGCTATGCTGATCTGACCGGCGAACGGGATGCGAACAAATACTACCAAGTGACGCTGACCCCGGCGATCGATCAGGTGGTGAAGGTGGACACCATTCGCATGTACGTGCGCCGCAGCCTGGACGGTCCCCGTACCTTCTCGGTGCGCCACTCGCTGAACAACTACGGCACCAACCTGGTGATCATCCCCGGTGATACCAGCAAGATCGGCATCCGCGGTGGGGCCAACGCCAACATCGCCTACTTCAAACAGGACACCGACGAAGAGTTCTTCGTGCGGGTGGTGGGTCCCGCCAAGTCGGTGAACGCGCTGAACCTGCGCTTCTATGCGTGGAACGCGGAGGCCCCCGAGGGTTCCTTCTCCCTCGACAACGTGCGCATCGTGGGATCGAGCGATGCCATCGAGAACTTCCAGAACTACATGGACTACTCGAGCTGCGGCATCATGTTCACCCATGGTCAGGTGGAACGCATGTACGCCGCCCTGTTCTCCACCGCGGGTCAGCGCAACGAACTCTGGACGCCCGAGAACCACGTGGCCACCGGTGTGGCCCCCGGCAGCGAAGTGTACTGCGCCCCGGAGGCCGATTTCTACGCCGTGGTGGGCAACAGCCTGACCGCCCCGGTGGTGCCCTTCACCCCGATGACCTGCGCCGGCACCACCGTACGCTTCGTGGACAACTCGCACCGCGCCATGGCCACCAGCTGGGCCTGGACCTTCCAGGACGGCGAGCCCGCCACCAGCTCGGAGCAGAACCCCGTGGTGCAGTTCAGCACCCCCGGTTGGAAGACCGTGACCCTCACCGTGGCCAACGCGCATGGCGAGAGCAGCAAGACCATCGAGAACGCCGTCTTCATCGCCGGCGGTGGCACGAACGTCACGCCCCCGTTCATCAAGGGTTTCGAGAGCAACAACCTCTACCCGATGACGGCCTACAACCACGACCACAACCACACCTTCTGGCAGCCGGCCTCGAACATCGCCAGCACCGGAAACCGTTCCGCCCGCCTGAACAGCGGCGACCGCAACCCGCTGGACGTGATCAACCCGAACAACTACGGTGACATCGATGACCTGGTGACCCCGGTGCTGAACCTGAGCTCCCTGAGCAGCACGGGTGGTGTGCTGTCGTTCGACTACCACTACGCCACCATGGCCTCCGACACCAGCCAGCTGCATGAGCGGCTGGATATCCAATACTCCATCACCTGCGGCCGCCACTGGCTGTCCTTCAACCAGCCCCAGATGTCCACCATCGACCTGGTGACGAACGGCAACGCCTCCGATCCCGGCGCCTGGCGCACCCGCGTGATCACGCTGCCCAACGCCACCCTGGCCGACAACGTGGCCTTCCGCTTCAAGTACACCTCCGCCGCCTACTCCGGCGACCTGTACATCGACAACATCTACATCGGTGCACCGGTGGGCGTGGAAGAGCTGAGCGATGAGAAGCCGGTGACGCTGTTCCCCAACCCCACCGAAGGGCAGTTCACCCTGCAAGTGCTGGGCATGGACCACCACAGCACCACGGTGATGATCCAAGACCTGAGCGGCGCCACCGTGTACAGCAACGTCTACGCCCCCCAAGGCAGCAACGCGGTGCGCATCGACACCCAGGCCCTGGGCCTCGCCAACGGCATGTACCTCGTGGTGGCCCGCAACGAAGTGGGGGCCGGCACCACGAAGCTGATCGTGGGTCGTTGATCTCCCCACCGAAAGCAACGAAGAAGGGCCGCCTGCGAGGGCGGCCCTTCTTCGTTGGCGGCTGTCGTCGATCCCGCTATTCGCAGTAGATCAGCAGCATCTCGTCCACGCTGGTGTCACCCAGTTCACGGGCACGCACCAATGAGGCGCAGGCATCGGTGCGACGGTCCAGGCGGAAGAGCACAATGGCACGGTTCACGTGTGCCTGGTCCAGGGTGTCGTCCAGGTCGATGGACTTCTCCAGGCTGAGGAGTGCTTCGTCATCGAGCCCCAGAGCGGCCTGAGCGATGCCCAGGTTGCACCAGGCCATGGCCTGATGGGGCGCGATGGAACAGAGCTGGGTGTAATGCTGGCGGGCCTTGTGCATGTCACCATCCATCACCGCATGGTGGCCCAGTTGGAAGAGGGCATGTTCGGCGATGGGGCCTTCGGGGTAGGCGTTCAGCAGCCGGCGCAGGTCGTCCTGCGCACCGCCCCGGTCGGACATGGCCGTGCGGGCCTCCGACCGGCGCAGCAGGCCATGGGCGTGCTCCGGGTCCAGGCGCAGCAGATGGTCCAGATCGTTCAGGGCCCCTTCCAGATCGCTCATGGTGAGCCGGTTCACCGCGCGGTAATACCAAGCGTCCAGGTCGGCCGGAGCCGCCTCGATGCGCTGGCTGAAACTCCGCTCGGCGGTGACGTGGTCCTGCCGACGCAGGGCGCTCATGCCGGCCAGCATCTCGCCCGCACCATCCTGCGCGACAGTGGGTAGAACGAGAAGCAGCGCCAGGGGAGTAAGCAACTTTTTCATGCCGCGTTCCTACGCCGGGACGGTGGGAATGTTACGCCCCGCCCGTTGATAAGATCCCGCCGCAAGCCCCACACCACCCGCCCCGGTCGCCGGTAGCTTCGCACCACGAACCACACCGATGCTGCTCAATAGCGAACCCCTCTCCGAGGACCTTGGTTACCTCACCCTGCGGCTCGCCGCCGGCGGCACCATGTTCTGGCAGCATGGATGGCCCAAGCTCATGCGGTTCTCCGAACTGGTCGACAGCTTCGCGGACCCCTTCGGCCTGGGCCCGGCCTTCTCCCTCATCCTGATCCTCTTCGCCGAGGTCGTCTGCTCGGCCCTGCTGGTGCTGGGCATCTGGACCCGTGCCGCGGTGGTGCCGCTGATCATCGGCATGGCCGTGATCGTGTTCATGGTGAAAGGCGATGCCAGCTTCAAGGAGAAGGAGTTGGCGCTCGTGTACATGTTCGCCTTCATCACCCTGCTGTTCACCGGCAGCGGTCGCTTCTCCGTCGCACGCATCTCGTTCTCCTGATCGCTTCGGCCCGCGCCTGGCGGCGCCTTGCCTTTCCTTTGCCCACATGAAGGACCCGGAAAAGTTCGCCCAATGCATCCAGCAGGGCTACACGCACAAGGGTGACAGCATCGTATTGGGCGGTGCCCTGCTCGACGGCCAAGTGCCCCCGGGCGCGTTGGTGCGAGTGCCCCTGCGCACGATGAACCGCCACGGCCTGATCTGCGGGGCCACCGGCAGCGGCAAGACCAAG
>CAYXKE010000015.1:0-43092 GCA_964464935.1 uncultured Chryseobacterium sp.
CTTCAGGTGGTCGTACACCTCGGTGCTGGTGCCCACGGTGCTGCGCGGGTTGCTGCTCATCACCTTCTGTTCGATGGCGATGGCGGGGCTGATGCCCTGGATCTTGTCCACGTCCGGCTTCTCCAGCCGACCCAGGAACTGGCGGGCATAACTGCTCAGGCTTTCCACGTAGCGGCGCTGCCCTTCGGCGTAGAGGGTGTCGAAGGCGAGACTGCTCTTGCCGCTGCCGCTGAGTCCGGTGATCACCACCAGCTTGCCGCGCGGGATGTCCACGTCGATGTTGCGCAGGTTGTGCACCCGGGCGCCGCGCACACGGATCATGCCCGTATCCTCGTGGGAACGGGTGCTGGCCGCGGCGGCAGACGTGGGGGTCGGAGAGGTGGGGGAGGACAAGGCTGGAAGGAGTGGGGGAACGGGGCCGCGAAATTAGGCATCGGCCTTGCGGGCTGGCTCCGGCCCCCGCTATCTTTGACCGGTAACGCAGGGGAATAAGGCGCCCACACAATAAACGGCCCGCCCGCTGCGTTCCCTCTTCCAACCCGCACCGCGAACCGCCCATCGGCACCAATCCAGACCGCCCATAGCACGACCTCTACCCTGACAGTACGATCCTTTCACGGACCTAAAAGGGAAGGCCATGCTTACCACGGTGAAAAGCCCCGTCAAGGCGGCGGTGTTGGACGATAGGGAATTGGTGCATCGGTATCTCCAGGGCGACGAAAAGTCCTTCGAGAAGCTGCTCCATCGGCACAAACGCAAGGTTTGGGCGCACATCCAATTGATGGTGCGCGACCGCGAGGTGACCGAGGACCTCTTCCAGGAGGCGTTCATCAAGGTGGTGCATACCCTGCGCACCGGCGGGTACAACGAGGAGGGCAAGTTCCTCCCCTGGGTGCTCCGCATCGCCCACAACCTGGTCATCGACCACTTCCGGCGCAACAAGAAGATGCCCCTGGTGCGCAGCCATGAGGACCACGACGTGTTCGCCACCATTTCAGTGACCGAACGCAACGTGGAGCAGCGGCTGGTGGACCTGCAGATCGATGCCGATGTGCGCAAGCTGATCGACCGGCTGCCCGAGGAGCAGCGCGAGGTGGTGATCATGCGCACCTACCTGGGCATGAGCTTCAAGGAGATCGCCGAGCACACGGACGTGAGCATCAACACGGCGCTGGGCCGGATGCGGTATGCGCTGATCAACATGCGCAAGCTCATCCGCAAGCACGGCATGGTGCTGGATCGTGCGTGACGCACCCCACGGCCCGGACAACAGGCGGGGGCCCCGGTCGGGGTGTCCGCCTGTTGCTTTTCGGGGCTACGCAATAGACGACCCGGTGGTGCGTTAATGGGGCAAAGTGCTCATCCAAACCCGACGGCATGACCGATTCTACCCTTCAACGTACCAACCACCCCCGCCGTTCCAGCCGCACCATGCGCACCGCCACCCTCCCCGGCCCCCGCGCCGCCACCATTCAGGCCATCCTGGGATACTCCAAGGCCCTGCGCGTGGTGGAGGCCCCGCCGGTGGGCACGATCACCCTGGTGCTCAACTGAACGGACCCCTTGTGTGGTGGGAAGCCCCCGGTGCCATGGCGCCGGGGGCTTCTTCTTGGAGGCCGAGCTCGGCCGCATGCATGGCCCGCGCTACCTTCCCGCCATGTTCTCCGTGCTCCACAGCAGTGCCGGTGCGGGCAAGACCCACGCCCTGGTGAAGCACTATCTGGCCCATGCGCTGCGGGGTGATGACCCCGCCGCGTACCGCCGCGTGCTGGCCCTCACCTTCACCAACAAGGCCGCCGGCGAGATGCGCGAACGCGTGCTGGAATACCTGCGGAGCCTCGCCACCGGCGGGCCCTACACAGGTGCCATGGCCGATGTGGCCAACGAGCTCCGCACCAAGGCGAAGATCGACGATGCTGCGCTGGCCCTGCGCGCCGAGGCGGTGCTGGGCCACATGCTGCACCATTGGGGCGACGTGGCCATCAGCACCATCGATGCCTTCACGCGACGCATGGTGCGGCCCTTCGCCCGCGAGCTGCAATTGGACCACGAGCTGCGCATGACCACTGAGCAGGACTTCTACCTGCGTCGCGCAGTGGAAAGCCTGGTGGCGGAGGTGGGCAACGATCCGGAGGTGACCGTGCTGCTCACCGAGGCCTGCATGCAGTTGCTTCAGGAGGACCGTGGCTGGGACCCCGAGGCGCCACTGATCGATCTGGCCGAGCAGCTCACGCGGGAGTCGTCCATCCGCCCGTTGGATATGCTCGGCGCCCTGGATGCCCACACGGTGCTGGACCTGCGGAAACGACTGGGCGCCCAGGTGCAGGACTACCGTGCGCGGATGCGGGCGATCGGCCGCGAGGTGATGGACCTGCTGCGCAGTGCCGGGGTGGAAGGGAAGGAAATGGCCCATGGCGTGCGCGGTGTGTACAGTTGGTTCAAGAAGGTGGCCGAGTTCCGCTCGGAGCTGGACCTGCCCGGGGCCAATGCCCGCAAGGCCCGCGATACGGGGAAGTGGCACAGCGGCTCGGCATCCCCCGGGTCCGTGGCCGCCTTGGAGCGCTTGGGGCCGCGGTTGGCCGCGTTGTTCGACGCTGCGGTGGAACTGCATCGGAGCGGATATGCCGTGCAGGTGGTCCGGGAGGCGGTGCTGCGCGATCTGGTGACCGTGTACACCCTGCGCGCCCTGGCCGATCACCTGGAGCAGGCCAAACGTTCGGACGGCGTGGTGTTCTTCAGCGACCTCACACGCAAGGTGGCCGAGGTGGTGGAGCATGAGCCCGCCTCCTTCATCCACGAGCGCATGGGCGCGCGCTACCGCCACTACCTCATCGACGAGTTCCAGGACACGTCCCTCCTGCAGTGGCGCACCCTGATGCCCCTGGTGGAGGAGGCACTGGGCACCGGTGGCAGTGTGCTGCTGGTGGGCGACGCCAAGCAGGCCATCTACCGTTGGCGCAATGGTGAGGTGCGGCTCTTTCAGCGATTCCCGGCGGTGCACGGCAGCGACCCCAACGATCCGCGTACGGCCGAGCGGGAGTCCGTGCTCCGGAAGCACTTCCAGCGCCCTGGTCCGCTCGCCAGCAATCACCGGTCGGCGCGCACCATCGTGGAGTTCAACAACCAGCTCTTCGGCGAGTTGAAGGGGCTGCTCGCCGACGATCTGCGCAGCGTGTACGATGACCATGCCCAGCAGGCGTGGCGCACGGATGAAGGCTTGGTGCATCTACGTCGGATGCAGAACGAACAGGGCGCGGAGGCGCGGGCCGAGCGACAGCAATGGCTGCTGGAACGGGTGAAGGATGCATTGGCCGCTGGCTTCCGTCCGGCCGATGTGGCGGTGCTGGTACGCAGTGGCCTGGAAGGACATCGCACTGCGGCGGCGTTGGTGCAGGACGGCCATGCGGTGCTCTCGCCCGACGGGCTGAAACTGAGCGGTGATCCCATCGTCGAGGCGGTGATCGCCTTGCTGCGCCACCTGCATACCGGTGATCCCCAGGTGGCGGCCCGCGCCGTGCAGTGGCAGGCATTGATGGGTGCGCAGGGCGATCGTGACCCCTATGCCGATGTGGCCACCGTGGACCCCGTGGGGCGGGTGGTCACCTTCCTTCAGGAGCATGTGGGCGGCGGTCTGCATACCACGCTCACCGACCTGATCGTGCGACTGGTGCGTGCGCATGGCGTGCATCCCGCCCGCGATGCGCGAGTGCTCACGCTGCTCACCGAGGCGCATGCCCATGCGCTGGCGCATGGCCAGGACATTGGCAGCTTCCTTGCGCACTGGGACCGTAGTGGCGTGGCGCGCAGCGTGGAACCGCCGGCCACCGACAACGCGATCCAGGTGATGACGATCCACAAATCGAAGGGCCTTCAGTTCCCGGTTGTGATCGTACCGGACGCTGCCATGACCACCCGGGCCCATGTGGAGCATCTGTGGGTGGATCCGGCCATGGCGGCACCCGAACTGCCCGTGGCGTTGGTCCGGACGACCAAATTGGTGCGACAGGCGGGGCTGCCGGAGTACGAGGAGGAGCAGGCGGCGCGCATGCTCGACGATCTCAACCTGCTCTACGTGGCGTTCACGCGGGCCGAGCAGCGGCTGTACGCGCTGGTGCCGGCGGGCGCGAGCACCATCGGCGGAGCATTGTCCCAGTTCATGACCGCCCAAGGCGGGCCGGATGAGCTGGTGCGGGGCAGCGCGCAACCGCCTTGGCCGCGCAAGAAGGGCCACGACAGCAGGGAGCTCCATGCCGCCGCACCGCCCGCTGCGGCCGGTGACCTGGGGGTGCGCCACGAGGCCCCCGAGGAATGGGATCCGGCCGACCCCGATCCTTACCGCCGCTATGGCAACGCCGTGCACGCCGCCATGGCCCGGGTGCGCACCGTGCATGATGTGCGGCCCGCGCTCGAACAGGCCGTGGCCATGGGGTCCATCGCCCCGGACGCCGCCCAACAGCTCATCACCCGCCTGGAGGACCTGCTCGGCGCTCCCGCGCTGGAGCCGTGGTTCGGTGCAGGCCTCGATGTGCGCACCGAGGCCACCATCATTGCCGAGGATGGCCGTGCGCTACGTCCGGACCGTGTGATCCTGGCCGGCCCCGTGACACGGGTGCTCGACATCAAGACGGGGCATCGCTCACCCGCGCACCACGAGCAGGTCCGCATTTACATGCGCCTGCTGGGGGCCATGGGGCATGTCCAATTGGAGGGTGCGCTACTGTATCTCCCGGAGGGCATCCTCGAAACGGTATGACGATGGAGCTGCAGTGGCATACGACCCCCTTCGATGCGTTCAGCCTTCGCGACCTGCACGACGCGCTGCAGCTGCGGAGCGCGGTGTTCGTGGTGGAGCAGAACTGCGTCTATCCCGACGTGGACGGGCATGACCTCACCGCCTGGCATGTGCTGGCCCGCGACCGGAGCGGTGCGTTGGTGGCCTATGCGCGGATCCTGCCCGGGGAGCCGCCGCACATCGGGCGGGTGGTGGTGGCGCCCGCGCACCGCCGGAAGGGGATCGCCACGGAACTCATGCGGCGGGCCATGGTGGCCACCGAGCAGTTCACCGGATCGCGCACGATCGCCCTGGCGGCACAAGCCCACCTGGAGGCCTTCTATGCCGGTCTCGGTTTCCGGCGCGTGGGCCCGACCTACGACCTGGACGGGATCCCGCACGTGGACATGGTGCGGAAGGGGTGACCGCGCTCAGCGCAGCAGCGTGAAGTGGCCGGTGTACTCGTATGCATCGGAGCCCCATTCCTTGAGGCGGGCCTGGTAGATGTACACACCGGGCGCCTGCCCATCACCACTCCATCCCTCTTCAGGATCACGCGTGTTGAACACCAGACGGCCCCAGCGGTCGTGGATCCACAGCTCGTAGAACTGTGCGCCGCGCACGATGGGCAGCCACATGTCGTTCACATCGTCCCCATCGGGAGTGAAGGCCGTGGGCGCGTAGAACAGGTGGCCGCGCACGAATACCGGGCGCATCAGTGTGTCCGTGCAGCCGTATGCGGTGGTCACCACCTGGACCACGTTGTGGTGTCCGCCCTCGGTGAAGAGGTGCGTGGGCTCGGCCACGGTGTAGATGTCGTCCTCGATGAAGTATGTCCACTCCACTGCACCGACCGCGTGATCGGTCACGGCGATGTGGCCCGCATGGATGCTCACCACCGGCGGATGTACAGAGAAGCCCGCCACGGGTGGTGGATGCACCGTCACCTGGGCGGGGACCATGAGCGAGTCGGTGGCCACACAGCCGCTGTCGGTGGCCACCACCAAAGCCACATCGTACACCCCGGGCAGGAGGTAGTTATGCAGGGGGTGGGGGCTTGTGGCCGACGTGCCATCACCGAAATACCAGCGGTAACGCAGTGGCGTGAGGGCCGTCGATCCGTCGGTGAACTGGAACGGCGTGCCTACACAGGCTTCGTCGTCACTGGTGAAGTTGGCCACGGGACGAGGGTGCACCACCACGGAGTCGGCGTAGGTCCCCGTACATCCATGTTCCACCACGGTGACGGTCACTGGATGCACGCCCGGCACGCCGAACGCTGCGCTGGCCATCGCTCCGGTGGCTTGTGCCGGTGTACCCACCGTGCCGAAGTCCCATTGGATGTCGCCAAAGGCCGTGAGGTTGCCGCTCACCAGGAAGAGCACCTCCTCACCCGGACAGGCGATGGTGGGGCGTTCGAACATGGGGTGGATGTCCGTGTACATGTGGTACACCTGCGTGGTGGTGTCGGCACAAGCGCCCCCGGGATCGGCCACCAGGGTGATGGTGTATGTGCCTTGGGTGGCGTAGGTCCACGTGGGGTTCGCCTCGGTGGATGCATCGGCGGTGGTGGTGGGGTCGCCGAAGTCCCAGGCGAAGGACGTGGTGCCCGTGCTGAGGTTCTGCGGCGATACGGTGAGTCCCTCACACAGCACGGTCTGTGGCGCGAAGGCCGCCGTCACCTCGGGCTGCACCACCACGTTGGCGGTGTGCGATGCGGTACAAACACCATCGGTCACGTTCAGCGTCACCGGTTGTGCGCCCAGTGGTTGGAACACCGCTGAGATCTGTGGGCCGACACCGTTGTTGGGCACGGCGGTGGGCGGCAGGGTCCACTGCACGATGGCATTGCTGGAGAAGTTTCCCGTGGCGGTGAGGGTCAATTCACCGGTCCCGCACAGCGTGGGCGGCGGGGTGAAGCTCACCTGTATGGGCTCCTGCACGGTGTAGGTGGCGTAGGCGGTGTCGGCACAGGTCCAGCCCGGGTTGGCCACCAGCATCACCTCGTAGGTGCCCGGTGCGGCATATGTCCAGCTCGGGTTCTCCAGGCTCGATGTGTCCTGGTCGGTGGTGGGGTCCCCGAAGTCCCAGGCCCAGAAGCCACCGTTGATGCTGGCGTTGAAGAACTGCTGCGTGAGGCCCTGGCAGCTGGCTTGGGGTGTCTGGTCGGCCACCACCGCCTGGATGGACGGGTCGCAGGTCACCACGGCGAACATCACATCGCGCAGGTCGGTGTTGATCAATACGCCGTTGCGGTACTCCTCCACACATACGCCCATCACGTAGTAACCGAGCTGGGTGGGCGACACGGTGAGCAGCCCGGTGACGGGGTCGATGGACATCGGGGGGGATGAGTTGATCTGCTGGTCCACGTTGTAGCCCGCTGCCCACGGCACATTGGTGTACGGGGGCGGGTAGGGCATGGGGGCCGGGTCCGCCTGGCTGCCACCGTGGTAGGGGGTGCAGAACTTGTACGCCAGCGAGTCGCCGTCGGCGTCGGTGGCCACATGGTCGAAGGTGAGGTTGTCGCCCAGGCAGAGCACCACCGGGGGGTAGGTGGCGAAGCGGGCGCTACTGTTGGCCGCATGGGGCTGGCCGGGGATGCGGGCCGTACAGGTGAGGCCCTGGGCCTGGGCGTTGAAGAGGTTGCTGATGGCGGGCAGGCGGCAGCAGCGCTGGTAGGTGATGGTGTAGCCCGCGGTGGTGGGCGGCAGGTTCACCTGCACGGTGTACGTGGTGGTGCGCAGGCAGATGTTCGGCGGCGCCGTGAGGCAGGGATTGTTCACCACGATGGCCACCTGTTGTTCCCCGGTGTATGGGGCGTTGAAGTAGCCCACCACGGTGCCGTTCGCGCCGAAGACACCGATGCTCGCCTGGGCGTCGAAGCCGGTGCTGCCGGGGGAACAGTCGCGGTAAAGTGTGAGGTAGATGCGGTACTGGTTCCCGCCCAGGTGGTCGTAGTAGAGTTCACCGCCGATGATGTGACCGGCACGAGCCATCCCCGGCATACCCATCAGGAATGCGAGGAGGAGGCGGAGATACCGGGAACACTTCATGCCCATAGGACAGCGAGACCGGCCCGGACGTTGCCCGGTGCGCCGTTGAAGATATCCATGCCGCGGCGAACGAGCGCCCGTTCAATGCTGCAGGACCAGACGGACCATGTGCACTTCATCCTCCGCGATCAGCTTCACCAGGTATGTGCCGGCCGCACGTCCGGTCAGGTCCACATCCACACGCCCCAGGGTGCCCATGCGGCCATGCGCCATCACCCGCCGCCCCAGGGGGTCGAACACTTCCAGCTGCTGTACCGTGCCACTGCCCTCCCAAGTCACGTGGAACGATCCGTTGGTGGGGTTGGGGAACACCGCCAGGGTGGGACTTCCGGCCAAGCTTTCCGCCATGCCCACCCCGGCATCGATCCATATCGGCATGCACACCTGCTCCACGCAGCCGTCCACGGTCACGGAAACGCACAGCAACACTTCGCTGTACGGAGTGCCCCCCACGGTCACCGTCACTTCGGCTGCTGTGGCATCGGAAGTGCTCCAGCTCACAGGCAGCTGCCAGGTGTGGGTGCCGTTCGGCTGCGAGGTGGTGTAGCTCACCACGCCGCCCAGCAGCACCGTGTCCGGCCCGAGCAGTTGCAGGCCCAGGGTGATCGGTTCACCCACGCACTGGCAGTTGGTGTTCCACGTGTCATTGGTGGTGCAAGGGTCATTGTCGTTGCATGCGGTGCCGGGAAGGGCAGTGCCCCCCCATTCACCGGCGCAATCCTGGGCGCAGGCCGCTTCACCCGTGGAGCCGCCCACGCAATCGCCGCAGTTGTCGATGTATGCCGTTCCGCCCCAATCACCGTTGCAATCCTGCGTGCAGGGTTCCGCACCGGTGTTGCCGCCCACGCAGGTGCCGCAGTTGTCCAGATAGGCGTTGCCGCCGGGCACGCCCGCGCAGTCGGTGGTGCAGGGTTCGGCACCGGTGTCACCCCCCACGCAATCGCCGCAGTTGTCGATGTATGCCGTGCCGCCCCAGTCGCCATTGCAGTCCTGCACGCAGGCCACTTCCCCGGTGTTGCCGCCCACGCAGGTGCTGCAGTTGTCCAGGTAGGCATTGCCGCCCCAATCGCCGTTGCAGTCCTGCACGCATGGGTCCAAGCCGGTGTTGCCGCCCACGCAGGTGTTGCAGTTGTCCAGGTAGGCATTGCCGCCCCAGTCGCCATTGCAGTCCTGCACGCAGGGTTCCAGGCCGGTGTTGCCGCCCACGCAGGTGCCGCAATTGTCCAGGTAGGCGGTGCCGCCGACCACACCGGCGCAGTCGGGCGCGCACGCACCGATCTGCACGGGCGTAGGCTCGATCGAACCCGTAAGGCTGCCGCCCTGCGGGTTGTTCTGCTGCCCATTGAGCGACAGGTAGAAGTTGCGGTTGTTGGCCGTGGTGTAAGCGTCGTTCACGATCTGGAACGACGTGCACCCGGCGTTGTTGATGGGCGTGATGGTGAGCACCGTGACCCATTCCCCGGCGGGGAAGACGAATCCGCAGCCGCCGTCCAGGTCGGGGTCGGCCTGCAGCTGGGCCATGCCCTCCATGTTCCAGGTGCGATAGCGGTAGCCGCCATCCTCCACGTGGGGGGATGCGCCGATGGGGAAGGCCGCCCCCGTGCAGAAGGGCGTTCCCAGGGGCAGCAAGGCCGGCGAACTGGCATCCCAGCGGATGGTGAACACCAGGCCACTGAACACCTCCCCGAAGCCGCTTCCATTGAAGCGCATCCGCACCTCCATCTGGTCCGCGTCACTGCCCGGTGCCAGGTCGATGTCCACATTGGTGACCTGTGCCTGCACCGTATTGGTGAGCAGCAGCGGCATAGCCCAAGGCACGATGGCGCGGGCGGTGCGGAGTAGGGCGTTGGGGCACATGATGGCGGATGGGAATGGGATGCGTCCAGTCTCGCGGAATGCGAGCGGTATGGCAAAGTAAGGGGTAAGGGATGCCGACATGCGCCCGCAGGGGCGATCCGATCAAGCGGCCACCCAAAGGCACCCGCTTTCCAGCCGGAACTCCACGGTGGGGCCCACGGTGAACGGTTCGCCGTCCACGTGGGCCCAGGTGCCCGGCTGCACGATCCGCGCCTGGGTGGTGGTGAGCAGGTGCACAAGCCGGCTCTCCTGGAGCCCGCCGGTGAAGAGCTTGGCCATGGCCCCGATCATGGGCAGCCAACCGGGGCGGCGCACCAGCAGCAATTCGGCCTGGCCGTCGTTGGGTCGGGAGTTGGGGCTGATCACCGCGCCGTTGCCGAACTCGCGGGTGTTGCAACACACCACCATCAGCACTTCTTCCCGCAGGTCGAGGCCATTGGCCCGCACCTGCACGCTCATGGCGGCGGCATCGGCCATCTCTTCCAGGGTGATGCGCACGTAGTTCCACAGGCCCCTGCCGCGGCTCTCGGCAAAGCGGTGGGCCACCTGGGCATCAAAGCCGATGCCGGCCACGCCCAGGAACGGACGGTCGTTGAGGTAGCCCATGTCCATCCGGCGGATGGGGCCGGTCAGTGCGCGGTGCAGGGCGGCCTCCGGCTTCAACGGCACCCCCACGGAGCGGGCATAGCCGTTGCCGCTCCCCATCGGGACCAGGCCCAGTGCCACCTTGGAGCCCATCAGTCCGGCGGCCAGCGCGTTGAAGGTGCCATCACCACCCACGCCGATCACCCGGTCGTACCCTTGTTCCACACCTTCCTGGGCCAGCACGGTGCCGTGTCCGGGCCCCTCGATCATGCGCACATGCAGGGCGATGCCCGCGGCCGCGGCCATCTCCTCGGCCCGATGCCGCACCTCGGGCGCCTGCCGACGACCCGAGCGGGGGTTGCACACGAGCATCACTTTCATGGCGTCGCGGGCGGTCGCATGCCCCGCCGTACGTAGTGGTTGAACTGCTGCACGGCGGCCTGCAGGTGGCGCTCCATGCGGTCCACCTCCGTGCTGTCCACCGCCGCGCCCTCCAAAGGACGCACTTCAATGGTCCGGGTGCCATCGGACACGAGCTGGGCGTGGGAGCCGATGATGGTGTACAGGCCGTTGCTCGCCGATACGGCGTAGCGCGGACCGGGGGCCAACGGTGAATGGCCGAAGCTGAAGAAGGGGGCCTCATGGCCGGCCAGCTGCAGCACCAAGGGAAGTATGTCGATCTGCTGCACCACGTCCTCGATCCGATCGGGGGCCAACCGGCCCGGCGCGTGGACCACCAGGGGGATCCAGTGGTCGATCGGCTTGTCCCCGTGGCGGCCGGTGCGTTCCAGGTCCGCGGTATGGTCGGCGGTGATCACGAAGATCGTGTTGGCGTACCAATTCATGGTGCGCGCCGTGGCGAAGAATTGCCGCAGGGCATCGTCCGTGTAGCGCAGCGTGGCGTGGATGGGCAGGCTGCCCCCGCCGAACCGCTCGGCATCGTCCGGGAGGAGCTCGTAGGGGTGGTGGGAGCTGAGGGTGAATACCGTGCTGAGGAAGGGCCTGGGTTCGGCATCGAGGCTGCGGGCCCAGAACTGAAGGAACGGCCGGTCGCGGATGCCCCAGTGCCCGTCGAAGTCGGCGTCGGCATCGGGGTATTCGTTCCGGCCCACGTACCGCTGGAAGCCGGCCGAGCGCGCGAACCCGTCGAAGCCCATGGTGCCGTTGCGACCGCCGTGGAAGAAACTGGTGGCATATCCCTTGGGGCCCAGTACGCTGGCCAAAGAGGTGAAGGGCAGTCCGGCGTAGGTGGAGGTGATGAACGCCTCGTCCATCAGGTTCGGGATCGACGCGAGGATGGCCGGGATGCCATCAATGCTGCGGCGCCCGTTGGCATATGCCCGGGTGAAGTACATGCTCTCCCGCATGAGCGAGTCGAGGAAGGGCATGTATCCTGCCTCGCCGGCCAGCTCCCCGCTGTATGAAGCCGAGAAGCTTTCCAGGACGATGATGGCCACGTTGGGCGGGGGAGTGGTTTGGGCAGCGGGAGCGAATTGCTGGATCACTGGCCAAAGGCGGTCGGCCTCCTCCGGGGCCATATAGTGCCGGTCCTCCACGGTGGGCTTGCCCAGGGTCATGAGCATGGTGAAGGGGGTGTTGAGCACCACGGGCATGTAGGCGGCCCCGGCGGCGCGGGCGGCGTCCATGGGTTGGAGGGGCACCAGTTGCAGCCCCCCCCGGGAGGCCAGCACCATGAGGCCGATGGCGATGATGCGCCAGACCCAGCCGTGCCAGCCGACGGGCCCGTGGCCCAGCTGCCGGCCCAACCGCTGGTAGCCCCAGCCCAGAAGCACCAAGGCGGCCACGTAAACCAGGAGCAGGTGGGGGTAGTCCCGGAGGAAGGCCGGTGCCAGCCCCAGGGAATCGCCGCCCGCGGAGATGATGTTCAGCAGGTCGGCCGTTGACCGCTTGAGGGTGAAGGGGTAATAGCCGATGTCGACCGTGTTGAAGAACAGGGCCAGGGCGTTGACGGCCATGAACACGATGAACTGGGCGCGGGCCCAGGGGCCTTGGGCGGCGGGTCGCATCAGCACCAGGAGCACCCAGGGCAGGTGGGTCCAGGCGATGGCGCTGGCGTCGAAGCGCAGGCCGGCCAGGAAGGCGGCCAGGGGCGGGGCGGGGAAGAGGTCGGCGTTGGCCAGGCAGAAGAGCACGCGCAGGCCCCCGTACACCACGGCCACCAAGGCCAGGCGGAGCATCATCACCAGCAGGGGGGCGCGCAGCATCAGGGGCGCGAAGATCGGCATGGCATGGCTGGCGGGGTCGGGTAAGTCCCTTGGGAATGAGGCTTTGTGGTTCGATCGGGATGTGTTACCTTCGCGGCCCATTTTCAACCGACACAAGTCACATGACCAACCGGTACGAGACCGTCTTCATTCTCACTCCCGTTTTGTCTGAGGACCAGACAAAGGAGGCGGTCAAGAAATTCAAAGACCTGATCATTTCAGGCCATGGCAAGGTCCACCATGAAGAGAGCTGGGGGATGCGCAAGCTCGCCTATCCCATCCAGAAGAAGTCCTCGGGCTTCTACCACCTGATCGAGTTCGAGAGCGACCCGACGTTCATCGCGAAGCTCGAGACCGAATATCGGCGCGATGAGCGCGTGATCCGTTTCCTCACGGTTCGGATGGACAAGGACCATGTGGCCTTTGCCGAGCGTCGTCGCAACAAGCGGAAGGAGAAACCTGAAACCAGCAACGCAGCTTAAGCCATGGCGGACAACAGCGAGATCCGGTATCTCACGCCCATCGCGATCGAGACCAAGAAGGAGAAGTACTGCCGCTTCAAGAAGCTGGGCATCAAGTACATCGACTACAAGGACCCCGACTTCCTGCTGCGCTTCGTGAACGAGCAGGGGCGTATCCTGCCCCGCCGCATCACCGGCACCAGCGCGAAGTACCAGCGCAAGGTGGCCCAAGCCATCGAGCGCAGCCGTCACCTGGCCTTGATGCCCTACGTGGGCGACATGTTGAAGTAAGCCCGCAACACCGACGACCATGGAAGTGATCCTCAAACAAGACGTGGAGCATCTGGGCTACGCCAACGACGTGGTGAAGGTGCGTGACGGGTATGCCCGCAACTACCTCCTGCCCCGTGGCCTGGCCAAAGTGGCCACCCCCGGTGAGCGCAAGCAGCTGGCCGAAATGCTCCGTCAGCGCGCCCACAAGGAGGCCAAGATCCGCGAGAACGCCGAACAGACCGCCAAGGCCCTCGAAGGCCAGACCCTCCGCATCACCGCCAAGGTGGGCGAGAACGGCCGCATCTTCGGCAGCGTCAACACCATCATGCTGGCCGATGCCATCAAGGCCCTGGGCCACGAGGTGGACCGCCGCAACATCAAGATCAAGGGTGAGGCCATCAAGGCCGTGGGCACCTACGAGGCCGAAGTGGCCTTCCACCGCGAGGTGGTGCGCACCATCCCCTTCGAGGTGGTGGCCGAGTGAGCCGACCTGATCGACCTATTGCCGATGGGGCCGTCCGAACAGGGCAGCCCCTTCGGCTTTTTGAGGTGCTGCTCCCAAGGCCATGGCGCCCACTCTACGGTGAAGACCGTATGCAAATCAGGTCCTGTGCGTAGGGAGCAGCGGGAACTTTGCCGCCGCGCATCCGTTCCAAGGGCGCCCGGCATCATCACCGGATAAAACAGAACCCCAAAAACAACATGAAACGTGTTCTCCTTTTCGCAGGATTGGTAGCGCTCATCGGTGGCCAGGCCAATGCTCAGTACAAACCCACTGCCGGTGAGCGTACCCTCGAGGTGAATTTCGCTCCCCTGGGTGGCACCCCCGTGAGCATCGGGGGCATCAAGTACCGCTCCTTCTCTTCGGAGACGAGCGCGTTCCGGCTCGGCGTGTTCCTGGGATATGGCTCCACCACGCGAGTGACCCAGGACGAGGACAGCGAAATGAACAAGGTGGAACTGAAGGACAAGGAGGGCAGCTTCACCATCAACGTGCAGCCCGGTATCGAGAAGCACTTCGCCGGCACCGAGCGCCTGTCGCCCTACATCGGTGGTGTGCTGAACATCGGCTACGGCACCACCAGCGAACGAAAGGAGGCGCAGATCGGTCCCGATTCGGACAAGAAGGTGGGCACCACCATCACCAAGGGGGGCAACCTGAACCTGGGTCTGAACGCGGTGGCCGGTGTGGACTACTACATCGCGAGCAAGCTCTACCTGGGCACGGAGATCGGCTTCGGTCTGGCGCTGAGCAAGGACCTCACCAAGAAGACCTCCTACGAGGGCTACGAGAACGTCGAGGACACCGACAGCAAAGTGGGCACCAAGTCCACCTTCAACCTGGGGCCCAACGTGGCGGGTCAACTGCGTCTCGGCTGGGTGTTCTGATCCCTACTTTGGTGGATCATCAATCATTTGAACGATGCGCATGAAATGGATCACCAACCCCGCCGCCGTCGGGCTCATGCTGGTGCTGGGCACCGCCATGCTCAGCGGCTGCGGTAAGGAGGGTGCCGCCGTACCCCCCCGGGTGCAGGAGGTCACCAACGCGGACGAGCGCCAGTGGGTGCTCGACATGGCCCGCAAGCTGCCTGCTGTGGGTGTGTACAACCGCACCATGGACAAGGTGATCGTGTTCCGGCACGACCTTGACGGTGGACGGAGCTTCAACTTCGTGGACCCTCCACAAGGCGGGATCAACTTCGCCACCAGCGATGGTGGCCAGTGGACCTGGTCCGAGAGCCAAGGCTTGCTGATCATGACCGAACCCTCCGGCACCTTGGGTGGTGGGGGCACGGTGGTGGCAGGTAACGCCACGCTCGACATCCAGTACGCGGTGTGCTTCACGGCCAACGAAGAGGGCCTGGGCATGGGCCTGCTCGGCCCGGGGATCTCCGAGGTGGCCGGTGTGGCCGGCATCGCGGGGGATTTCGAGGCGCTGATCAACGGCGACTTCAGTGAGGGCGACGACCTGTTCGATTACTTCCACGGCTTCGCCTACTACTTGGTGTTCGCCGAGCAACTGGGGAACACGGACTACGAGGTGCTGAACTGGGCCGAGGATCTGGAGCAGGACACCGAGGAGCTCGACGGCTTCGGCTTCGCGTTCGTGCTGAGCTTCCAGAACGGTGCCGGCCTGTACATCTCCCGCGACGGTCTGTTGAACGTCAATGGAGGTTCGATCGGGTACAGTGGGAATTACTACGGCCTGGAGATCTTGAGTTTCGAGGACTTGGATGAAGTTCTCAGCTTGTCCGTGGTCCCTGGCTTCGGAGCAATGGGGTGCTGATTCTGCGAAGGCTCCCGAAATAACAGGGCCGCCCGATGGGCGGCCCTGTTCCTTTTTCGGACCTTCTTTCACCGGGGCTGGGCCCGCTTGTGACGCATGGCCTTCACGTGTTCCAGGCTTTTGTCGCGGGCCAGGCGGCCGTATTCCTCCGTGCCCAAGCCGACCAGCGCCACGCGTCCCTGCCCATCGCAGTGCACCCCGAATCCATACCGCTTGGGGAGGGCGCTGGCACGCAGGCAGGCGCGCCCCTTGCTGAAGTAGGCGGTGCGCGCTTCGGCCCATTCCGTCTCCGCAAGGCCCTGCCGCCGGGCGTGCACGATGAAGAGCACGTCGTCCGAGGTGTAGGCATAGGGGTGTTCGGTGATCAGCTGGTACTGCATGGCGGCCACGGAAGGGCGTTCGGGGTGGAGCGTGGGCACCTGGGCCTGTTGCACCGGACAGTCGTCTGCCACGGCGATGAAGGTGTTGAAGTAGTTGGTGGTGTGCATCGGCGTGAGGTCGCCACCAAGGTACCACCGCGGTTCAATCGGCCTTCTCGCTCAGCTCCAGCCAGCGGTCCGTCATGCGGTCCAGCTGGCGCAGCACGTCCTCCAGTTCCAGTGAGCGGCGCGCGATCTCCTCATGGCCGACGCTGCCGTCCATCAGGGCGGTGGTGAGGGCTTCCTTGCGCGCTTCCAGTACCGGCAACTCCAGGTCGATGCGCTCCAGCTCCAGCCGCTCGGCATAGGTGAGCTTGCGGGGCTTGGATCTTTCACGTGGGGGTGGAGGGGCGGATCCCGCTGGTGGGCTGGCGGGGCGCCGGGCCTCGGCCTTGCGGCTGCGGTACAGGTCCGTGTAAGTGCCCACCCACTCGCGCACCTCCCCCTCGCCGGCGAAGTAGAGGATCTTGTTGCACACCTTGTCCACGAAGAACCGGTCGTGGCTCACGATCAGCTGCACCGCGTCCAGTTCGGCGAGGAACTCCTCCAGCGCGTTGAGCGTGGGGATGTCCAGGTCGTTGGTGGGCTCGTCGAGCACGAGCAGGTTGGGGTTGCGCATCAGCACCGTGCACAGGTACAGGCGGCGTCGTTCGCCCCCGCTGAGGGTGCTCACGTACTGGTACTGCTGGTCCTTGTCGAAGAGGAATCGTTCCAGCAGCTGCGATGCGCTGAGGGTGCGGCCCTTGTTGAGGGGGATCACATCGGCGATCTCGCGCACCACCTCGATGATGCGTTTGTCCTCGGCCAGGGTGAGGCCCCGCTGATCGAACACGCCCAGCACCACCGTGTCGCCAATGGTGACCTTGCCCATGTCGGGTTCGATGCGCTTGGTGAGCAGGTCGATGAACGTGCTTTTGCCGATGCCGTTGGGCCCCACGATGCCCACGCGATCACCGCGCTTGAACGAGTAGTTGAAGTGCTTGACGATGGGCTTGTAGCGCTCGCCCTCGGCGGGGGTGCCGAAGGCCTTGGTGAGGTTGCGCACCTCGATGACCTTTCCACCGATGCGTTCGGTCTTCACTTCCAGCTTCACATCAGCCCGATCGTAGCGCTTGGTGGCCTCGGCCTTGATCTCGTCGAACTTTTCGAGTCGGCTCTTGCTCTTGGTGCCCCGGGCGCGCGGCATGCGGCGAACCCATTCCAGCTCGCGGCGCATGAGCCCGCGCAGGTGCTGCTGGGTGGCCTCGCGCACCTCCTCCATCAGGGCCTTCTTCTCCACGTACGCGCTGTAGTTGCCCTGATAGCGGGTGAGGCGGCCCTGCTCCAGCTCGATGATGCCATCGCAGACCCCATCGAGGAAGTAGCGGTCGTGGGTGACCAGCAGCAGGGTGGTCTGCGGTGTGGCGAGCTCCTCCTCCAGCTGCTCGATCATGGGCATGTCGAGATGGTTGGTGGGCTCATCGAGGATCAGCAGGTCGGGCAGGTCGATGAGGACCTTGGCCATGGCCAGGCGCTTCTGCTGCCCACCGCTGAGGGTGTGCACGGCCTGCTCCATGTCGCGCAGACCGAAGCGGTGCAGCAGGCCTTTCACGCGCGCCTCGTAGCCCCACGCGTCGAGTTCCTCCATGCGCGCGATCGCCTGCTGCAGCGCGGGCGCGGGCGTGCCGGGCGACAGCGCGTGCTCGTAGGCGCGCACCGCGTTGGTCAGCGGGTCGTCCTTGTCGAGCATTTCATCCACGATGCTGTGCGTCCCGGTCATCGCCACGTTCTGGTCCAGGTAGCCCACGCGGATGCCCTTGTTGAAGGCCACCGTGCCGGCATCGGGCTGTTCCACACCGGCGATGCACTTCAGCAGGGTGCTCTTCCCCGACCCATTGCGGGCCACGATGGCCACCTTCTGCCCCTTGGCCAGACCGAAGGAGACATCGGCGAACAATTGACGCGGCCCGTAGCGTTTGGCCAGCTTCTCGACGGAAAGCAGGTTCATGGCGAGGCGCGAAGGTACCGGTGGGGCACCGCTGGAACGCACCGGGCCGCCTTTCTTCGGTGGAGCGCAGGCTCCCGCGCCCGGAGCATCATCTTCGCGCCATGACGTCCGCTTCCCCCGCACCGCGCACCCGCCCGGAGAAGGCCGCCTTTGCCGCCGAGGTGTTGGCCCGTCTGTACCCCCGCCCGGCGATCCCGTTGGACCACAAGGACCCCTATACGCTGCTGGTGGCCGTGCTGCTGAGCGCGCAGTGCACGGATAAGAAGGTGAACGAGGTGACCCCCCTGCTCTTTGCCCAGGCCGACAACCCGCGTGACATGGTGAAGCTCGATGTGGAGGAGATCCGGGAGATCATCCGGCCGTGTGGGCTGTCGCCGGCCAAGAGCAAGGCCATTCACGCGTTGAGCCGGATCCTGCTGGAACAACACGGGGGTGAGGTGCCCCGCACGTTCGCCGAGCTGGAGGCCCTGCCCGGCGTGGGCCACAAGACCGCGAGCGTGGTGATGGTGCAGGCCTTCGATGAACCGGCCTTCCCGGTGGACACGCACATCCATCGCCTGGCCTGGCGGTGGACGTTGAGCACCGGCCACAGCGTGGAGCGCACCGAGCACGACCTGAAGCAACTCTTTCCCCCCGACCAGTGGGCCGTGCTGCACCTGCGCATCATCCACTTCGGGCGGGAGTATTGCCCGGCCCGGGGGCATGATCCCCGCGCCTGTCCCATCTGCAGTGTGATCGGGCGTCGTTCGCTGTTCGCATGAGCCCGGCGTACCTTGTCGGGAGCCATGCGCGCCTTGCACTTTCTGGTCCTGCTGGGCCTGTGCTGCCCGGTCGCGGCGCAGTCCTTGATCGCCACACAGGAATACGTCTTCGTGCTCAGCAGTGGCCGCTCTTTCACGCGGGTGCTGCCCATTGATTGGGAGCCGCGGCACGAAGGCGCCTGGCTGCGCATCGATCCGCGCCACCGGGTGCTGGGGCAGGACGTGGTGCTCATCCATCCGGGCTATCCGCTCGACCCGCATACGCTGGAGTCGGTACGCGTCATGCGTCGGCAGCCCACGCGGACGGCGGCGAACTACGTACTGTGGCTGCCGCCCGGATCGGTGCTGCAGGTGGGCGATCCGCAGCGCACCGAACTGGAGCAGGTGGCACCCCACACCTGGCTCCGTCCCAACGAGTTTCACATGGTGTTGCGCGGACGTGGGGGGCCCTGACCCCATCTTTGCGCCGCAAATGGGCGCCATCGGCTACTACATCGCTCTGCCGTTCATCCATGGCATCGCACGCCTGCCATTCCCGCTGCTCTACCTGTTGAGCGATGGGCTCTTCGTGCTGGTGTACCGGGTGTTCGGCTATCGCCGGGAGGTGGTGCTCACCAATCTGCGCAACAGCTTCCCGGAGCGATCGGAGCAGGAGATCCGCCAGATCGCCACGAACTTCTACCGCTGGTTCTGCGACCTGACGCTGGAGACACTGAAGACGTTGACCCTCTCGAGTGGCGTGGTTCGGGAACGGGTGACCTTCACGGGCATCGAGCTCCTGCGGGGCTATGCCGAAAGGGGCCAGAGCGTGATCCTGGTACTGGGGCACCATGGCAACTGGGAACTGGCGGGGGCGCGGTACAGCCAGGAGAAGGACATCCCGCAGCTGTATGTGATCTACCATCCGCTGAAGAACCCCTGGTTCGACCGGCTGCTGCAGCACATGCGCATGCGGCACGGCACCAAGCTGTACACCATGCAGGAGACCTCGCGGGCGATGTTGCGCGATCGGCACCTCACCACCGCCACGGCCTTCATCGCCGACCAGACCCCGCCGCCCGAGCGCGCCTACTGGACCACCTTCCTGGGGCAGGACACGCCGGTGTTCCTGGGCACCGAAATGATGGCCCGCAAGCTCGGCTACCCCGTGTTGTACATTTGTATACGCCGGCCCAAGCGCGGGTATTATCACATGCACGTGGAGCTCCTGGTGGAGGACCCGGCGGCCATGCCGCACGGCGCCATCACCGAGGCCCACACCAAGCGCCTCGAACAAGATATCCGTCAGTATCCCGAACTTTGGCTCTGGACTCACCGGCGATGGAAGCACAAGCGGCCGGACCGAACATGAAGGGCACCCCGGAAAAGGAACTCATTCTCGCCACCAAACCTTATGCGCACGAGGTCCGCGCGCTGAGTTGGTGGCACCTCATCTCCACGGGCCTGCTGCTCGCGGCCCTGTACTTCGGCATCTTCTTCCCGGCCTCGCCGTTGTGGGTGAAGGTGATCTGCAGCGTGCTCACCGGGCTCACCATCGCCCGCATGTTCATCATCTACCACGACCACCAGCACAAGGCCATCCTGCAGCGCTCCAAGGTGGCCGACTGGCTGATGACCGCTTTCGGCCTCTACATTCTGGCACCCACCAGCATCTGGAAGCGCAGCCACGACCATCACCACAAGCACAACAGCAAGCTCTACACCAGCAGCATCGGCTCGTACCCGATCGTCACGGTGGAGAAGTTCTGGTCCATGTCGCCCGGTGAACGGCGCGTCTATCTCTTCACGCGGCACCCGCTCACCATCGCGTTCGGCTACTTCACCGTGTTCGTGTACGGCATGTGCGTGCGCTCCTTCGTGAACAACCGCGCCAAGCACTGGGATTCGCTGATCGCGCTGGTGCTGCATGCGGGCATGGGTGTGCTGATCGTGCTCACCCTCGGATGGACGGCCTTCTGGCTCGGCTTCATCGCGCCCGCCATGATCGCCCTCGGCCTGGGCGCCTATCTGTTCTACGCGCAGCACAATTTCCCCACGGCCACCTTCGCCGACAAGGATGGCTGGAGCTACGTGAACGCCGCGCTGGGCAGCAGCAGCTACATGAAGATGAGCCGGCTGATGCACTGGTTCACCGGCAACATCGGCTACCACCACATCCACCACCTCAACGCGCGGATCCCCTTCTACCGCCTGCCCGAGGTGTTCCGTGCGATCCCTGAGTTGCAGCAGGCGAAGACCACGAGCTTGATGCCGGGTGAGATCGTGCGCTGCCTGCGCCTCAAGTGCTGGGATCCCGTGCGTGGCCGCATGGTGGGGTGGCGCGAGCTCCGCGCCGACCGTCCCCTGGTCCAGTCCGACGCCAGCCCGATCGGACGCAAGCGCAGCCCGGCCTTCTGACCCGGCCCGCCCCGGATGGGCTACCTTTGCGGAAACCGCGCCCGGGAAGCTCCGTGGCGCGACAGCGACCCCGATGATGCGATCCTGGATGACCCTACTACCCCTGTTGGGCGCCCTGTTGTTCGTGGCCTGCCGGAAGGAGGGCGGGATGCCCCAAGGGGAAGCCGTGCTGCGGATCACCCTGGAGCCCACCTGGGCAGGCGCGCCCATGCAGCCGTACACGCCCTACGTGAACTTCATGGGCTACCGCACGTCGGTGGAGCTGCTCACCATGTACTTCGGCCACGCCTCGCTCACCAACGGCAGCGACTCCGCGATGGTCCGCGACGTGGAACTCTTCCGCCTGACCAATGGCCCCGCCAGCGTGCACTGGACCGTGCCCAGCGGCCACTGGACCACGTTGCGCGCGGGCCTGGGCGTGCCCGATGTGCTGAACTTCGCCGATCCCGCCAATTATCCCAGCGGCCATCCGCTGAGCGTGAACCAGGGCACGTATTGGACCTGGGCCACCGGCTATCGTTTCGTGATGTTCGAGGGCCGATACGACACCGATCCCAACAGCACCGACCCGCTGGTCACGGCCTATGCCATCCACCCCGGCACGGCTTCGAACTACCTGCCGTTCGCTCTGGCGCTGCCGGGCGGGCTGGAGCTGATGGCGGGCGACACGGCCGATGTGACGATCCGCGTGGCGGTGGACCAATTCTTCCACTCCGCCACGGACAGCATCGACCTGGCCACGGAGAACACGGCGCACGGCAGCAACCACACGCTGCAGATGAAGCTGATGCGCAATGTGGTGAAGAGCTTCACGGTGCTTTGATGGTCAGGTGGAAGCGCGCGGCTGGCGGGGTGATGGCCCTGATGGTGCTGCTCACCGCCTGCCGCCGCGACCCCGCCATGCCCGAGGTGGCCCTGGATGGCCCCTTCGCCCTGGAGCTGCCGCCAGGCTTTCCGTTCCCGCCCACCCCGCCCGACAACCCGCTCAGCGATGCCGCCGTGCGGCTGGGCAAGGCCTTGTTCTTCGACACCCGCCTGTCGCGCGATGGCACGGTGAGCTGTGCCAGTTGCCATCACCCCGGGCGGGCGTTCAGCGACACGTTGCCCCTGAGCATCGGCGTGGACGGCGGCGTGGGCATGCGCAATGCGCCGCCCCTGCTCAACCTGGCCTATCACCCGGCCCTTTTCCGTGATGGCGGCGTGCCCACCTTGGAGCAGCAGGTGATCGCACCGGTGCACGACCCCATGGAGATGGACCACGACATCCATGTGGCTGCGGCGGCGCTGCGGGACGAGGAACCCTACCAGAGCCTGAGCCGACTGGCCTACGACCGCGACTTGGACGCCTTCGTGCTCACGCGGGCCCTGGCGGCGTACGAGCGAACGTTGATCAGTGGTTGGTCGCGGTGGGACCGCTGGATGCAGGGCGACCCGTCCGCTTTGACACCGGCCGAGGTGAACGGATGGAACCTCTTCAACGAGCTGGGCTGTGGGGATTGCCACAACGGCTTCGACCTGAGCGACCACCAGTACCACAATGTGGGCCTCTACCTGGAGTACGCCGATCCCGGACGCGAACGCATTTCGCAGGACGCGGCGGACCTCGGGAAGTTCAAGACGCCCACGTTGCGCAACATCGCGCTCACCGCGCCGTACATGCATGACGGCAGCCTGCCCACGCTGGAGGCGGTGATCGCACACTTCGCCTCCGGTGGGCAGCCCCATCCCAACCGGTCGCCCGCGGTGACCGGGTTTATCTTGGACGCGCAGCAGCAGGCCGATCTCATCGCCTTCCTGCATGCATTGACGGACGAACGCCCCATCGACCAAGTGCCATGAGACCCCGCTCCCTTGCCGTGGCGATGCTCGTGCTGGCCGCGTTCCTTGGGCTGGAGGCCTGTCGCAAGGACACCGCCGATCCGCCTGCCGCGCCGGGCGGTCCTTCGGGGCCGGGGTGGCCGGCTTACGACCCCACGCCCTACGTGCTGGAATATCCTTCGTACTTCCCGCCCATGCCCATCCCGCCGGACAACCCGATGACGGTGGAAGGGGTGAAGCTGGGCCGCCACCTTTTCTACGAGAAGCGCCTTTCCGGCAACAACACGATGAGCTGCGCCAGCTGCCACATGCAGGCGTTCAGCTTCGCCGATCCCGCGCGGGTGAGCACCGGGATCGATGGCATTCAAGGTTCTCGGAACGCCATGGCGCTGGTGAACCTCGGCTGGGATGAGCGCTTTTTCTGGGATGGCCGCGCGATGAGCCTGGAGGAGCAGATCTTCTTCCCCGTGCGCGACCCCATCGAGATGCACCAGAGCTGGCCGGAGGCCGTGGCCAAGCTGCAGGCCGACAGCGCCTACCGCATGCTGTTCCACCAGGCATTCGGCTCCACGCAGATCGATTCGGTGCGCGTGTCCAAGGCCATCGCGCAGTTCCTGCGCACCATGATCAGTGCGAACTCCAAGTTCGACAAGTGGAAGCGCAATGAGGCGGTGCTCACCATGGATGAGCAGCTGGGCCTTGAGCTCACGCGCATGGAAGGTGGCGACCCGATCTTCGGCGGGCAGTGGGGCGCGGATTGCTTCCACTGCCACCCCGATGCCGGTGGCCGCTTCACCGATGGCCTGATCCGCAACAACGGTCTCGATCCGCAATCGGCCTGGACCGACCTGGGCTTGGGCGGCATCACGGGCCAGCCGCAGGATTTCGCGAAGTTCAAGACGCCCACCCTGCGCAACGTGGCCGTGACCGGGCCTTACATGCACGACGGGCGTTTCGAGACGCTGGAAGAGGTGATCGAGCACTACAACAGCGGCGGGCATGCATCGCCCACCATTGATCCGAACATGAAGTTCACGCAGGGCGGCCTGTCCCTCACACCGGAAAAGAAGGCCCAGCTGATCGCCTTCCTGCACACGCTCACCGACCACGAGTTCCTGTCGGACGAGCGCTTCGCCGATCCGGGGCCGCCGTAGTGATCAGGCTGCGGCGCGGCCATCATCGGCGGGCCTCCAGGTGCTGCAGCGCATCCGGTCGCCGAACACTTCGGGCTTGAAGATCGATGTGCCCAGGAGCATGCGGGCGCATTCCTGCACCCCTTCGGTGATGCTGGGGTGGGGGTGCACCAGGCAGGCCAGTTCGCGCACGGGGGTGCCCAGCCGCATCATCAGCGCCACGGCCTGGATCGCGCTGGAGGCGTGTTCGCCCACGGCACGCATGCCCAGCACGCGCATGTCATCATCGTCGGTGACGATCAGCTTGAAGAACCCGCGCGTGCGGCGCATCGCGATGGCCCGGGCCAGGCAGGAGTAGTCGATGCGGGCCACGCGGTGTGCGATGCCCTTCTCGCGGCAGTTCTGCTCGTTCAGCCCCACACTGGCCACCTCGGGATCGAGGAACATGATGGTGCTGACATTGTCGGTGCGCAGGGGCTGGTCGTCGCCGCCCACGAAACCGCTCACCACATGGCGGGCCTGCACCTCGCCCATGTTCACCAGCATGTTGCGGCCGGTGGCATCGCCCACCACATGGATGTGGGGCAGACTGGTGGAGGTGCCTTGGAGTTGCGGCATGCCGGTCTCCAGGTCCACCAGCGCACCGGTCGATGCCCAGTTCAGCGTGGCGTGAACGGGCACCCGTCCCACGGAAAGCAGGGCTTTCTCCACCTGGATGATCTCGCGGCCACCGTCGGGGTAGTTCAGGCGGTACTCGACCATTCCGTCCACCACGGTCATGCCCTCCAACTGGGCGTTGTGGTGGATCACCACGCCTTTGCGTTCGAGGTTGGTGGCCACGAGTTCGGAGACGTCCTCATCCTCGAAGGGGAGGATGCGGGACGCGCGGTCCACCAGGTGTACCCGGGAGCCGCCGAGGTTGGCGAAGATGCTGGCGAACTCGCAGCCGATGACGCCGGCCCCGACGATCACGATGCTGCGCGGCTGTTCGGTGAGCCCGAAGATGCCATCGCTGGTGAGGATGGTGCGTTCATCCACCGGGATGCCGGGCACGGTGCGGGGCTTGCTGCCGGTGGCCACGATGATGCGGTCGGCGCGCAGCACGGTGGTGCTGAGGCCACGGGTCACCTCCACCTCATGGGGCCCGATGAACCGGGCGGTGCCGCGCTGGTGCCGGAAGCCGCGTGACCGGTCACCGCGGGGTGCGGCCAGCAACTGCATGTGGCAGGCGTAGAGATATTTCCGCTCGAAGGCGGCCTCGTGCATGGAGCGCAGCACATCGTCCCAGCCCAGGTGGAACGGATCACGGCCGCGGCCGCGCATGAGCTCGTTGGCGGTGTTCACGCGCTGGGCCACCTCCCAGAGCGTCTTGCTCATGAGGGCGCCTTGATAGATGCCGGTGCCGCCCACATGGTCCTGTTCCACCAGAACGGTGCGCAGGCCATGGTCCAGGGCGCGCATCGCAGCGGCATAGCCGGCGGGGCCGCCACCGATCACACAGAGGTCGTAGTGTTCCATGCAGGAGAGCCGTACGGACCGATCGGACGGTTCGACGAGGACCTGTTACGGGAACGGCAATGGATGGTTCCCGGCCACGAAGCCCGGATATCGTCATACGGGCACCCGATCGACCCGGCCTCGCGCGGTATCCTTTGGGGGCGCGGATCCGTAGCAAGCGCCTACCCGACATGCATCTGCTGTGGAACCTTCGCCCCCTGGTGCTCGCCTTCACCATCCTGGTGGGGGGGGGGCTGCGCGCGCAGTGCCCGCAACTGTACGATGGCGAGGGCCTGCCTTCCAACGCTCCGGAATGGTTCAGCTGTTCGGGCACGGCCTACACCCTGTTGGTGGGTACGCCGCAGACCGTGGGGCCCTACACGATCGACTGGGGCGACGGCAGTCCGCTGCACACCGGGTCCGCACTCGTGCCGCCGATGACCGTGGCGCACATCTATTCCGCCGCGGTGGCCACCTACACCCTGACGTTCACCGACCTCACCACCGGCTGCGTGGTGACCGGCACACTGCTGATGGAACAAAGCACCAGCGCCTCCATCCAGATCCCCGTGGGCGGGCTCACCCAGGTGTGTGCTCCGCATCCGGTGGACTTCATCAACAGCAGCACGAACGTCTCGCCGAACACCACCTTCACCTGGGACTTCGGCGATGGCTCGCCCCCGCTCACCTTCGACCACACCAACTGGGGCCAGACCATCTCGCACATGTACGAGAAGGGCACGGTGGACTGTGAGACCGTGGTGACCCTGACGGCATCGAACGTGTGCAACGAGCTGCAGGGCGGGCCCAGCGTGGCCACCTTCAACCCGATCCGGATCTGGGACATCGACGATGCCTCCATCAGCCCCAGCGCCACGCTGTTGTGCTGGCCGGACAACGAGGTGACCTATGTGAACACCACCGATCGGAACTGCTACACCCAGGGCAACATCTACCAGCGCTACGAGTACTGGAACTTCGGCGACTACTGGGGGCTGGGGCATGACAGTATCATCGATTGGACACCGTGGCCGCCCACCTTCCCGCACACCATCGCCTACCCGGGCGTGGGCGTGTACGAGGTGATGATGCTCGACAGCAACTACTGCGGCATCGACACGGCCTACATCCAGATCGAGATCGTGCCGCCGCCCAGTGTGAGCCTCACCGCCGAGCCGGCCTTGATCTGCGCCGGCGGCACCGTGGTGTTCGACCAGACCGTGGGCGGGGGCGCCAACCAGTTCCAATGGGACTTCGGTACCGGCAACGGCTTCCAGACCACCGGTGCGGGTGATCAGGCCCATACCTACCACACGCCGGGGATCTATACCGTCTCGTTCACCGCCAGCATCACAGGTGCATCGCAGGGATGCACGGACACGGCGAGCGTGGTGGTGGAGGTGCTGGAAAGCCCACACGCCGCGTTCACCGTGGACCAGGATGCCGCCTGTGAGCAGATCACCGTGGCGTTCACCAATGCCAGCACCACCGCGGGTACCACATTCCACTGGGATCTGGGCGATGGCACCAGCAGCACCCTCCATGATCCCCCGCCGCACACCTACAGCACGCCCGGCACCTATCAGGTGACGCTCACTGTGACCAATGAGCAGAACTGCAGTGCGCAGGCGGTCCACACCATCCATGTGTTCAATACGCCCCAGCCGCAGATCGGTGCCCCCAGCGTGTGCCTCGGCATGCCGTCGATGCTCACCGACCTCACCGCGACCGAGCCCGGCAACCCCGTGGTGGCGTGGTCGTGGGACCTGGGCGACGGAACCACCAGCGCCGATCAGGCGCCGATCCACACCTACAGTGCGCCCGGCACCTATACCGTGGCGCTCACCGTGACCACCCCGTATTGTTCCGGCTCCACGACCTTGAACGTGCAGGTGGAAGCACCGCCCACGGCCGCCCTCACACCCAGCACGCAGTTGGGCTGCTCACCGCTGCCGGTGGACTTCACCAACACCAGTGTGGGCGGCGCGTCGGCGATCTGGCTCTTCGGTGATGGCGCCGGCGCGAACACATGGGATGCCACCCACACCTACACCAACTACGGCACGAGCGACACCACGTACATCGCCCAACTGGTGGTGGCCACTTCCTCCGGATGTGTGGACACCCTGGCGGTGCCGATCACCGTGGCGCCGGCCGTGAACGCGCTCTTCACCCATGATGCCGAGACCGGTTGTGCGCCGATGGACGTGCACTTCACCAACCACAGCACCGGCGCCGGCTCGTTCCAATGGAACTTCGGCGATGGGACCACATCCACCGATGTGGATCCGCAGCACACCTATGTGAACACCACGCTCTTCCTGCAGAGCTACACCGTGCACCTGGTGGCCTCCTCGCCGGCCGGGTGCGCGGACTCGGCCAGCACCACCATCGTGGTGTACCCCACACCGGACTTCGCCTTCGTGGCCGCACCGGACAGTGGGTGCAGCCCGCTGAATGTCACCTTCCCTTCCGTGGTGGGCGCCGTGACCTACCAATGGGATTTCGGTGATGGCACCTACGGAACCGGCCCCTCGCCCGTGCACACCTACCTCAACACCACCGACTCGATCGTGGTGTACCCGGTGACCATGGTGGGCGCCAACGCGTTCGGCTGCACCGACACCACCTCCGCGCAGATCACCGTGTTCCCCGATCCGGTGGCGCAGATGACCGTCGGAACGACCACCGGCTGTCACCCGCTCACTGTGGAACTGGTCAACACCTCCACCGGTGCTGACCAGTTCACATGGACCTATGGCGATGGGCAGAGCGCCACGATCGGTGACAGTGTGCACACGCACACCTGGTTCAACTATGGCGGGGCGGGACCAGCGACGTATCCGGTCAGCCTCACCGCCACCACGGTGCATGGGTGCACCAGCACAGCCACCATGCAGGTGGAGGTATTCCCGGCGGTGACCGCGGCCTTCCTGGCTCCCGACAGCGGCTGCGCCCCGCTCACCGTGCCGTTCGTCAACATGAGCACCGGAGCGGTGAGCCACCAATGGTACTTCGGTGATGGCATGTTCAGCGCCGCCACCGCGCCCGTACACACCTACGACAACCAAGCGCTGGACAACATCACCTTCAATGCCACGCTTGTGGCGGTGTCGGCCTATGGATGCGCGGACACCGCCACACACCCCATCGTGGTGCACCCCCGACCCATTGCGCAGTTCGTGCCCACCACCACCGCGGGCTGCCAGCCGCTGGCGGTGGGTTTCCAGGATATCACCATCGGCGCCACCACCATGAACTGGACGTTCGGGGATGGCAGCACGGTGCAGAGCGGTCCGGGCGATATGGAGCACAGCTACACGCACAGCGCACCCGACCCCGTGACCTTCGAGGCCGTGCTGGTGGCGGCATCGGTGTATGGTTGTACGGACACCGCCCAGGTGCCGATCCAGGTGTATCCCCAGGTGGTGGCCGCCTTTGCCGTGGACGAGGATGGCTGCTCACCGCACGCTGTGGCACCGGTCGAACAGACCGTGGGTGCGGCCAGCCTCCTTTGGGACATGGGCAACGGCAACGTGCTGGTGGGCCCCACGCCGCAGTACACCTACGTGAACACCTCACAGGATCCGCAGTCCTGGACGATCACCCTCACGGCCACGTCGATCTACGGCTGTACGGCCCAAGCCCAGCATGAGGTCACCGTGCATCCCGTGCCGTTCGCGGCCTTCCAGGCCACCCCCTTTGTGCAGCAGTACCCCGATGCCACGGTGAACATCGCCAACAACAGCAGCCCTGGTGCCTGGAGCTACCAGTGGTCCATGGGTGATGGCACCACGTCCACCGCCCAACATCCCGGTTCGCATACCTACGCCACGTGGGGCCAGTATTCGATCACCCTGGTGGTGTACAGCCCCTTTTGTGCCGACACGGTGACCCAGCTGGTGGAGATCCAGCCGCCGCTGCCCACGGCCAGTTTCATCGGCAGTGGGGAAGGGTGTGCCCCGCTCACCGTGCAGTTCATCAACACCTCACTGGGCGGCCTGAGCTACCAGTGGAACTTCGGCGATGGGGGCACCAGCTCCGCCACCGATCCCGTGCACACCTACACCGTACCCGGCACTTACACCGTGAGCCTTACGGCGCAGGGCATTGGCGGGGGCGTGAACACCGTGGTCAAGGTGGACAGTGTGGTGGTGCGACCGAACGCCATGGCCTACTTCGTCCTCATGCCCGATGAGGTCGTCGTACCCAGTCAGCCCGTTTTCACGTACAACCTCTCCGGCAACGCCACGAGCTACCTCTGGGACTTCGGGGACGGCACCACCTACACCACCATGAACCCCGTGCACTACTACACCGAGGTGGGCAGCTACGATGTCACCCTGGTGGCCAACAACCAGTGGAACTGTCCGGACACCTTCGTGGTGGAGAACGCCGTGCGCACGCGGGCCTCGGGGACGATCCGCTTCCCGAACGCGTTCACGCCGGACGACATGGGGCCGGGCGACGGCACCTATGATCCGCAGGACTTCAGCAACAACGTCTTCTTCCCCGTGTACGAAGGGGTGGAGGATTACCGGCTGGAGATCTTCAACCGCTGGGGTGAGCTCATCTTCGTTTCGGATGACGTGCGGATCGGCTGGAACGGCTGGTATCGCGGTCGTCCGGCCAAACAGGACGTGTATGTGTGGAAGGCCTTCGCGCGCTTCAGTGACGGGCGCGAGACGGTGCTCAAGGGCGACGTCACCCTCTTACGTTGATATCCATGCTTCGAACCTCCCTCTCGATCGCGATCCTTCTGCTGGCCACCACGGTGATGGGCCAGAGCGGCTATACGCGCGCCCATAATCGCATGCTCGATGAGGCCAAGCTGTTGCTGGCCGCCGGCGAGTATGAACGGGCGGCGCAGCTCTACAAGCGGCTGGCACCGGTGGATACCAACTTCGCCGAGGTGTACTATGAGCTGGGCATGTGCCAGCTCCACATCCCCGGGCAGAAGGACCGATCGGTGACGGCGTTCGAGCGCGCCGTGCAGCTGGGCCACGCGGAAGCCCGCTATCAGCTCGGCGTGGCCCGGCACCGCCAGCAGCGGTTCGATGCCGCCGTGGAGCTCTTCAACCAGTACAAGCAGGGCCGCTATCGCCTGGTGCCCGAGCGCGACGTGGACCACGCCATCTCCATGGCCCAGATCGCCAAGGCACGCGTGAAGGACCCGGTGAACGTGCGGATCCGCAACCTCGGACCCATGATCAACTCCACGGGCATGGACTACTGCCCGCTGGTCACCGCCGATGGCCACACCATGTACTTCACCTCGCGTCGCGAAGGCACCACCGGCGGTCGTCGGGATGGCGGCGGGCAATGGTTCGAGGACATCTGGATGGCGCGACGCATCGATGACATGTGGACCAATGCGGTGAACGTGGGCGAACCGCTGAACAGCTCCATGCACGACGCCACCGTGGGCATGGCACCCGATGGCCGCTCCATGATCATCTACCGTACGCACCCCGACCTGATGAGCGGCGATCTCTATGAGTCGCGCCTGCAGGACGGCGTGTGGAGCACGCCCGAACTGATGACGGACCGCATCAATTCGCCGCACCACGAGCCCAGCGCCAGCATCGCCCCGGGCGGTGATGAGATCTACTTCACCAGCGACCGGCCCGGTGGCTTCGGTGGTCGCGACATCTACCGGATCCGGCGCCTGCCCAACGGCCAGTGGAGCCTGCCGCTGAACCTGGGCCCGAACGTGAACACACCGTACGACGAGGACGCGCCCTTCATGCACAGCGATGGCGTGACCCTCTTCTTCAGCAGCAAGGGCCATGACAGCATGGGCGGATACGACGTGTTCAAGACCGTGCTGGTCGACCCCGACATGAACGGCTGGAGCATGCCCGAGAACATGGGCTATCCGCTGAATACGGTGAACGACGACATCTACTTCTGCCTCGCCGAGGACGGCCAGACCGGCTGGTTCTCCTCCGAACGCCCCGGCGGCATGGGGGGGCAGGACATCTATCAGGTGGAGTTCCCCAACACGCAGCTGGACTACCTGGTGGTGCGCGGCGTGGTGACCGACTCCGCCGAGGAGCCCGTGAAGGCCCGGATCCTGGTGACCGACAAGGAGGGCACCGAGATCCAAGGGGTGTACAACGCCAACGCGCACACCGGCCGCTACCTGCTGGTGCTGACGCCCGGGGAAGAGTATGCGCTCACCGTGGAGGCTGCGGGCTTCGCCACCCAGCACATGACGTTGATGGCCCGCACGAACAATGGCACCCGCGAGCTGCCCATGGACATCCTCATGGCCCCGGCCGACCCCCAACTCACACGGAATGAATAGATGGGTGGGTCGGCTGCTGGTGATGGGTATCCCGGGCATGCTGCATGCCCAGGACGCCCATTTCACGCAGTTCTATGCCACCCCCACGTACCTGAGCCCCGCCTTCGCCGGCACGGGTGCACAGACGCGCATCGGCCTGGTGTACCGCGACCAGTGGCCATCGATCCCGGGTGCCTTCGTCACCGCCAACGCCGCGCTCGACCACTACATGGCCGAGGTGAACAGCGGGGTGGGCCTGATCGTTTCACATGACCAGGCCGGCTCCGGTGCGCTGCGCTATACCAGTGTCACGGGGCAGTACGCCTACGAGATCGAGTTGAAGCGGAAGGTCTTCCTGCGGCCCGGCATCCAGCTGGGTTTCGCCAATCATGCCGTGGACTATTCACGCCTGGTCTTCGGCGACCAGCTGGCGCGTGGCAGCGAGATCGGCACCTATGAGGCCATGGACGGCGAGTACATACGGTACACCGACATGGGCGCGGGGCTGCTGTTCTTCACACCGAAATTGTGGCTGGGCGCGGCGGTGCACCATATGAACCGCCCGAACCAGTCGCTGTTGGGCTATGAAGCGCGCATGCCCGCGCGGATCAGCCTGCACGGCGGCTATCGCACCACGATGCGCAGCCCGGTGATCCGGGATCATGCCCAGGCCATCGTCTTCGCCTTCAACTACCGGGCACAGGACCGATACGACCAATTGGACTTCGGCGCCTACTTTGAACGCGAGCCGTTCTTCGCCGGCCTGTGGTACCGCGGCCTGCCATTGTTCAAGCGGTACGATCGCGGATATGCCAACCGCGATGCGCTGGCGGTGCTGATGGGTTTCACGGTGAACGACCTGCGCGTGGGCTACAGCTACGATGTCACCGTATCGCGCCTGGCGGGACACACCGGTGGTGCGCACGAGATCACGCTCGGATATGAGATCGTGGAGAAGCGGCGGAAGCGCGCCATGTCCAAGCGCCGCATCGTTCCCTGCGCCAAGTTCTGATCACACCACGTCCTCCACGGGGATGCTCTCCGCACAGCGGAAGTGGCCCAGGGGGCAGCTGCGATGGCCGTGCAAGCCGCAGGGGCGGCACGTCAGCGGCTCACGCGTTTCCGCCACGCGCCCGTTGGCGTGCACAGGGCCGAAGCCAAAGCTGGGCACCGTGCTGCAGAACACCGCCGTGACCGGTGCGTGCATGGCGCTGGCGATGTGCATGGGGGCACTGTCGTTCACGTAGTTCATCACCGCGCCTTCCATCAGTGCGGCCGTGCCCAGCAATGAGAGGCGGCCCGCGAGCACCGTGCCCCGTCCGGCCTCATGGGCGATGCGCGTGCACAGGCCCACATCGCCGGGTGCACCGATGAGGTACACGCCGCGATCAGCGGGAAGTGCCTGGATGAGCGCGGCCCATTTGTGCGCGGGCCATTCCTTGGTGCCCCACACCGAGGCGGGAGCGATGGTGACGTAAGCCTTCGTGGACGGGTCCTTTGCCGCACGCGCTTGTGCGCGGTCCTTTTCGGTGGGGTACAGCCTCGGCACGGCCGTGGGCGCGCCACCAAGATGAGCGGTGAGGGCGAGCAGGCGGTGCACCTCATGGCGGCCGTCGCCGATCACGTGCGGTATGCGCCGGGTGAAGAGCCGGCTCATCGGGTTCTTGTCGTAGCCGGTGCGTTCCGCACCGCGCGCCAGCACCGTCATCAGGCCGGTGCTGAAGAACCGTTGCGCGTTGATGATCTGATCGTACCGTACGGTGCGCAGCTTGCGGACCAGATCGAACAGGGCCCGCGTTTTGCCGGTGCCTTTGTCCCACACGTGGACCGTGCGCAGGAACGGATGGCCCGTGAAAAGCCCCTCGTTGCCCTTACGCACCACCAGGTCGATGGCGGCTTCGGGATACAGGGCATGCAGCTGCTCGAGTACGGCGGTGGCGAGCACGGCGTCACCGAGGAAGGCGGTCTGGATCACGAGGAACTGGCGTTCCATCAGGCTTCGCTGGTGTCCATGAGGGTGATGAGCACCTTGTCGATGCGGTTGCCGTCCATGTCGAGCACCTCGCCGGTGAATCCGGTGCCCCTCACCTGGTCGCCCGGCACAGGCAGCCGTTCCAACTGATAGAGGAAGTAGCCGGCCACCGTGGTGTAGGCATCGGTGTTCTCCTCGAGCAGATCGCGCTCCAGGAAGCGGTTCAGCTCGCCAATGAGCACCTGTCCGCCCACCAGGTAGGACCCGTCGGCGCGTTGCACGATCTCCGGGGCCTCGTCCTCGTCCTCATCGGGCAGGTCGCCCACGATGGCCTCGGTGAGGTCGTGCAGTGTCACCATGCCCTTCAACTGGCCGTGCTCATCGATCACCAGGCCGGTGTACTCCTTGCTGCGCTTGAACTTGTTCAGGATGTTGAACGCCGTGGCGCTTTGGGGAATGTAGATCGGCGGGCGCACCACCTGCGACAGTTTGAAGCCGGGCTCGTTGAAATGGTCGAGCAGGTCGCGGATGCTGAGGGTGCCCTGCACCTCGTCGATCTGGCCTTTGCATACGGGGAATTTGCTGTGGTGACTGTCGCGCACCTGGGTGATGATCTGCTCGAGCGGTTTGGTGCTGTCGATCCATTCCAGCTCGTTGCGCGGGGTCATGAGCGTCTTGGCCACCTGGTCGCTGAAGCGGAACAGGTTCTGGTGGGCCTCGCTTTCCTGCTCGTCCAGCACACCCTGCACATTGGCCGTGCGGATCATGGCGCGCAGCTCCTCCTCGCTCACGCGGTCATTATCGCTGGCCTTGATCGGGAGCACGCGCAGTATCAGGGCGGTGCTTGCCGAGAGCAGCTTCACGATGGGGAACGTGATCCGGCTGAACACATGGATCACCGGTGCGGCGAACAGGGCGATGCGTTCCGGATGGTTCAGGGCGATGGTCTTGGGCACCAGTTCACCCACCACGATGGTGAAGTAGGTGATGCCACCGATCACGATGGCCATGGCCCACGTTCGGGCGGCCCCGGCGAAGGCGGGCACCTGGGCCAGCACCGTCGCCATGTCATCGGTGAGGGCCGCACCACCATACGCCCCGGAGATGATGCCGATGAGGGTGATGCCCACCTGCACGGAACTGAGGAAGCTCTCGGGGTCCGCGCGCAGTTTCAGGATGGTGCGGGCGCGGGAGTTGCCCTGGTCGGCGAGGCTGCGGATGCGGCTGTCCTTCACCGATACGAGGGCGATCTCGCTGAGCGAGAAGAAGCCGTTCAGCAGGGTGAGCAGCGCGATGATGAGGATCTCCATGCCGGGCTGTGACGATCAAAGATCGCGCTTGGGGGTATGGGCGCTGCGGGCCGGCCGTGGGAGTTGTCCGGGACGGGTTGTCAGTGGATCCCGCCCCGCATGCACGGTCAGGGTTCACACGGCCACGTCGTGCTCGCGCAGGGCGTCGTTCAACGAGGTCTTGCGGTCGGTGCTCTCCTTGCGCTGACCGATGATGAGCGCGCAGGGCACACCGAAGTCGCCCGCCGGGAAGCGCTTGTTCATGGTGCCGGGGATCACCACGCTGCGGGGCGGCACATATCCGCGCATTTCGCGGGGTTCGGGTCCGGTGACATCGATGATGCGGGTGCTGGCGGTGAGCACCACGTTGGCCCCCAGCACGGCCTCACGCCCCACATGCACCCCTTCCACCACGATGGCGCGCGATCCGATGAAGCAGCCGTCCTCGATGATCACCGGCGCGGCCTGCACGGGCTCCAGCACGCCGCCGATGCCCACACCACCGCTCAGGTGCACGTCGCGACCGATCTGGGCGCAGCTGCCCACGGTGGCCCAGGTGTCGACCATGGTGCCGGCGTCCACGTAGGCACCGATGTTCACGTAGCTGGGCATGAGGATGGTGCCCGCCGCGATGTAGGCACCGTATCGGGCCACCGCATGGGGCACCACGCGTACGCCCAGTTCAGCATAGCCGCGCTTCAGCTCCATCTTGTCGTGGAACTCCATCGGGCCCGCCTCCAGCGTACGCATGCCCCGCGTGGGGAAGTAGAGGATCACGGCCTTCTTCACCCAGTCGTTCACGGTCCACTTTCCCCCCTCGGAGGCGGGCGGGTCGGCCACACGCAGCTCGCCCTTGTCAAGCCGGGCGATCACCGCTTCGATGGCCTGCACGGTGGCGGGGTCCTTCAGCCGGGAACGGTCCTCCCAGGCTTGTTCGATGATCTCGCGCATGGCCGCGAAGGTAGCTGGCGGGGAACGCAGGGGCCCACGTGGGCATGCGCGCATGAGCGCATGGGGGCGATCATCTCGGGCCGGCAGGCCGCGGACGACCATGGCCGGCCCACTCCCCGCTACCTTCGCCGCATGGGCCGGGTGATCGCCATTGACCATGGAGCGAAACGCACCGGCCTTGCCGTGACCGATCCCCTGCGCATCATCGCCACCGCGCTGGCCACGGTGCCCACGCCGGAAGTCCTCGACCATCTGAAGCAATACGTGGCGGGCGAACAGGTGGACGGCTTCGTGGTGGGCCTGCCGGTGAACCTCGATGGCACGCCCACCGATGCCACCGCGCAGGTGCAGGCCTTCATCGCCCAACTGCGTCGGACCTTCCCGGACAAGTGGGTGGAGACGGCCGACGAGCGCTTCACCAGCCGCATGGCCCAGCAGGTGCTGTTGCAGAGCGGCAAGGGGCGCATGGCTCGACGCGACAAGGGCCAGCTGGACCGGATCAGCGCCACGATCATCCTGCAGGGCTGGCTTGCCCGCTGAGGCCCAGGAGGCCGCGGCCGGTGCGGGACGCGGGAGGGAGTTGCCCCGTGCGGTAACTTCGCGCCCCATCGATCCCATGATCCTTCCCATTCGCGCCTATGGTGATCCGGTCCTGCGCAAGGAAACGCAGGACATCGAGCCCGGCCACCCCGGCCTGGAGCAGCTGATCGCCGACATGTTCGAGACCATGTACGCCGCCAACGGCGTGGGTCTTGCCGCCCCGCAGGTGGGCCAGGCCATCCGCCTGTTCGTGATGGACACCCACGCCGGCTCGGACAGCGATGATCCCGATGCCGAGCAGGCGCCCGAGGATGCCGAAGATGAGCCCCGCCTCAAGAAGGTGTTCATCAACCCCTACATCGTGGAGGAGGAAGGCGAGGAGTGGGGCTTCGAGGAGGGCTGCCTCAGCATTCCCGGCATCCGCGAAGAGGTGAAGCGCCAGCCGCGCATCGTGGTGCAGTACCAGGATGAGCAGTTCAAGGAGCACGAGGAGACCTTCGCGGGCTTCGCGGCGCGCGTCATCCAGCATGAGCATGACCACCTGGACGGCGTGTTGTTCGTCGACCACCTGAAACCGTTGCGCCGCCGCCTGCTGCAAGGCCGCCTGCGTGACATCAGCAAGGGCATCACCGATGCCCGCTACAAGATGCGTTTCCCGACCAACAAATGATGCGTTCCATGTTCGGCAGTTCCCTTGTGCGTGTCCCGGCGCTGCTGGCGTTGGTGTGGTGCCTGGCCGGCTGTGGCGGTGGCGCGGGCGAGAAGAAGGCCGGCACCCCCGATGTGTACGAGTCCCGCGTGCGGATCAAGGCCATGGAGGACTCGCTGTTCGACAGCCACACATACGATGTGCGCCAGGCACGTGCGCTGGTGGACGTGTACAAGCGGTACGCGCTCACCTTCCAGCGCGACACCCTCGTGCCCGAGTACCTGTTCCGCGCCGCGAGCGTGTGCCGCACCATGGGCGATCCCGAACAGAGCATCACCCTCTACGACCGCATCCTGCGCGACCATCCGAGCTGGCACAAGCTGCCCGATGTACTCTACCTGAAGGCCTTCGTGATCGATACGGACCTGGGGCGCAAGGGTGAGGCCCGTCAGGCCTATCAGCAGGTGATCAATCACTTCCCGGAGCACCCCTTCGCCGCGGATGCGAAGGTGATGATCGAGAACCTCGGCCTCTCGGACGAGGAGCTCATCCGCCGGTTCAAGGAGCGGGAGGCCGCGGGCGATCCCTCCTGACCTTCGCGTTCAGCGCAGGGCCGGGTGGGGCCGCCATTGACCGCTGGCCACGATGCCCAGCGGGCGGCCCACCAGCTCCCGCCCGATGAGGGGCGTGTTGCGGCTCCGGCTCACGATGTCCTCGGCCGTGCAGGTCCACGTCAAACCGGGGTCGAACAAGGTGATCTCGGCGGGTTCGTCCGGCAGCAGATGCCGGGTGGGCAGGCCCAGCACCGCACGCGGCCCGGTGGTGAACCGTGCGATGATGTGGTCCAGGGTGGTCTCGTCCTTCAGCGCGGTATGGGCCACGGCGAAGGCGGTCTCCAACCCCACCATGCCGAAGGCGGCGTGGCCGAACTCCACCATCTTGTGCTCGGTGTCCTCGGGCCGGTGGTCGCTCACCACGGCATCGATGGTGCCGTCGATCACGGCCTGGCGCAGCACGCGGATATGGTCCATGTCGCGCAGGGGCGGCATCACCTTGAAGTGGCTGTGGAAGTCCTCCAGGCAGCTGTCGTCCAGCAGCAGGTTGTGGGCGGCCACGCTGGCGGTCACGTGGGCACCGGCGTCCTTGGCGCGGCGCACCAGTTCCACGCTCTCCCGGGTGGAGATGGTGGCGGCATGCAGGTGCCCGCCGGCATAGGCCTGCAGCGCGAGGTCGCGGGCCAGGGCGATGTGCTCCACCAGGGGCGGCAGGCCGCGCATGCCCAGTCGGGTGCTCATCGGCCCTTCGTGCATCATGCCCTTGGCCGCCAGGTCCGGGTCGTTGGGGAACACCATCACCGGCGCGATGGGCTTGGGCAGCCCCTGCACGTATTGCAGGGCCAGCAGCATCAGGCGGCTGTTGCGCACGGTGTGTTGGTCGTCGCTGAAGGCCACCGCACCGGCCAGGCGCTGGTCGTGCAGTTCGGCCAGTTCGTGCCCGGCGCATTCGCGGGTGAGCGCACCGATGGGCAGCAGTGTCACGGCATGGCCGGCCGCCTTGCGCAGCATGTACTCCACGCCGGCACGTCCGTCGGTGGGCGGCTGGGTGGAGGGAAGCACGGCCACGGCGGTGAACCCTCCCGCGGCGGCGGCATCCAGGCCGTTGGCGATGCCCTGTTTCCACTCCTCGCCGGGGTCGCGGAAGTGGGCGCGCAGGTCCACCCAACCGGGGCTGGCGTGCAGCCCGGTGCGCTGCACCACCTCGGCGCCGTCGGTCGGGAGGTCGGCGGCCATGGCGGTGATGCGTCCGTTCTCCACCCGGATGTCCATGGTGCGGCCATGGTGCGGGCCGCCGGGGTCGGTGATGGTCACTTGGCGCAGCAACAAAGCGCTCATCGCAGGGCACGGATCAGGAAGACTTCAGCAGCGAGGAAGAACAGGGCCAGCAGCACGAACCACTTCCACAGTTTGCGCCCCTGGTCCAGTTCGGTCAAACGTAGGGAAAGATCGTCGGCATCGCTTTCCAGGATGGAGAAGCTCGTGAGGCCCCGTTGTTCCAGTGCAGTGCGGAGTTCGTCCACGGTGTAGGCGGTGAGATCGCTCTCGCGGCGGCTCATGGCCAGGGCCAGATGGGCCACGGTGTCCGTGCCCACCACCACGGCATAAGGGCCGGGCGGCATGTCCTGATCATGCAGCAGCAATTGCACCACGCCCTGGGTGCGCCGCACCTCCGGGGTGATGGTGAGGCCGTCCGGGCCCACCAGTGCGGGCGGTTGGCCACCGGGCAGCTCCAGCCGTTCCAAGGGGATGATGGCCCCTTCGCCGATGATGTGGTAGAGCGGGCCCATGGGACGGGCCAGCTCGGCCATGCGCAGCAACGACGTGGCAAAGAGCGCGTGGCGCGTGAGGTTGCCGGCGCTCTCGGACAGGGGCACGGCGCTGAGGTAGACCGATCCCTTGCCCACGCGGGTATGGGTGAGGTAGGGCCGGTCGTTCTGCGTACGCAGCAGCACATCGCTGCCCGGCGCGGGACGTACGCCCCATTGCACGCGGGTCCACGGCAGGTCCACGTTGCGCGGCATGGTGTGGAACACGTCGCGATAGAAGGGATGGTCCAGGTCGATGCGTTCCACGCGCACGCGGCCGGTATCGAGGAGGGTGGGGGCGGCCGCACCGAAACGGGCGAAGAGCTCGGCGTAGGCATCGGGTGCACCCTGTGCCGGCGGGAACACCACCAGGCTGGCGCCTTGCTCCACGGCCGTGGCCATCAGCTGCAGCAGACCGCTGGGGAGGTCCGGCAGGGCGTTCAGCACAATGAGGTCCTGCTGCGCCAGTGCGGCGGGGTCGACGGCCCGCACGGTGGCCGTGGTGAAGCGATGGAGACTGTCGCCGCTGAAGACCGCCGCGATGGCCCGGTCGCCGGCCCCATCGTCGGCGTGGACCAACAGCACGTCGGTGCGGTCGGTCACGCGGATGGCCAGCGGCAGGCGGTCGTCAAATGTCACGGGCTGGTCGTCGATGGCCACTTCACCGCGGTACAGGCCGGGCTGGTCGATGGTGAAGCGCAGCAGCGTGTCCACGGTGCGGCCGGCCTCCACGCCGAAGGTGGCCAGGGCCCGCTGGCGGCCACCGAGGGTGAGGCGCAGGGGCACGTTCACCAGGTCCTGCCCGCCGTGGTTGCGCACCCGCACGCGCAGCTCTTCGCTCTGGCCCGCGCGCCGCACGGGCGACACGAACCAGGCCGAGTCGATGCTCAGGTTGTCGGGTCGCGTGGCGGTGAGGGGCACGATCACCGTGGGGATCTCGGGATCATCGGTCCACTGGTCCACATCGGTGGTGGTGCGTTGCAGGTCGGTGAAGATGAAGGCCCGCTTCACCGGGGCTTCGGCGGTGGAGAGCGCATCGCGTTGGCGGATGAGGATGCGCGACAGCGGTGTGGCGAAGGGGCCCGTCTCGGCACGGGCGGCCTCCTCCAACGCCTGGTCGCGCCCCATGAGCATCTGCTGCCGCCCTTCCATGCGGCTGGTGATCACCTGGAAGCGGGTGGTGGGCTCGTGGGCCATCACGGCCTCCTGCGCGCCCTTGCGCGCCTGATCGAGCAGGCGGCCCTGTGCGTTCTGGCCGTCCATGCTGTAGCTGTCATCGATGAACAGGGACACGGCGCGCTCACCGGCCTTCACCATGCCATCGGCGCCGGGGATGTAGGGCCGGGCGAAGGCCAGCACCAGGGCGGCCAGGGCCAGCATGCGGGCCAGCAGCACGAGCCAGTGCTGCACCTTGCGCCGGGCGCGGGTCTGCTGGGTCACTTCCTGCAGGGCGCGCACATCGGGGAAGTCGATGCGTTTGTACCGGCGGAGCTGGAAGAGATGGATGAGCACCGGAATGGCCAGGGCGGCAAGGGCCCAGAGGAATGCCGGATGCGCGAATGCCATGCGGGAGCGAAGATAACCGGGTGGTGCCGATGGCCGGGGGCGCTACCGGAGGGGCCTGTGCGCACCCGCCTCCACGCCGGCGGCGAAGAGGGCGATGTCGTACTTCACCGGGTCGTGCGGGTCGAAGGCACGCAGGGCGGTGGTGAGCTCCTCCACGGCGCGCCAGTCGTCCTGCGGGCGGTGCAGCAGGCCCAGCGCGCGGGCCACACGGCCGGTATGCACGTCCAACGGCATGTGCAGGGCCGCGGGCGGAATGCGCTTCCACAGGCCCAGGTCCACGCCGCGGTCGGCGGGGCGCACCATCCAGCGCAGGTACATGTTGATGCGCTTGGCGTGGCTGCCGCGGGAAGGGTCGGCCAGATGTTTCTCCAGCCGGGCGGGGTGCGGCGGCTCCAGCAGCCGCTGGCGGAAGCGGGCGATCATGGTGGCCATGGGGGCGAGCGGACCGGGGCCGGCCAGGAAGGCTTCCTCGATGCCGCCGTAGGTGCGGTAGAGGTGGCGCAGGCCCAGCACCAGGTGGCGCAGGTCGCTGCCGTTGAATGTGCGGTGCACGAAACGCGCCAAGGTGTCCAGCTCCTGGTGCGAGGCGTCCATGATGAACGCATGCGGGTGCTCATCGAACAGCCGCACCAGCTCCCACGCGTTGCGGATGATGGTCTTGCGCTGGCCCCAGGCGATGAGGGCGGTGAGCAGGCCGATGCTCTCGGCGTCGGCGCGCTGGTCGAAGGCGCGGGGCACTTGGATGGGGTCGTCCGCGATGAAGTCGGGGCGCGCGTACTGGTCGTACGCGGCGTCCAGCCATTCCTTCAGGTCACGGGTGCGCGTGTTCACTGGGCGTTCGGTCGGATGTTCTGCGCGGCGCGCTCCACCACCTGGGCGATCCGCCGGGTGCGGGTGGCCTCGGTCTTCGCGCTGCTCACCCACCACAATGCCTGCTTGCGTGCACTGGGAGGGAAGGCGTCGAAGTGCTTCCGGGCGGTCTTGTTCTTCGCCAATGCTTGGGCCAGTTCAGGGTGCATCTCAAAGGCCTCCACCGCGTCCAGCGCGGTCCATGAGCCGTTGGCCTTGGCCACCTCGATGGCCTTGAGCCCCGCGGTGGTCATCCGCCTGCCCGCGATGAGCCGTTCCACCCGTTCCTTGTTCACCTTGCTCCAGACGCTCTTCGGCTTGCGCGGGCACACCAGGATCAATGACCGTTCGTGGTCGAACGGGCGGGCGGTGGCATCGATCCAGCCGAAGCACAAGGCTTCCTCGGCGATGGCCTCATAGCCCATGTAGCGGGGATGTCCCTTCTTCCACCGCACCAGCCAGATGCCCTCGGATCGCTTGTGGTTGCGCCGCAGCCAGGCGCGCCATTCGGCCCGGTCGGCCAGGTCCACGGTCTCCAGTCGCTCCAGCTTGCCGGCCATGGCTCACTGACCGAAGAGGGGCAGCCCGCTCAGGTCCTGCACGTCGTAGCCGGCCGTGCTGAAGAGGCTCGGGTCCACCTTGCCGATCACCAGGTCCTTGGTGCGCACCTCCACGCGCTCCTTGCCGCTCTTGTCGTTCCAGATGCTCTCCATCACCATGCCTTGGTAAGGGGCCTTCTGCCAGGCATCGGCCTTGCCGCCCAGCATGCGGCCCAGGGCCTCGAAGGCGTTGAACTGCACGTCCTCGGCGATCCACGCCTCGCCATGGCCGTCGGCACTGCTGTAGGTGTACTTGCGGCAGGTGTGGCCTTCGATGGTCTTCGTTTCGTTGGTGCGCTCCACCTTGGTGTCATCGGCAGTGGCGGGGGCGGCATCGTCCTGCACGGTCACCCGCATGCTCTTCATCTTGATGCCGCTGCGCTGGCCCTTTTTGTCGGTCATCAGCGTGTAGGTGTGCTTGTTCTTCAGGTCGAAGAGCATGCGCACTTCCTCGCGCCCGTTCCGGGTCTCGGGCAGCATGGCCATGTGGCTGTCG
>CAYXKE010000015.1:43192-48936 GCA_964464935.1 uncultured Chryseobacterium sp.
GCGCACTTCCTCGCGCCCGTTCCGGGTCTCGGGCAGCATGGCCATGTGGCTGTCGTCGAAGGCCATGCGCATCACGGTGGGGTTGTCCTTGTCCGGTTTGCCGTTGTTGAAGGTGTTCACCTCCCAGCGGTAGCTCCCGGTGAAGCCGAGCGGCTTGTACGGGGTCTTGTCCTCTTCAATGGTGACCTTGCTGTTCTGGCCGGCGGCGTTCATCAGGTCCTGCAGGGACTGGGTCCGGCCCCCGGTGGCCCAACAGAACAAGGCGGCGAGCAGGAGGGTGTGCTTCATCATCGTCATGGGGTAGGCGCCCCCGAAATTAACGGGTCCCATGGGAAGCCCATCCTTTCCAGCTGTCCTTGGTGATCTCGAACACCTCCGGATCCACCGGCCCGGGCTTCAGTTCGATCACTTTCATCACCACATGATCGCCGCCATGGTAGGTGTAGTCCACTTCCATGGGCATGCCGGGCGCGGTGCTGGTGATCATGTTGCCGAGCAGGAGGACCTCGATGCCGCCCCATTTCTTGCGCGCACCCACCACATCCTGGAAAAGCGATGGTGTTGCGGGATCCACCCAGCTTGCGCGGCGCGTGGTGGGGATCTCGTACAGATGCTTCGCGCAGGTGCGGCCCAGGATTTTCTTCGTGCCGGTGAGCAGGCTGTCCGCATGTGCCGGTGGGAAGACGGAAGTGAAGTGGGGCTTCAGCGGCTGCGTGCCTTGATTGACCGTGCTGTCCGCCAGCAACACGTACACGGTCTCGGTAACGGACCGGCGATCGATCAAATAGGTGCGGGTGATGCCGTTGGGCAATGGGTCCGCGCTCCGGCCGATCACCACCATGCGGGTGCTGTCGCTGGCGTAGCGCACGGTCCAAGTGCGGGTCTCGCCTTGGCTGTTGGTGAGGGTGTATTCCAGCAGCGCCGTGCCGATGAAGTGGTTGGTGCTGCGCGCCATCACGCTTTCCATGTAGGGGTCCAGTTTCGCGCGGTCCGCACGACCCTCGCCCGTGCCGGACCCCGCCGTGGGTTGCCTGGTGCCTTCCACCGCGCGCATGGGCGGTGGTCGGTGGCCATCGCCCTCGGGGCCTGCGTCGAGCATGACGGGCTTGGGCTCGTGGGCAGGCATCAGCATCTCCAGATCGGCATCGTCCCTGCGCCGCACGCGCTCCTCATCGGGTCCGCGTGGCGGCTCGATGTCCGGGCTGGCTTCGATCACCGGTTCCGGCACGGTCGTATGCATCACATCCTCCATGCTCATGATCCGCTCTTCGATCACCTGCTCCTGCGGGCCCCGGTCGCGCTCCAACCGCTCATCGTACACGCGGTAGTAACGCAGGTCGGCCACGGGCGGCTTGGCTTTGCCGCGCTTGTAGCTCGTGAGGTGCGTGCCCATCACGGCCATGGGCATGGGCTTGTCGGCCACGCCGAAGAACAGCAGGTCCTTCATCTTCTGGCCCATGCGCTGCAGCATCCAGTTGCGCATGTCGAACACCGGGTTCAGTACCGGCTTGGTGGGAATGAAGAAGTGGCTGAGGAAGCGTTCGCTGGTGGTGTGCAGTTCGCACTTGTGGCCCAGTATCGTGCGGTATTGTCCGGTGGCCGTCATCGGCATGTCCAGCCCGCGCCCGAACTCCTTCAAGCCCACCTGCTGCAAGGTGCTGATGTACAAGCGCGGGATCACGTAGCTGTGCAGCTCGTTGTGGGCGGCCATCACCACGTCGTGGTCCAGGTCCACCGCGTAGAAGAGGTAACCCTCGTCATCGGGATCGTCCATGATCAGTACCGCGCGGCGGGCATCGGCCCAGTAGCTGTATTTCGTCAGCTGGTGCGTGGTATCGCGCCGGCCATCCTTGTCCGCGAAGCCCAGGGTCATCGAGGGCGTTTCGGCGGTGAGCGTGCCGATGAACCGGTTGTCGGGGATGGCGCGCTGCACGGGTGCGGGGGTGAATGCGACGGGCAGGGCGTCGGGCTTCAGGTGGCTCACGTAGGCGCGCATCCACGCGGGCAGGCGACCGATGCCGCTGTTGTTGTTCCACAGGAAGCGCCGCTCGATCACATGGCCGCGCCGCCCTTCGATCGTGGGCATGGGCGCGGCGCCGGGCGTGATGGACAGCACGGCGATGCTGCCCGCCGGCGTACTGTACCCGCGCTTGCCCCACCGTGCGCGCATGCTGGCACCGGCGGGGGCATCCGTGAGGGCGGTGAGGTACTCCAGCTCGCCTTCGCGGCACAGCCACGGCGCCCACACCCGCATGTCGGCGAAGAGGTCGGGGTGCTGGCGGGTGCGCCAGTAGTAGGTGGTGTCGTTGTTGCCGTCGATGCCGACCACTTCCTGGCATACTTCGCCGAGGATCACTTCCGCGCGGCCCGCGGGCTCCACGTGTTCGCTCCAGATCTCGCGGAAGTAGCCCGCCTGCGGAATGTGCATGTCATCCACCATGAAATGCACGGTGCCGTTAGCGCTGCCGGCCGCCATGCGGATGTTGGCGGCCAGGTCGATGAAGTACATGCGCCGCAATGTGCCCTTCTGGTCGATGTCCTGGACCACCACGCGGTGCTTGTCGCTCCAGAAGTCGAACCGGCGGCCGCCCTCTTTCTGCACGCTCCATGTGCCGGTGAAGGCGTTGGTGTGCAGCGGCGCGCGATCGGGCAGGGTAGTACGAACGGGCTTGGTGCCGAACGCCACTTCCTGCATCCAGGCGGGCAGCGTGGCGGGGTCGGCGGGACTGTCGTACTGGGCAACGGAAGCCAGGCCGCTCAACAGGGCGAGCGCAAGCAGGGTGGAACGCATGGGGCGATGATCGGTAGGGCGGGCACGCGGTGGGCAAGGAGCGTGCCGGGGGGCATGGGCACCCGCAAGCGTGCTTATGTGAATGTCGGCCTCGGCCTCGACAACGGGTCAGCTCAATGGTTCAATGAGCCAAGCACATTGGAAGGGTCAAGCGCCCCACTTGGCCAGCTTGTCCCACACCTGAGCAGGCTGGAAGGCGACATCGGCGCACCATGTACCGAACCCGCCTTTGGCGTTCACGGCTTTCACCCACAGGTCGACGGCCGCGCGCTTGGCGCGGTTCTGCTCGCTGTCCTGCCCTTTGATCTCAAGCACCAGGGTCTTTCCGTTGGTGAAGCGCACGAGGTAATCAGGGATGAAACGACGGCGCGACCCGTTCCAGAGGTACTGGATCTGGAAACCGAGGTGGTCGTTCTTGGCGTAGCTGTGAACGATGCCCGCCATGCGCTCGCTTTCCAACGCGTCCATGGCGAATTGCTCCCAGGTGCCATCGGCCACCGCATGGCTGATCTGTGACTTGCGCGTGGGTGGCGCATGCTTGGTGGTGTACCAGGTGCGCATCAGCCGTGTGCTGCCGATGGGGAACTCTTCATCGAAGACGGGTTCAATGCGCTCTGTATTCTGCTCGTTCACATGCCGCATCAAGTGCTGCACGATCAAATCCATGTTGAGACCGATCAGGATGCGTTTCAGGTCCGGTGCCTGGTGGAAGAGGGAGGGTATCACCAGCTTGGGGCCTGTGATGAACTCCTCCACGATGCGGATGAGTTGGATGACGAGGTATTCGCGTTGGCCCTTGAAACGGTCCTTGGCATCCTCATAGCCCTTGCGCGCGGCCTTGAACACGAGGTGTTGCTGCCGGAAGCCATCGGGTACCTGCTCCAGGTCGATGCGCTTGACCTTGCTCATGTCCGTGGCGCCGCCCACGGCCGGGGCCAACTCGGCCACGATGCTCGTGCGAGCAGGATCCAGCTCCAAGGGTGCCACCTGCGACCAATCAATGACCAGTTCGGGGCGGATGATGCTATCGATGCGCACCACGTTCGGCCAGCGGATCTCCAGGGCATTGCGCTCCGGGAGCGCCTCGATCTGCGTGCTTGGTTTTGGTGCGCTCGGTGCGGCGCCTTCGTCGCTCACATCCTGGAAGATGGAGAGCGGCACACCGAACACGTTCACATACTCCGGCACGAAGTAGCCGTTCTCGTCCTTGTCATAACCCACGCGGCGCAAGCCCCGGCCAATGACCTGCTCGCACAGCAACTGGCTGGTGAAGGCCCGCAGGCCCATGATGTGTGTCACGTTCTTCGCATCCCAGCCCTCGCTGAGCATGGCCACGCTGATCACGTTCTGCAGGTCCTGTCCGGCCTGCCCGCGCTTGCCCACGTTGTCCACCAGTTCGCGCAGGATCTCTTCCTTCTTCAGTCCCTTCAGCTGCTCCTTCTTCGTCTCCGGAATGTTCGCCGCATCCACGATGGCCTTGAGGTACTTCTCATAGCCTGTGTCGCTGGCCGCCGCTTCCCCGCTTTCGGCCTTTTCCAGCACCTTGCTGTCCACGCGCAACGTGCGCATGGGTGCATGCAGCTCTGGCCAGTGGGCATCGCCCTTGTTGAAGTAGTGCTCCAAACGCGCAGCGGTCTCAACCTTGTTGCAAACCGTGAGCATCACAGGCGGTGAGGTGTGCCCGGAGTCTTTCCAAACCTTCAGCGCTTCGCGCCAATCGGCACCCAGCAGCGTGTAGGCGGTCTGCACCAGTTGGGGCAAGGGCTCGTGCGGTTCGGCACCACGGCGCGCCAGGTCGTTCTGCACCTCCGGATCCCGGTAGATGTGGTAGAGCCTGCTCCGATACGTCTTCGCATCGGCCAATGCATCATCGCGGATCACCACGCGCGGGGTCTTCACCAACCCGGCTTCGATGGCGTCGTTGAGGCCGAAGTCGCTCACCACCCAGCCGAACAGGCCCGCCTCGGTGGCCTTCTTGCCGGTGGGTGCAAAAGGCGTGGCGCTGAGGTCGAAGCAGCGGATGATGCGGCGCATCTTGTGGATCCGGTCCAAGCCCTCGATCCAGCGCGTGGCCTCGTCCAGGTCGATGCCGTGTTCCTCCGCTTCCTTCTTGCTGATCTTGGATTCCGCAGGCACCCGATAGGCGTGGTGCGCCTCATCGTTGATCACCACCAGGTCCTTGTGGCCGGCCAGCTTCCCCAGCACACGCCGCGTGTACGCTTCGTCGCTCTCCTTGCCCTTCTTCACCACGCTGCGCTCGGTCTGCTTCTTGGGCATCAGGTTGTGCCAGTTCTCCACCAGCAGCACCACCTGGTTCAGCTTCTGCCGCAGGCTTTCGTTGGGGCAGATGCGGAACTCGTCGTACACGTTGTTCGGGTCGCCGGGATAGAGCGTGCGCAGGCGCTCCTTCACCGTTAGCCCGGGCGCCACCACGAAGATGGCCTTGCTGAAATCCTTGCTGCGCTTGGGGTAGGTGATGGCGTTGAGCGTCTGCCACGCGATGATCATGCCCATCACCGTGGTCTTGCCGCTGCCGGTGGCCATTTTGTTGCACAGCCGTTCCCACGCGCCACCATCGCCCGGTACATGCACGCCCTGCTTGTACTGTGGCAATGCCTCCACCCACCAGATCAGCGTTTCGATGGCCTCCAGTTGGCAGAAATAGAAGGGGTGCTGCCGGGCGCTTTCGTCGTGCCAATGCTCCAGCAGGTTGCGGCTGATGATGGTGGCCCCTTCGTAGTGGCTGGCGCGCCATTGGGCCACCCGCTCGCGGATGGTGTTCACCAGCGGCAGGTCCACGGTGCGGCGGGTGTTGGCGCGCACATCGAAGATCTCGTAGCCCGCCGGACGGCGCCGCTCCACCAGCTGCAAGGTGCCGTCCTTGGCCTGCGACCAATGCCGCTGCGGCTCGTGGTGCGGAATGTTGATGATCAGGCTGGCGGGGGCGCTCATG
>CAYXKE010000016.1:0-4388 GCA_964464935.1 uncultured Chryseobacterium sp.
GAACCACCCGGCACGCCCAAGCAGTCGAGGGGCTGTCCCACGCAGGTACAGTCCATGGTCCACGTGTCATTGCCGGTATTGGGGTCTCCGTCATCGCAAGGCGTTCCGGGCAGCTTGGGCCCGCCCAGCACCCCTTCGCAGTCGGGGCTGGCGCCGCCTTGCGCCACCGCGATCGCGCCGAGGGAGAGGTTGTAGTAGCTGCCGCTGTAGCGTTCCTCCCGCTTCACGGCACGCACCATGTATTCGCGGCCGGGGATGAACGGGATGGCGGGGTTGGCGTATGATCCGCCCTGCACCATGGTGGGCACCAGGCGCGCGGGCACGCCCGTGGTGGGATCGAACTGGTAGATGTAGTATCCCAGGACATCGTCCGGGCTGGGGGTCCAGGTAAAGGCGGCCGACCCATTGTTGTTGACCACGGAGAGGTTCGTGGGCGGGGCGACCATGTGCATGCGGAGGGTGGGATCGCCCATCAGTGCGAGGTGCACACGTCCGATGTTCGCGCCCTGCCATCCGTCGTTCTTGGGCAGATAGAGGCCGTTGCTGTTGTTCATGGTGATGAGCGCGGCGTAGCCGATGTTCTCACCCATCCCCATGTGATGGAAATACCAGGGCGGCATGCCCGACCAGCAGTTGGTGAGCGCCTCGCCGCGGGCCAGTGGTGCGCGCAGGAAGTTGTTGCGGTTGTCCCAGTCGCCGAAGTAGCTGCCGAGGCTCATGTTGAACACACCGCCCACGCTGTTGAATGAGGCGTACTCTTCGGTGGTGCCGATGTTGCCCGCACCGTGGTAGCTGATCTGGCCGCCGGTGGTGGTGTACATGCCTCCCCCGCTGGTGTACGTCCACAGGTAGCTCTGGCCTTGGGTGAAGGACCAGAAGGGCGGACCGTACGGATAGGGCGCGGTGATCTCGCTGGGGCCGACCATGGCGGGGATGGTACGCCAGCCGCTGGCCCCGAGCGGATTGGACACCCACTGCAGGTTGTCGAAGATCATGGCCCGGTCCTGCGGCACCCATTGGCGGTGCTTGAAGGCATGGGCCCGCTGCAGATAGTTGCGGGTGAGCTCCGTGGCGTTCTGGCCGAAGGCCGGCATGTCATGCATGTCGACGCGGCCCACCTGCAGTTCCACCGGCGAGGGGAAGTCGTTCTGGTCGAACTTGCCATCACCGGGCACGTTGTTGTTCTTCGGGTTGGGGGCGCCGTTCTGGTAATTGCCGTTGTCGGTCCAGGTCCCGTTCATCTCGCCGTAATAGCCATCGCAGGGCCAGGCACCGCGGTGTTCATCGTGCCCATCGGGAGCGAGGTTGCCGCTGTACGGAACGGGCACGTGACCCACGATATACACGGCCTTCACGTGGTCCGGAGCGGCGTTGTAATGGCCGATCACCAGGTTGCGCACGGCCGTGACCTGTGCGGAAGGCGACACATCCTCGCGCACCACGGACCAGCCATCTGCGCGCATGTCACGCTCCAGTTCGGCCAGCTCGGCCGCCAGGGGTGCGGCGAGGGAGTTGTCCACCAGCAGCACCACACGGCCCCTGTACTCCACGGGCTCCACATTGATGCCCGCGTTCACATAACCATAGCCCGTGCCGTTGCCGCTGCGCTGCACCCGGTACTCGTACGACACGCCCACCTGCACGTTGTTGTCCTGGTAGCTCGTGGCGGAAGCGTTGAGCGTGGCGTAGGCCGAGCCCCAGTCCGTGGCCGAGCGCAGCTTGCGGTGGATGGTGATGCTGGTCGTGCCGGTGTGGTGGGCCCAGTGGAGGGTGATGCGCGCGGGCGACTCCTGAACGGTGGCGTAGAGCTTGACGGCGCCCTGCTCGGACGGGGACGGGGTCTGGGCCAGGATCAATGACCCCGGCATCATCAAAAGGAGCAGGACAAGGGTGGAGGCGCGGCGGAGGAGAAGAGTGGCCATGGCTGAACGACCGTCCGGTGCGCTGCCGGGGGATATGGGTTCCGGCGCCGTTCGCAGGATCGGTCGGGGCCTTTCTACCTGCTGCATCCCCTCAGGGTTGCAACGCCTTTTGGCCCTTACGCGCACATGGGCGACGAACGGCCGCTGACCCCGGATGACGGGGCGGGAAGGTTCGACCAGAAAACTGATGCGCTCATGCGCGTACGACCCGGGCGCGCGCGATGGGGCGACCGGCGTGGTCGTACACGGTGATCATGTAGGTGCCCGGGGCCAGCTTGCCCAGGTCGATCACCGAGGTGGCCGGCAGCTGCAGCACCACGGCACCGAGCACATCGAACACCTGAAGGAGATGAGCGGTGCCATCGGGATAGCGCAGCCGCAGCAGACCGTGGGTGGGGTTGGGGTGTACTTGCAGCGTGGGCAGTGAGCCGAGCTCTGCCACACCGATCTCCTCATCACAGAGATCGCCCAGACCATCGCCATCGGTATCGAGCTGATCGGGGTTGAACGTCCACGGGCAGTTGTCGCACATGTCGCCGATGCCGTCACCGTCGAAGTCCGCCTGTGCCGGATCGAACACTTCGGGGCAGAGGTCCAGGCAGTCGATGACCCCGTCGCCATCGGAATCGGGGTTGGGTTGCACGCCGGTGCTGCCCCCTGCGCAGGTGCCACACTCATCAATGAACGCGGTACCGTTGATCACTCCGGCGCAGTCCGTGGGCAGGCCCGCGCATTGGCAGTCGGGTCCCCAGGAATCGAAGAAGGTGGTGGGATCACCATCGTCGCACGGCGTACCGGGCAGCGCGCCGCCCCCGGGTATGCCTGCACAATCGAGGGGCAGGCCCACGCAGTTGCAATCGCCGGTCCATGTGTCGGCGCCGGTGGTGGGGTCACCATCATCGCACGGCATGCCGGGCAGTGCCGTTCCGCCAGCGACGCCCAGGCAGTCGATCACCTGGCCCACGCACTGACAGTCCTCGGTCCAGCTGTCGTTGCCGGTGGCGGGATCACCATCATCGCAGGGCGAACCGGGCAGTGCCGTTCCGCCAGTGACCCCCAGGCAGTCGATCACCTGACCCACACAGAGACAATCCTCCGTCCACGTGTCATTGCCGGTGCCGGGATCACCATCGTCGCAGGGGGTGCCGGGCAGGGCATTGCCACCGGGCACACCGGCGCAGTCGATCACCTGACCCACGCATTGGCAATCGTCCGTCCACGTGTCATCGCCCGTGAGGGGATCGCCGTCGTCACAGGGCGCACCAGGCACCGCACTGCCACCGGGCACACCAGTACAGTCAATGACAAAGCCCACGCACTGGCAGTCCTCGGTCCACGTGTCATTACCGGTGGTGGGGTCGCTGTCATCGCAGGGGGTGCCGGGCAGGGCACTGCCGCCGGGTACGCCCGCACAGTCGATCGGGAGGCCCACGCATTCGCAGTTGGTGTTCCAAGTGTCATTCCCCGTGGTGGGATCCCCATCAACACAGGGCGTACCGGGCAGGGCGCTTCCACCTGGCACGCCGAGGCAGTCGATCACTTGACCCACGCACTGGCAATCGTCCGTCCACGTGTCATCGCCCGTGGTGGGATCGCCATCGTCGCAGGGGGTGCCGGGGAGTGCATCGCCACCGGGCACGCCCAGGCAATCAAGCAACTGGCCTTCACAGCCGCAGTCATGGTTCCATGCGTCGTTCACCGTGGCGGGGTTGCCGTCATCGCAGGGGCTGCCGGGCCACGCGTCACCACCGGGCACACCCGCACAATCGATCGGCAGGCCCACACATGCGCAGTTGGCGGTCCAAGTGTCGTTGCCCGTGGAGGGATCGCCGTCATCACAAGGTGAACCCGGCAGCGCACTTCCACCGGCCACACCCTGACAGTCGATCACTTGCCCCACGCATTGGCAGTCCGCGGTCCAGCTGTCATTTCCGGTGGCGGGATCACCATCATCGCAGGGGGTACCGGGGAGTGCATCACCGCCCGGCACGCCTACACAGTCGACGACCAGGCCCACACATTGGCAATCGGCGGTCCAGGCATCATTCACCGTGCCGGGATTGCCGTCATCGCAGGGGCTGCCGGGCAGGGCATCGCCGCCGGGCACACCTGCACAATCGATCGGGAGGCCCACGCATGCGCAGTCGGCGGTCCAGGTATCATTGCCGGTGGTGGGATCGCCATCATCGCAAGGCGTTCCGGGCCAGGCCTCACCGCCCGGCACACCGGCACAGTCGATCAACTGCCCCACGCACTGGCAGTCCGCGGTCCAGATGTCATTGCCCGTGGCGGGATCCCCATCATCACAGGGCGTACCGGGCAGCGCGCCACCGCCGGGCACGCCTTCGCAGTCGACCACCAAGCCCAGGCATTGGCAATCGGCGGTCCAGGCATCATTCACCGTGCCGGGGTTGCCGTCATCGCAGGGGCTGCCGGGCAGGGCATCGCCGCCGGGCACACCTGCAC
>CAYXKE010000016.1:4488-44479 GCA_964464935.1 uncultured Chryseobacterium sp.
TCGATCGGCAGGCCCACGCACTGGCAGTCCGCGGTCCACGTGTCATTGCCGGTGGATGGATCACCGTCATCACACGGTGTGCCCGGCCAGGCATCGCCTCCGGGCACACCGGCACAATCGATCGGCAGGCCCACGCACAGGCAGTCCGCGGTCCACGTGTCATTGCCGGTGGCGGGGTCACCGTCATCGCAGGGGGTGCCGGCCAGGGCACTGCCACCGGCCACGCCCAAGCAATCCAAAGGGATGCCCACGCATGCGCATTCGGCGGTCCAGGTATCGTTCACGGTGTTGGCCAGGCCGTCGTCGCAGGGGGTGCCGGGCAGGGCACTTCCTCCAGGCACACCGGTGCAGTCGATGAGCATTCCCACGCACTGGCAGTCGCTGGACCACACCTCGTTCCCCGTGGTGGGGTCGCCGTCATCGCAGGGGGTGCCGGGCCATGCCGTTCCGCCGGGCACACCGGCACAGTCGATGGGCAGGCCCACACATTGGCACTCGGCCGTCCATGTGTCGTTCCCCGTGGTGGGGTCGCCATCGTCGCAGGCAGTGCCGGGCAGTGCGCCGCCTCCGGGGCTGCCGATGCAGTCGAGCAGCTGGCCCACGCATTCGCATTCAGCGGTCCAGGTATCGTTCACCGTGGCCGGGTTCCCGTCATTGCAGGGGGTGCCGGGCCAGGCGTCGCCACTGGGAACGCCTGCGCAGTCGATGGGCTGCCCCACGCATTGGCAATCCGTGGTCCACGAGTCGTTCCCCGTGGTCGGATCGCCATCGTTGCAGGGGGTTCCGGGCAGGGCGCTGCCCCCGGGCACGCCTTGGCAATCAAGGGGCTGGCCCATGCACAGGCAATCGGCGGTCCAGGTATCGTTGCCGGTGTTCGGGTCGCCATCGTTGCAGGGCGAACCAGGCAGGGAGCCTCCCCCGATGATGCCCAGGCAATCGATCTGCTGCCCCACGCATTGGCAGTCCGCGGTCCAGGTGTCGTTCCCCGTTGTCGGGTCGCCATCGTTGCAGGGGGTTCCGGGCAGTGCATTCCCGCCGGGCACGCCCAAGCAGTCCACTGTGGTATTGGGGATATCGACCTGCCCGAATCGGCCTTGGCTGAGGTTGAAATAGCTCCCGCTGTAGCCCACCTCCAGTTTCAGGGCACGCACCATGTAGCGCACCGTGCCACTCAGGCCCGCGACGTTGTCCGTGAAAGTGGTTCCGGTGACCGGTTGCGGGGTGCGGCGCTCCCAGTTCCCGGTGGTGATGTTGTAGCGGTACACGTGGTAGCCGATCACCGGCTCGCCAGCGGCCCCCCACGCGAGCACGACCTGCTCCGGGTTCGAGCTGGTGATGTTGAGCGGACCGGGCGGTGCCACGATGTGCATGCGCAGCGTGGGATCGCCCATGAGCGCGATGTGCACCCGGTTGTTCTGCCAGTTGGTGGGCTCGTAGAGGCCTGTATTGTTCTGCGTGATGCGCACCCCGTAACCGATGGTCTCGCCCAGCCCCATGTGCTGCACGTACCAGTTGGGGTAGCCCGCCCAGAAGTTGGTCAGCGTGGTGCCCGAGGCCAGGGGGGCACGCATGAAGTTGTTGCTGTTGTTCCAGTCGCCGAAGTAGCTGCCGAACAGGATGGTGAAGACCGTTTGCACCTGGTGGGTGAGGAAGTCCGGCGTATCGCCCACCCCATTGGCCCCGGTGAACCATCCGCCACCACAGGCATAGCTCCACAGGCGGCTCTGGTTGCTCAAGGTGGTGAAATAGTCCTCGGACTGCACGTTGTCCGGGTGCACCAGCGGACCAAACCCGCGCCACGCGTTCTGCGAGAACGCATCGCCGTATCCGGTGAAGTTGTCGTCCACCAGACCGCGGGTCTGTACGGTGAACACGCGGTGCTTCCAGTTGCTCAGCTTGGTGAGGTAGTTGGACATGAGCGTGAGCTCGGGCTGTCCCAGCGCCGGCAGATCGTACATGTCGACACGGCCCACGGCCAACTCCACTGCGGAGGGGATCACCGTCTGGTCGAACTTGCCGTCGCCCGGCACATTGTGGTTCATGGGCCAGGCACCGCCGGTACTGTTCACGGACACGTCGGTCCACGAGCTGTTCATCTCCCCGTAGTAAACGTCGGCCGGCCAGGCGCCATAGTGCTCCCCGTGGCCATCGGGCGCGAGGTTGCCGCTGTAGGGGACCGGCACATGGCCCAGCAGCAACACCGCCTTCACATTCTGGGGATCCGCGTTGTAGGTGGCCTGGATCAAGGCCTTCACCGAGGTGACCGGTGCGTTGCGCGCCACATCATGCCGTACCACCTTCCAGCCGTCGCCCTCCAGGTCGCTCTCCAACTGCGCGATGCCGGCCGCCAATGATGTGGTGAAGGTGTTATCCACCACCAGCACCACGGTACCGCGATGCTCCACCATGGGCACCTCGATGCCGGCGTTCACATAACCGTAGCCGTTGCCCAGGTTCTGGGTGGTGCGCACGATCTTGTATTCGTAGCTCACGCCCACCTGCACGTTGTTGTCCACGTATTCGGTGGCCGTGCCCCCCAGGCTGGCAATGGGCGAGCCCCACGCCGTACCGCCCTTGAGCATGCGCCAAATGGTGAAACCCGTGGTGTTCGAGTGCGATCTCCACTTGAGCGTGATGCGCGGGGGCGTGCTCTGCACCTCGACCCACATGCGTACGCTGCGGTCGTGGCCCACCGTTTGGCCCACGGCAGCCTCGGCCACAAAGAGCCAGAGGATCAGGGAGATCAGCAGGGTTCGGCCCGGGGGGAACATGCAAAGGGGCCCGAAATTAGGGGGATCGGCCCCAAAGGCAAGTTCCCCGGGAAACTTTCCGGCCCAGATCCCCGCCCAGCCCACCGAACTGAACGCCTGCCGACCGGACGAAAGGCCGACATCTGCCGACGAAGGTTAAAATGATGTCGATAAGATCCCGCCCCCGGCTGCACTTACGCCGCCCCGGAGGCGCGACCTTCGTGGAAAGATCGACCAAGGGAAACTTCCGCAGGCCGGACCCGTTGAAAGCGCCGGTGGAACATCCAAGGGTACCGTGGGCATGGCCGCACGGTGCTCTGCTGCTATGGCCACCCAGTGACAGTACGCATGAAGGACCAGACGCCCCAGAACCTCGCCTCGCTACTCCGCACCACACCCCACCATAGCTCCGATGGGCCAGCGGTGGTGGCCGACAGCGGCTGCCTGTCCTACGCTGAGCTCTTCCTCCGCGCCAGCCGCCTTGCCGCCCAGGTGGCCCGCCATGGTGCCGCCCCCGGCCGGACCATCGGCCTCTGCCTCGACCGCTCGCCCGAGCTGATCGTGTCGGTGCTCGGCATTGTGCAGGCCGGCGCCGCCTACGTGCCCATCGACCCCACCTACCCCACCGACCGGATCGCGGGCATGCTGGAGGACGCCCAGCCGCCGGTGGTGATCACCAGCAAGGCCCATCAGCACCTGTTCCAAGGCACTGCGGCCCAGGTGCTGCTCATCGACGACATCGACCTGGGGAACGGCCCGCTGTTCGAGGGGCCCTGCCCGGCGAAGCCCGAGGACCTGCTTTATGTGCTCTTCACCAGCGGCAGCACCGGCCGGCCCAAGGGCGTGGCCATGCACCACGCGCCGCTGCTCAACCTGATCCAGTGGCAACTGCGCACCTCGGTGCTGAAGGCCGGCGACCGCACCCTGCAGTTCGCCCCCATCAGCTTCGACGTGAGCTTCCAGGAGATCTTCACCACGTTCGCCCAAGGCGGCACATTGGTGCTGATCACCGACGAGGACCGCCTGAACAGCACGCAGCTCCTGCGGAAGATCATCGAGGCGCGGATCGACCGCATCATCGTGCCGTTCGTGGCCCTGCAATACCTGGCCGAGGCCGTGGAGCGCACCGGCGAGGTGCCGTCCTCCCTGAAGGAGGTCTTCACCAGCGGCGAACAACTGAAGATCACCCCGGCGATCGCCCACCTCTTCAAGCAGCTGCCCGGCTGCCGTTTCTGCAACCAGTACGGCCCCACCGAAGGCCATGTGGTGAGCGAACTCGAGCTGAAGGGCGATCCCAGCACCTGGCCCGCGCTGCCCAACATCGGCAAGGCCATCGACAACGTGAAGCTCTACGTGCTCGATGAGCAGATGAAGCCGGTGCCACAGGGCGAGGAGGGCGAACTGTACCTCGGTGGTGCCTGCGTGGCCACCGGTTATATCGGTCGCGACGACCTCACCGCCGAACGATTCCTCGCGGATCCGTTCATCCCCGGTGGTCGCATGTACAAGACCGGCGACCGCGCTGCCGAACTGCCCAACGGCGAGATCGATTACAAGGGCCGCATCGATGGGCAGGTGAAGGTGCGCGGCTACCGCATCGAGCTCGGCGAGGTGGAGGTGGCCATGGAGCAGCACCCCGCGGTGGAGCAGGCCGTGGCCGCCGTGCGCGAGGACCGTCCGGGGCTGAAGCGCCTGATCGGCTACTACGTGGCGAAGAGCGCGCTGAGCACCAACGAGCTGCGGAAGCACCTCGCCTCCCTCCTGCCCGACTACATGCAGCCTTCCGCCTTCGTGGCCGTGAAGGAGCTGCCGCGCACGCCCAGCGGCAAGATCGACCGCAAGGCGCTGCCGGCGCCCGACGTGAAACGCCCCGAACTGGACGTGGCCTACGCCGCGCCGCAGACCGCCGTGCAGAAGACCCTCGCCAACGTGTGGGCCGACCTGCTGGCGATCGACCGCGTGGGCATCGACGACAACTTCTTCGACCTGGGCGGCAACTCGCTGCTGAGCATCCAATGCGTGGCGCAGCTCGAAGGCCACGGCCTGAAGCTGCCCATCGTGAAGCTGTACCAGCACCCCACGATCCGGGCCTGCGCGGCCTTCCTGGAAGGTGATGCGCATGCCGTGTCGCCGGCCGAATTGGCCCAGGCGCGCAAGGCGGCCGCAGGTGGCTCCCGTCGCGGCGATGTCGCCATCATCGGCATGAGCGGCCGCTTCCCCGGCGCCGCCAACGTCGAGGAGCTCTGGAACAACCTGCTGGCCAAGAAGAACAGCATCAGCAGGTGGACGGCCGACGAACTCGACCCGAGCATCCCGGCCGAGTTGCGCAACGACCCCGACTATGTGAAGGCGCGCGGTGTGATCGACGACGCCGACAAGTTCGACCATGCCTTCTTCGGCGTGAACCCCAAGGTGGCCGCGCTGATGGACCCGCAGCAGCGTGTGTTCCTCGAAACGGCCTGGGCCGCCTTGGAGGACGCCGCCTACGACCCCGCACAGTTCGCTGGCCTGATCGGCGTGTACGCCGGCATGGGCAACAACACCTACTTCACGCGCAACGTCATCGGCCACCCCGAGCTGATCGAGCAGGTCGGCGACTTCGCGGTGATGACGGCCAACGAGAAGGACTACATCGCCACGCGGCTGGCCTTCGAGTTCGACCTGCGTGGTCCGGCGCTGAGCATCCACACCGCATGCAGCACCTCGCTCGTGGCGATCGCCCAGGCGTTCAAGGCCCTGCGCGATGGCGAATGCGACATGGCGCTGGCCGGCGGAATCGCCCTCACAGTGCCCTTCAAGAGCGGCATCCTCTACAACGAGGGCGGCATGTACAGCCCCGATGGCAGCACGCGCGCCTTCGACGCCAACGGCAAGGGCACGAGCTTCAGCGATGGCGTGGGCATCCTGGTGCTGAAGCGCCTCGATGACGCCGTGCGCGACAACGACCACATCTACGCCGTGATCAAGGGCGCCGCCCTGAACAACGACGGCAGCGACAAGGCCAGCTTCACCGCGCCCAGCGTGCGCGGCCAGGCCGAGGTGATCGCCATGGCCCAGGCCGACGCCGGCATCACGCCCGACCAGGTGACCTATGTGGAGGCCCACGGCACCGCCACCCCGCTCGGCGACCCGATCGAAGTGGAGGCCCTCACCCTGGCCTTCGGCGGCAAGCAGAACGGCCACCACTGCGCCCTCGGCTCCATCAAGAGCAACATCGGCCACCTCACGCCCGCCGCGGGTGCCGCGGGGGTGATCAAGACCGCGCTGGCGTTGAAGGAGGAGGTGATCCCGCCGAACGTGGGCTTCGAGACCCCGAACCCGGCGATCGACTTCGCGAACTCGCCCTTCCGCGTGCTGACGGAGAAGGAGGCCTGGCCGCGTGTGCCCGGTCGTCCGCGCTTCGCCGGTGTGAGCAGCTTCGGCGTGGGTGGCACCAACGCGCACGTGATCCTCGCCGAGCCGCCGGTGCCCGTGGCCACCAGCCCTTCGCGCAGCAGGCAACTGCTGCTGCTCAGCGCGAAGAGCCGCACCAGCCTCGACGCCATGACGGACAACCTCCGCGCCTGGCTCGAAACCCATCCGAAGGCCTCGCTCGCCGACGCCGCCTACACCCTGCAGGTGGGTCGTCGCCACTTCAAGCACCGCCGCCTGATCGTGGGGGGCAGCCACGCCGAGGTGATCGAGGCGATCGCCAACAAGGACAGCAACCTGATCGGCACGCGCGAACTGCATGAGGCCGCCCCCGGTGTGGTGTTCATGTTCCCCGGCCAGGGTTCGCAGTACGTGAACATGGGCCGCGACCTCTACGACAGCGAGCCCGTGTTCAAGGAGCACTTCGACCGCTGCTGCGAGCTGTTCAGCAAGGAGTTCAACACGGACCTCAAGGCCATCATCTTCCCGAAGGCGGGTGAAGAAGAGCGGGCCGCCGACCAGCTGAAGCAGACCATCCACACGCAGGCCTCGCTGTTCACCATGCACTACAGCCTCGCGAAGCTGTGGATGCACTGGGGCATCACGCCCGACGCGATGATGGGCCACAGCATCGGCGAGTTCGCCGCGGCCTGCCTGGCCGGTGTGTTCTCCCTGGAGGACGCCGTGAAGCTCGTGGCCCACCGCGGTCGCATGATGCAGGACCTGCCCGGTGGCAGCATGCTCAGCGTGCGTGCAGCGGAAGCGGACGTGGTGAAGCGCCTGCCCGAAGGATGCAGCATCGCCGCCAACAACGGTCCGCAGTTGTGCGTGGCCAGCGGTCCGCACGAGGCGATCGCCCAACTCCAGGCCGAGCTGGAAAAGGACGGCATCACCTGCAAATTGCTGGTGACCAGCCACGCTTTCCACAGCCCGATGATGGACCCGATCGTGGCGCCCTACCGCAAGGTGGTGGAGGGCGTGACGCTCAGCGCACCGCGCATCCCCATCATCAGCACGGTGACCGCCGAATGGCTGAAGGACGATGAGGCCACCTCGCCCACCTACTGGAGCGATCACCTGCGCGCCACCGTGCGTTTCGCGCAAGCGGTGAAGTTCGCCTGGGAGGACGCCGACCGCGTGATGCTGGAGGTGGGCCCGCGCACCACCGCCACCACCTTGGCCCGGCAGCAAAGCAGCGATCCCAAGAAACAAGTGGCCGTGCCTTCGCTGGGCGACCATGCGGGCAACGGCAACGAGCTCACCCAACTGCTGAAGGCCGTGGGGGGCCTGTGGCAGTGCGGCGTGCTCATCGACTGGAACAAGTTCTACGAGCGGGAGGAACGCAGGCGGATCAGCTTGCCCACCTATGCCTTTGAAAGGATACGGCACTGGGTGGAACCGGTGGCGCTGCAAGCCGTTTCGGGTGGACACAGTGGACACGGTAGCGCTACCGTGTCCACTGTGTCCACCGAGGCAGTGGACGCCAACCTAACGCCCAAGGACGCACTGATCGCGCAGATCAAGCAGCTGCTGGAGGAGAGCTCCGGCCTTGAACTGGCCGAGGCGGGCAACGAGGACACCTTCCTGGAGATGGGCCTCGACTCGCTCTTCCTCACGCAGGTGGCCACTTCGCTCTCGAAGAAGTTCGGCGTGAAGATCTCCTTCCGCCAGCTGAACGAGGAACTGCCCAACCTGGACAAGCTCGCCGACCACATCCTGCCGCATTGGAGCAGTGGCGGCGCTTCAGTTGCGGCCGCCAATGGTCGTCCGGCGGCCACCGCTGCGCCTGCCGTGAACGCGCTGGAGGACGCCCCCGAGCTGAAAAAAGCCTTCGGCGCCCAGGCCCGGATCGTGAAGGAGAAGGTGGACGACATGACGCCGCACCAGCGCGCGTGGTTCGACGACTTCGTGAAGCGCTACACCGCGAAGACCGCGAAGAGCAAGGCCTTCACGCAGGAGCACCGCAAGCCGATGGCCGACCCGCGCGTGGTCACCGGTTTCAAGCCGCAGACCAAGGAGCTGATCTACCAGGTGGTGGTGGACCGCAGCCAGGGCTGCCACCTGTGGGACATCGACGGGAACGAGTACGTGGACATCCTGAGCGGCTTCGGCAGTTCGATGTTCGGCTACATGCCCGACTTCATCAAGGAAGCCTGCCACAAGCAGCTGGACACGGGCATCGAGATCGGGCCCATGCATCCGTTGGCGGCCGAGGTGTCGAAGCTGCTGTGCGAGCTCACCGGTGCTGAGCGCGCCGCCGTGTGCAACACCGGGTCCGAAGCGGTGCTCGGCGCCATGCGCATGGCCCGCACGGTGACCGGCCGCAGCCTCATCATCTGCTTCAGCGGCAGCTACCACGGCATCAACGACGAGGTGATCATCCGCGGCAGCAAGAGCAAAAAGAGCTATCCCGGCGCGCCCGGCATCATGCCCGAGGCCGTGCAGAACATGTTGGTGCTCGACTACGGCACGCCCGAGAGCCTGGAGATCATCAAGCAGCGCTGCCACGAGGCTGCCGCCGTGCTGGTGGAGCCCGTGCAGAGCCGCCGCATGGAATTCCGACCGGTGGACTTCCTGCGCGAGGTACGCCGCATCACCAAGGAGCACGGCACCGCCTTGATCTTCGACGAGGTGATCACCGGTTTCCGCACGCACCCGAACGGAACGCAGGCGCTCTTCGGCATCCAGGCCGACATCGGCACCTATGGCAAGGTGATCGGCGGGGGCATGCCCGTGGGCGCCATGATCGGCAAGAGCGAATGGATGGACGCCCTTGACGGCGGGCACTGGCAGTACGGCGACGACAGCGTGCCGCCCGCCGGGGTGACCTACTTCGCCGGCACCTTCGTGCGCCACCCGCTCACCCTGGCCGCCATGAAGGCCGCCCTGCTGTACATGAAGGAGCAGGGTCCCGCCCTGCAGGAGCGCCTGAACACCGTCACCGAGGACATGGTGGAGCGGGTGAACGGGCTGTTCGACAAGTACCAGCTGCCCTACCGCTGGGTGAACTTCGGCAGCGCCTTCAAGACGAAGTACGACGAGAGCGTCAACTACACCGAGCTCTTCTTCATGCTGATGCGCTACCACGGGGTGCACGTGCTGGACTTCCCGCATTTCATCACCACGGCGCACACGGCGGCCGACATCGAGTTCATCATCAACGCGGTGGAGAAGACCTGCAAGGAGCTGCGCGAGAGCGGCTTCATGCCGGAGCGCACCTATCCCATCCCCGTGGTGAACAGTGTGCTGGGGCAGACCCGGGCGCCCCACGAACGGATCGAACTGGCCGAGGCCCCACCGGTGCCCGGCGCCCGCTTGGGCCGCACCCCGGACGGTGATGCCGCCTGGTTCGTCCCCGACCCCGATCGCGCCGGAAAATACCTGATGCTCAGCACCGAAGAAGCCATCTGACCCGTATGGAGAAATTCATCACCGAACCCACCTTCCACCCTGTGGACTTCGACCCCTTCGCGGGTCCGCCCATCGCCTGCACCGCGCCCACCACCGAAGCCCAGCGCGAAGTGTGGGTGGCGTCGCAGATGAGCGCCGAGGCCAGCTGCGCCTACATCGAATCGGTATCGCTCGACCTGCACGGGGAGCTGGATCCAGCAGCGATGGAGCGCACCATCCATCAGCTCGTGGAACGGCACGAGGGGCTGCGCAGCACCATCAGCGCCAACGGCATGCGCGTGATCGTGTTGGAGCGCATGGACCTGCCCTTCACTTTTGTGGACTTGAGCGGGCTGAACGAGACCGCACGCCAACGCGAGCTGGACGCCCTCGCCCACCGCGACATGCACACGGCGTTCGACCTGTTGTGCGGCCCTTTGTTCCGGGTGTATCTCGTGCGGCTGTCGAACGATCATCACCTGCTGCGCCTCAGCGGCCACCACGTGATCGTGGACGGCTGGAGCCTGGGCATCATCATGGCCGACGTGAGCCGGTTCTACACGGCGCTCAAGCGGGGCACTCCCCCCGATCTGCCGGAGGTATTCCGCTTCAGTGACTACGCCATCGCCCAGATCGACCTGGCCAAGAGCCCTGAGCATGAACGCGTGGAGCGCTATTGGCTGGACCTGTTCAAGGATGGTGCACCGGTGGTGGACCTCCCCACCGATCGTCCGCGCCCCAAGCTGAAGACCTACAACGGGCACCGTCTGGACCTGGAACTGGACCCTGGACTGGTGCGCGACCTGCGTGCCACCGCCACCCGCAGCGGCGCCAGTTTCGTGACCACGTTGCTCACCGCATTCGAGGTGCTGCTGTACAAGCTCACCGGCCAGAGCGACCTGGTGGTGGGCCTGCCCGCCGCCGGACAGAGCGACATGGGCATGAAGGACTTGGTGGGGCACTGCGTGAACCTGCTGGCCCTGCGCAGCCGCATCGATGATGAGCAGCCCTTCATCGACCACCTCAAGGGCCGCCGTACCGCCGTGCTCGACGCCTTCGACAACCAGAAGTACACCTTCGGCACGCTGGTGCGCAAGCTGAACATCCCGCGTGAGCCGGGCCGCATCCCGCTGTGTCCGGTGGTGTTCAACATCGACATGAACATGGACGATGGCGTGGCCTTCGAGGGGCTGCGGCATCGCTTCATCAGCAACCCCCGCGCCTTCGAGAACTTCGAGCTCTTCCTCAACGCCACGGGCAGCGACGAGCGCCTGGTGCTGGAGTGGAGCTACAACACGGACCTCTTCGACGAGAGCACCGTGCGCGGCTGGATGGCCGAGCTGGCCACGCTGATCGGGCGCATCACCCAACACCCCGAGGCCCCGATCGCCGACCTGGTGGACGATGCCCCGGCCACCGCGCCCGCCCTGCCCCATGCCGAACGCAGCGGCGTGCGCAGCAATGCGCCGGTCCACGTACCCATCCCCCAGCTCTTCGACGAGGTGGCCCACGCCCGTCCGGATGCCATCGCCCTGGAGATGGACGATGCCCGCCTCACCTATGGCCAACTGCGGGAGCGTGTGCACACCCTGAGCGCCCACCTGGTGGAGCTGGGCGTGCAGCCCGGGGAGCCCGTGGGCCTGTGCATGGACCGCGGCTTCGGCATGATCACCGCCATGCTCGCCACCCTGCGCGCCGGCGGCTGCTTTGTGCCCCTGGACCCCGCCTACCCGGCCGAGCGCCTGCGCTTCATGTTCGCCGACACGGGCGTGCGTGTGCTGCTGACCCAGCGTCACCTCACCCAGGCGCTGCCGCCCCATGAAGCGCGCCTGGTGCTGGTGGACGAAGTGCCGCAGCGCGCCAACCGGGCCCCGATGCCCACGCTCAGCGGGGAGTCGCCGGCCTACATCATGTACACCAGCGGCAGCACCGGTACGCCCAAGGGAGTGGTGGTGCCCCACCGCGCCATCGTGCGGCTGGTGCGTGAACAGAACTTCCTCCCCTTCGGTCCGGACCTGGTCTTTCTGCAGCTCGCCAACGTGTCGTTCGATGCGAGCACCCTCGAGATCTGGGGCGCGCTGCTCAACGGCGCCAAGCTGGTGCTGCAGCCGCAGCAGAAGCCCACGCTGGTGGAGATCACGCAGACCATCCGGCGCCATGGCGTGACCACCGTGTGGTTCACCGCGGGCCTTTTCAATCTCATGGTGGACGAGCACCTGGAGCGCCTGCGCGGGCTGAAGCACATCCTGGCCGGCGGCGACGTGCTGAGCGTACCCCACGTGAAGAAGGCCCTGCAGATGCTGGGGCCCGGCGTGCTGATCAATGGCTACGGCCCCACGGAGAACACCACGTTCACCACGTGCCACCGCATCGACACCATCCCCGCCAAGGGCGGGATCCCCATCGGTCGGCCGCTGCACAACACCACCGTGCATGTGCTGGACGAGCAGATGCGCCCGGTGCCCACCGGCCGCAAGGGTGAACTGTACACCGGCGGTGCGGGCGTGGCACTCGGCTACTGGAAGCGTGACGACCTCACGGCCGAGCGCTTCGTGCCGGATCCGTTCAGCCATGAACCCGGGGCCCGGCTGTACCGCACCGGCGACATCGTGCGCTGGCTGCCCGACGGCACCCTGGAGTTCATCGGTCGCGGCGACGGCCAGGTGAAGGTGCGCGGCTTCCGCGTGGAGCTGGGCGAGATCGAAAGCATGATCGCCGGCTTCCCCGGTGTGCGCGACAACGTGGTGGTGGCCCGCCGCGACGGCCCAGGCGAGCAGCAGCTGGCCGCCTATGTGGTGCCCGACGGGTTCGACCCCGAAGCGGACATCGCACAGCGCGATGCCTTCGTGGAGCGCCTCCGCGCCCACCTCTCCGACCGCCTGCCCGGCTACATGGTGCCCACCTTCTTCACGGCGATGAAAGCGCTGCCGCTCAACCCGAACGGCAAGGTGGACAAGCACGCGCTGCCCGCCCCGCAGATGCGCACCAACAAGCTGCAGACCGAGCATGTGGCCCCGCGGAACGAGACCGAGCGTACCGTGGCCGCCATCTGGAGCAAGGCCTTGGGCGTGGACGACCTTGGCGTGCACGACAACTTCTTCGACCTGGGCGGCCACTCGCTGATCGGCATCCAGGTGCTGGCCCAGGTGGAGCAGCAGATGGGTCGCAAGCTCCCGTTGAACGCGCTGTTCCAGGCGCCCACCGTGGCCCAGTTCGCCGAGAACATCCGGGCGCTGGAGCGCACCGACGGCCCCCGCTTTCTGGCCGCCATCCAGAAGGAGGGCACCAAGCTCCCGCTCTTCTGTGTGCACGGCGACGAGGCCAACTACTACCTCTCGCGCGACCTCGGCAAGGACCAGCCCTTCCACGGCTTCTTCCACCAGGGCGAGGACGGCCTGCCGATGCGCTACACCACCGTGGAGGACATTGCCGCCCACTTCATCTCCGAGCTGCGCCAGGTGCGCCCCAACGGGCCCTACCTGCTGTGCGGGTTCAGCTTCGGGGGGTTGGTGGCCTATGAAATGGCCCAGCAGCTGGCGCGTGCCGGCGAACAGGTGCCCTTCCTGGCCTTGCTCGACACCTATGCACCAGGGTTGTTCAACACGGTGATGGCCCAGGAACGCCCATGGTACGAGCCATTGAAGAAGGCCGCCCTGCGCCGCGCCATACGCTTCTACCGCCGCCGGGGGAAGCCCCTGCCGCCGAAACTGCGCCACTTCCACATCATCGACACGTACGACCGCGCCACCCAGCGGTATGCTATCCAGCCATACGACGGACCGATGCTGCTGATCAAGGCCGAACGGTCGCCGGGGCCGGAACACATGGGATGGAAGGACTTGGTGCCCCAACTTCGCGTGGCCGTATCGCCGGGTGATCACTTCGACATGATCAAGGATCCGAACGCCCCCGTGCTGGCCCGTCACATGGCCATTGGGATCGCGGAGGCCACCCGACGCTACGCCGTGGAGGCGGGATGAACCCAACACTGAACGGCCGTTCGCTCACCGTGCACTGCGCGGGGCCCCTGCCCGACCCGACCGACCGGGGACGGGCATGGGCACAGGACGGGGTGCATCTCCGCTTCGCCCTCCTGAGCGACCTGCGCGAGCGGCTCGATGACTTCATCCGCTGGCTCGATGCGGAGGAGAAAGCCCGTATGGATCGCTTTCGGTTCGATCTGGACCGCGAACGCTTCATCAGCGCCCACGGCTGGATGCGTGAAATGCTGGGACAGCGCCTGGGTGTGCCTCCTGAGGCCCTTCGTTTCCGCCGGGGCCCCCATGGCAAGCCGGTGGTGGAAGGCCATGATCTGCCCTTCAATCTGAGCGACACCAAGGATGCGGTGGTGATGGCCGTATCCGATGCCGGCGAGATCGGTGTGGACGTGGAGACCATGGCGCGCCGGGTGGACCATGAGGCGGTGAGCGCCCACTATTTCACACCGGAGGAAACGGCGCACATCGCAGCCGGTGAAGACCCCAAGCGACGCTTCCTGGAATTGTGGACCCGCAAGGAGGCCGTGCTGAAGGCGAGCGGTGTGGGCATCATGGACGATCTGCATGTGCTGCGGGTGGACCAGGCCGAGAACACCTGTACCATCATCCACCCCGCTTTCATCGCGCTTGCCGCGCCGGCCTACCGGGTGCGGACCTGGCATGTGGACCCGCACCACATCGTGAGCCTGGCCACCGCTTTTTAGCCTGAATAACAGGCGGATTGCGCAGGATCTGGGGCTGCGGTAGATTGCGGACCCAACTCCGACCTGCCCATATGTTCCGTACCGGTTCCCTCTCCCTGGCGCTCTTCGTCACCTTACAGATGAGCGCCCAACTCCGTGCACCCGAATTGGACCTTGTCCGCCAGGCCCTGGCCGACCGCGGTGTTCCTTGGGAAGCCGTGGGCGAGCTCCGGTTGGCCGATCGGTACACCACGGCCCGGTCGGGCATGACGCACAGCTGGTACCGCCAGCAGTTCCATGGGATCGACATCTACAATACCGAGATCGCCGTGCACCAAGGCCCGGACGGTCGGGTGAAGCACCTCACCCATCGCATCCTGCCGACGTACCACCAAAAGATCCGGAACACGCAGCCCACCCTGACGCCGGAGGCCGCCTTGCGCACCGTACTGCAACGGGCCGGGATCAGTGGCACGCCCCGCAGCACCGCGCACGATGCCGAGCACCACAAATGGACCTATGATGGCGGTGCCTTCCAAGGTCACTCGCCCACTGTGCAACTCATGGTGCTGCCCCTGCCGGACAGCGCCGCACTGGTCTACAACGTGAACTACTATGACCACAGCGGCCCCCACTGGTGGAACGTGCGGGTGGACGCCCACACCGGCAAGGAGCTGGAGCGGAACGACTGGGTGGTAAGCTGCCAGATGGACCATGGCGAGGGCACCCATGGGGCAGCGCACACGCATGGCCGCCCGGCGGACATGGACCTGGACGAGGAGTTGCCCCCCGTGGCCGGACCGAACTCGTACCGCGTATACGCCATGCCCGTGGAAAGCCCGAACCACGGTGCCCGCACGGTGCAGGTGGCCCCGTGGACGGCCGCGCCCAACGCCTCACCCTATGGCTGGCACGACACCAACGGCGCGAACGGCGCGGAATACACCATCACCCGGGGCAACAACGTGCACGCCCAGGAGGACCAGAACGGCAACAACGGAACCGGCTACGCTCCCGACGGCGGCGCCACGCTCGACTTCGACTTCCCCATCAACCTGGGCCAGTCCCCGTCGAACTACCTCGACGCCTCCATCACCAACCTCTTCTACTGGAACAACATCATCCATGATGTGATGTACCAGTACGGGTTCGACGAGCCCAGCGGCAACTTCCAGCAGAACAACTATGGCCACGGCGGCGCGGGCGGTGACCCGGTGTATGCCGATGCGCTGGACGGCAGCGGCACCGACAACGCCAATTTCGCCACCCCGCCCGACGGGCAAAGCCCGCGGATGCAGATGTTCCGCTGGACATACACCACCCCGAACCGGGACAGCGACCTGGACAACGGGGTGATCGTGCACGAGTACGGCCACGGCATCAGCAACCGCCTGGTGGGCGGGCCCAGCAACGTGGACTGCCTGTGGAACGCCGAGCAGATGGGCGAAGGCTGGAGCGACTACTTCGCCCTGATGCTCACCATGAAGCCCGGTGACCAGGGCACCGACCCGCGCGGCATTGGCACCTATCTGGTGGGCGCCCCCATCGACGGGGTGGGCATCCGGCCCGCGCCGTACAGCACCAACTTCGCGGTGAACAACTACACCTACGCCAGCACCAACAGCGGCGCGATCGCACAGCCCCACGGCATCGGGTTCGTATGGTGCACCATCCTGTGGGAGATGACGTGGGAGCTGATCGGCATCCACGGTTTCGATCCCGACATCTACAACGGCACCGGCGGCAACAACATCGCCCTGCACCTGGTGACGCACGGCCTGAAGCTCACGCCCTGCAACCCCGGCTTCGTGGACGGCCGTGACGCCATCCTCGCCGCCGACCAAGCGCTTTATGGTGGAGCCAACAGCGCGGCGCTTTGGGCCGCCTTCGCCCGTCGCGGCCTCGGTTTCTTCGCCGACCAGGGCAGCTCCAACAGCCGCTGGGACCAGACCGAGTCGTTCACGTTGCCGGTCAACAGCAACATCGGTATCGCCGAGGTGGTGAGCCCCACGGAATACCTCGCCGCATGCGCCAGCACCCATGACGTGAAGGTGCGGATCATCAACAGCGGCATCCAAGCCCAGAGCGGCTTCCCGGTACGGTACCGCCTGAACGGCGGCACCATCGTGAGCGAGGTCTACCCCGGCACCTTGGGCAGCGGGCAACAGGCGCTGTTCACCTTCAGCACGCCGGTGGCGATCCCCACGGGTGCGCACGAGCTGGAGGTATGGACCGATCTGAGCGGGGACAGCGAACCGGCCGACGACGCGATGACGGTGAGCATCCTCAAGCAGCTGCCCAGCTCGGTGCCGTTCATGGAAGGCGTGAACGCCGGGCTGGCCGCGCCCCCGGGCTGGCAGCTCTCCAACCCCGACAACGGGATCACCTGGCAGGCGACGGAACTCGCGGTGGGCCCCAACTGCTCCGCCAGCAACGTGTGGTACGTGAACCACTTCCAGTACCCGGCCTTCGGTCAGCTGGACATGCTCACCACCGCGGGCATCGACCTGACCGGTGCCACGAACAGCCAGCTCACCTTCGACCACGCCTATGTGCGCTACAACCAGACGGGCTACTCGGACACCCTGCGGATCGAGGTGAGCGGCGACTGCGGCGCCTCGTGGACCCAGGTGTTCGACAAGGGTGGCAATGAACTGGCCACCGCATCGCCAGCGGCCAACCATTGGGCGCCGAGCAACTGCAACCAGTGGGCCCACAACACCATTGACCTGAGCGCCTTTGACGGCCAGGTCATCCAGGTGCGCTTCATATCCGTGAACGGGTACGGCAACTCGTTCTACATGGACAACGTGGGGGTGACGGCCACCGTGCGTGACGTACAGGTGAAGGTGATGCTGCAGGGCCCGTATGACGCGGGCACCGGGTTGATGAGCAACGGCCTGCGCACCGCCAACGTGCTGCCGACCACCGAGCCCTACACCGCCCTGGGCCACCCCGTGGTGGGTGGTGGTGGTGAGACGGCCGCGCAGGCGGTGATGGACGCCAGCGGCCCGAACGCCCCGGTGGACTGGGTGCGGATCGAATACCGCGCGGCCGGCAACCCGGCCCAAGTGGTACACGCCCAGCACGCGATCGTACAGCGCGATGGGGATGTGGTGGACCCCGCGACGGGTGGCCCGTTGAAGCTGGTGCTGCCGGGCACGCAATACTTCGTTGCCGTGCGCCACCGCAACCACCTGGGCGCGATGACCGCCTCGCCCGTGACGTTCAACAGTGGACTGACGACCGTGGACCTGACCTCGCCCGGCACGCCCACCCATGGCGTGAACGCCCGTCGCGCGCAAGGCGGGGTGATGCTGCTGTGGGCGGGCAACGTGAACGGCGACGGCATGGTCCGCTACACCGGTTCGGGCAACGACCGCGAACCGATCCTGACCGAGGTGGGCGGCACTGTACCCACGCAGGTGGTGAGCGGCTATCTGCCGGGCGACACCAACATGAACGGCCAGGTGAAGTACACGGGCACCGGCAACGACCGTGAGGTGTTGCTGCAGAACATCGGGGCGTCCGTGCCCACGGGATCGCTGATGCAGCAGCTGCCCTGACCCTGGGCCGACCGAATGACCGGGTGGGCTTGGTGCGCGACACCGTGCCCTCCTGGTGTTCATGGGGTGATGGCCGCGTGCCCACCCACGCGTTCCGGTGGCGCACCAGGCCCCGGGTGTGGAACGGTGGTCTTACGCGCAAGGGACAGGAGCGGCAGCCCGGCCGCGGGGCGGCCCTGCGGACGCGTGCAGCGCGGAGGCATCGTCCCCCCCGGGGCGATGCCCCCACAGCGCCGCGACCGCCGGCGGCGACCGGCCGGCTACAGCGGATGGCCCGACCCGTGCGCGGGCCGGTGCCGGGGAAAGGGATGCGCCTTAGTGCGCGGCCGACCGCCTGAGCTGCCGCATGCCCTCCAGACCGCGCTCCAGGAAGGCCTTGTAGGCGGCCACATCGGGTGTGTAGCCCACGGGATCGGTAAGGAGCACCCCGTCCGGGCTGAGCAGTACGTAGAGCGGTTGGGTGGCGCTGCGGAAGGTCTCGGTCTGCAGGGTGGCCCACTTGTTCCCCACGGTGATGATGGGCTTCCGGGTGCCGTTGGCCGTCTCGTGGATGAACTGCTGGTCCTTGGGCAGCGCCGACTTGTCATCGACGTACAGCGATACGAGCACGTACTCCTGATCGATGAGGCGGTTGATGTCCGCCACGGGCCACACGTGGTCCTCCATCTTGCGGCAGTTGGCGCAGCCGTAGCCGGTGAAGTCGATGAGCATGGGTTTGCCTGTGCGGCGTGACTCTTCCATGCCGCTCTCCAGGTCGTGGTGACAGGTGAGGCCGGCCGGGCACTCGGTGGCGAAGATCCAGCTGTAGCCGGGCGATGGGGAGATGCCGCTGAGCAGCGCCACCGGTGCGAAGGTCTTCGACTTGTCGTCGTAGCGGAAGCCGTATGCCATGTAGACGGTGAGGCCGCCGAAGAGGGCGATGAAGAAGAGGCGCGTGGGCGAGTACTTCAGCACGGGGCTATCGTGCGGGAACTTGATCCGGCCCAGGAGGTAGAGCACGATGCCCAGGCCGCACAGCACCCAGATGGCGAGGAAAAGCTCGTAGGGCACCAGGCCCCACTTCATCACCAGGTCGGCCATGCTGAGGAACTTGAATGCGAGGGCCACCTCCACGAAACCGAGCACGACCTTGACGCTGTTGAGCCAGCTACCGCTGCGGGGCAGGCTGTTGAGCCATCCGGGGAACAGGGCGAACAGGCCGAAGGGCAGGGCGAGCGCGAGGCCGAAGCCGCCCATGCCGGCGGTGAGCTGCCAGGCCCCGCCATCGGCGGTGAGCGCGCCGGCCAGCAGGGATCCCAGGATGGGGCCGGTGCAGCTGAAGGACACCAGCGCGAGGGTGAGGGCCATGAAGAAGGTGCCCACGAGCCCGCCGAAACGGGTGGCGTTGCTGTCCATCTTGTTCACCCAGCTGCTGGGCAGGGTGATCTCGAAGTAGCCGAAGAAGGAGATGGCGAAGACGATGAAGATGACGAAGAACCCGATGTTGAGCCAGGGGTTGGTGCTGATCTCGTTGAAGATCTCGGGGTTGACGCTGCCCAGCAGGTGGAAGGGCAGGCTGAAGAGCAGATAGATGAGCAGGATGAAGCCGCCGTAGGTGATGGCGTTGCGGATGCCCGAGGCGCGGTCGGTGCTGCTCTTGGTGAAGAAGCTCACCGTGAGGGGGATCATGGGGAACACGCAGGGGGTGAGCAGCGCCACCAGACCGCCGATGAAGCCGAGCAGGAAGATCCAGAGCAGGGAGTTGCGGTCCTCCACGCGGGCGCCTGTGTCGCGCACCACGGGGTTGGCGAGGTCCACGTTGGGCAGGCGCAGTTCGGTGGCATCGGTGCGCACGGTCAGGCCGGCGAAGCGTTGGTCATCGGCCGCGAAGGGCATTGACCCCAGCTCGAAATGGGCGCTGCCCGGGGCGGTGATGAAGTACACCGTGGTGGGGGGCAGGCACATCTCGTCATTGCAGGTCATGTACTCGAAGAAGCCGGTGATGGGGGGCACCTCGCCGGTGATCCGCACCCGCTGGGTGAAGGCGGCCCAGCCCTTGAACTTCTTCACCTCCATGTCGAACAGCTCGTCATGGCCCTCGATCACCTTTTCGCCGCTCTCGGTGCTCTCGCCCACCAGCGTCACGCCGGCCACGGAGTCGACGGCGATGGAGGTGGGCCAGGGCCCCATGTCGCCATAGTTGTTCTGGGAATACACCGCCCAGCCATCATCGATGGTGGCCTTGAACTCCAGGTCCCAGAGACCGTCGCCGCGGTTGTGCGTGACGATGGACCACTTCACCGGCTCAGGCACATCGGTGGGACCGGGCACTTGGGCAGGCAGCAGGAAGGGGAAGGCCAGGGCGGCCAGAAGCAGCAGTTTCCGCATGATCATTTCGCCGGGGCGGGGGCGGGCAGTTCGACTTGGAACGGCACCACCACCGGTGGAAGGCAGGTCTTGTCGTTGCAGGCCATGTACTCGACCTCGCCGCGCACGATGGCGCCCGCACCGCGCACGCGCACCTGTTGGCGGAAGGCCACCTGCCCGGAGTGGTGGCGCACCTGCACCCCGAAGTTGGGGTCGTACTCCTCCACGGGTTCGGGCTCCATGAGCGGGCCTTCGAGCGCGCAGGCTTCGGCAAGGCTGAAGCGCACCTCAGTGGGCAGGGGCCCCAGGTCCGATGGCAGTTGGGTGGCGTAGATGTGCCAACCCTCATCCACGGTGGCCCTCAGTTCCACCCAGGTGGAGCCATCGGGATGCACGGTGGCACCGAAGGCCCATTGGGCGGGCGACCCGGGCTGGGTGAACAGCACCGCTGAAGCGAGCAAAGCCAACACACACATGGCAGCGGCGAAAATACGCCCCGCACGAGGGCCCGGCAGGACCCACGTTGTTGATCCTTGTTATCCCAAGGCTTACGGGATGGTGATGCTGACCACCCGACCCAGGGGGATGGACATGCCGTACTTCAGCACGATGTTGTCCTGGTCGAAGGTCCAAACGGTGGTCTCCACGGCCTTGCGCCCTTCATCGTCCTCGAAGACGATCCGGCATTTGCCATGCTCGCCATTGCCCAGGCGCGTAGCCTGATGCAGCATGGCCGTGAGGTCGCGGCGTTGCTCATCGGGCAGTGCGATGGCTTGCCGGGGGAAACGCAGCATGGGGATGCGCTCCTTGGGAATGATGGTGATCTCTGGGGCCATGACGATGGATCGAACGGCATGAATATACGCCCGACCCTACCCGGATGGTTGCACGCGCCACTCCAGGCGCAAGTGGCGACCACAGTCCACGCGGGCCTTCACCCCCTCGGCCAGCCGCACGCCACAGACCCAGATGATGCGGTGGTCGGACTCCAGCACCATGGTGTGCGGGCGGCGGTGGGCGGGCACCCGTGCATCCGTGAGGATGTCACTGACCAGCTTGTGGCCGCTCATGCCCGCCGGTCGCATGCGGTCGCCGGGCCGCCAGGGGCGCAGCACCAATGGGAAGACCACCTGCGCGGGGTCCAGGCACGCGATGTGCGGATCCGTGGGGGGCAGAGCGGCATCGCACGGGGTGATGCGGATCGGCGCATCGGCGGGCACATCGTCGGGCGCGGCAATGGTCCACGAGCGGGCCTCGCCGGGGATGGGTCCGAGGACCAAAGCATCGCGATCCACCACGGCGCGCCATGGGCCATGCAGGAAGACCGCTCCGGTACGCCGCTCCGCCAGTGCCTGCCCCAAGCGGTCGAGCATGTCGGGATGAAAACCCTTCGGCCCCAACAAGGCATGCAGCAGCAACCGCGGTGCGGCGGAGGCGGTGATGCGCTCGATGGGCAGGCGGGATACGCCCTCGGCATCGGGCGCGAAAGCGATCTGGTCCGGGGCGATGGCCTGACCGGCCAGTGCGGCCAGTTCCCTCCCCCACCCCACGTTGCGCACCAGCACATCACCGGCACCGGGGCGCAGCGCCTCCAGCATCGGGATCAATTCGTGCCGCACCCGGTTGCGCAGGTAGTGCGGATCGGCATTGCTGGCATCGTTCCGGAACGGGATGGCGTGCGTGCGGGCGTAGGCCTCGACCTCGGCGCGCCGCACCCCCATCAGGGGCCGCACGAACGGTCCGGCCACCGGGGGGATCCCCGCCCAGCCCTGAAGGCCCATGCCCCGCAGCAGATGCATCAGGAATGTCTCCACGGCATCATCGGCATGGTGGGCCATCGCCAGGGTGCCCGGCCCCTGCTGAACGCAGGCATGGAACACCTCATACCGGGCGGCACGCGCGGCCATCTGCACCGACCGACCCGCCCGCTCCGCGCCCCGCACATCCACGCGATGTACGTGCACCTCATCACCCCACGCGCGGCCATGTGCCACCACCAACTCCCGGTCGGCATCGCTTTCCGGGCCCCGCAAGCCATGGTCCACATGCACCACACGGCATTGCACCCCCAACTCGCGCAGCACATGCCAGAGCACCATGCTGTCCACGCCGCCGCTCACGGCCACCCAGATGGGGCCACGGCCCAGGTGGGGCATGTGCTGGCGCAGGGTATGGCGCACCTGTTGGATCATGGGGCCACCAATGCCATCACCGACCGCGCCTTCACCTCGCACTCCTCCCACTCCTGTGCGGGATCGGCCAGCGCGGTGAGGGCGCTACCCGTGCTGAGGGACACCAAACCGGTGCCCGCGTGGTACAGCAGGGTGCGGATCACCACGTTGAGGTCGCCCGTGCCGTCCGGGGCGAAGAAGCCCAGGGTTCCGCTGTAGAGGCCGCGGGCCTGGTCCTCCATGGCATCGATCAGCTGCATGGCCCGCACCTTGGGCGCACCGGTCATGCTGGCCATGGGAAAGGCGGCCAGTATCGCATCGATGGGCGAACGGTGCGGCGCGAGCCGTGCGGTGACCGTGCTGATCATCTGATGCACCTGGGGGTGGGACTCCACCGCGCACAGGGCCTCCACCTGCACGGTGGCCGGTGCGGCGACGCGGGAGAGGTCGTTGCGCATGACATCGAGGGCCATGATGTTCTCGCTGCGCTCCTTGGGGTCATTGGCGAGCTCCCCGGCCAGGGCACGGTCCCGGTGGGGGTCGGGATCGCGGGGCCGGGTGCCTTTCATGGGCTGCCCCATCACCAGGTCGCCCGTGAAGGCGAGGAAACGCTCGGGACTGGCGCTCATGGCGAAACGGTCGTTCCAGCGATGGAATGCGGCAAAGCGCGGACGCAGGGCCCACATGCGCGCGAAGACCGCGTAGGGATCGAGCGCTGGGGCGTGGGCCGTGCGCTGGATGCAGTAGTTGATCTCGTAGATGTCACCGCGCTGGATGTGGTCCAGCAGCCGGCCGGCTTGATGCAGATAGCGTTCCCGCGGGGTGCCGGGTCGAAAGGTGAGCGCGCTCAGCGGGTGTTCGGAGGGGCGGGCGAAGAGCCGGTCGCAGCACCGGTGGGCCTCCTCCAGGTCTTGTGAACGCACGTGCAGCCACATGGTGCCGGCGCGCCATTCCACCACCCAGCGCGGCATGTGCCAGCGGGATGTGGGGTGGCCCATGGGATCGGCGTGGCGGCTGTGGAGGCGTTCGAGCCGGTCCTTGAGGTCATAGCTCACGAAACCATACCACCAGTCGGCCACCCGGCCGTCGGGGCTCACCCGGGGCCATTCGGCCTGGTCGGCGCACCCCACGAAGAGCAACGCACGGTCCTGGTCGCCCACGGATCGAAAAAGGAAGTCCGGATATGGCCGAAGCGCCTGCCAGTCAGGGTCCTGGGCAGTGCCGAGGAGGTGGGTCAGGAACGGTTGTTCGGCCATGGCGGAGGGACGAAAGAAAAGAGCCGCCTGCGGGAGGATCCGGGCACGAAGATCGGTTTATCTTCACCACCCCTACCGCACAACCCCGAAGCGGGTCCGTACGTCTACCTACCGACCGAATCCCGGAAAAGCATCCTGTCATGGCCCACCCCAACGCCCTGCCGCCTATCGCAGCCCGAGCCGCACGCGCGGGCCTGCTGGCACTCCTGCTCGCCGGTGTGCACGACCTGTCGGCCCAGGCGCGGCTGGTGCTGAACAACGACGTGTGGTTGCGCATTGACAACGGCGCATGGTTGGTGGTGCAGAACGGCAACCCGAACGCCATCACGACGCTTCCCAACGTGAACACCGGTGGGCGCATCCGCTCCGAGGGCGAGTTCAACCGCATCCGCTGGCAGACCGGCAACAACACGGGCGAATACGTGATCCCCTACTCCAGTGATGCCGGCCGCATCCCCTTCACCTGCCAGATCAACACCGCGGGTGCCGGCGCGGCCGACCGCTCGATGGTCTTCTCCACCTACAACCACCATGTGAGTGGCGCCACGTGGGACAACTACGCGTACCGCCCCAGCGACGTGACGCACATGAACAACTGGTTCACCGGTGTGGAGACCACCCAGCTGCCCACGCCCGACCAGTCGGCCCACGTGGTGGACCGCTTCTGGATCGTGGACCACGGTGTGGCGCCCTGGGCGTACACCACCCCGCCTTCCGTGACCATGACGTTCACGTATATCCCGGCGGACGACATCCATCCCGGTAACGCGGCCAACGGGGGCATCGATGACACCTCGCCGCTGGGCGCCCAGCGCTTCAACGCACCCGCCGGGCTATGGGGCGATCTGGCGCCGGGCATCGGTGCATGGTCCTCCGGCACGGTGAACAACGTGAACGTGGACCCCGCGAACATGTTCCGCTCCTGGACCCTTTCCGACCTGAGCACCCCGCTGCCCATGACGCTGGTGGAGTTCGATGCCCGTTGCCAAGGCCAGCAGGTGGTGGTGGAGTGGCGCACGGCCTCCGAGGAGAATGTGTCCCACTTCATCGTGGAGCGCAGCGTGGATGGCAACGTGCATGAGGCCATCGGCCAAGTGACGGCTGCGGGCCACAGCAGCACGCTGCAATCCTACAGCTTCATCGACCACCACCCCGCGCCCATGGCGATGTACCGCATCCGCACCGTGGAAGCCGACGGATCGGAGGCCCGCAGCCCCATGCGGGTGGCCGGCTGCGATGCCACCGGTGGCACCTACATCGTGAACGCCTGGGACGATGGTTACGACCTGAATGTGGTCGTGAGCGCCGACTTCGCCCAAGATCACGTGGTGCGGCTGCTCGATGCCAGCGGCAAGGTGGTCCGCGAGGTGGGCCGGGTATCCTTGGCCGATGGCCTGACCACGGTGCGCATTCCCAAGGGGGGGATCGCCGAGGGGATCTACGTGGTGCGCTTTGACGGCCCGCAAGGCCCCATGGCAAGGCGCGTTCCGCTCTTCTGATCCCGGGGCTTTCAGCTCCAGCAGGCACGCCATCGCTTGGGCAGCAGGGCCAGCGCGCCGACGGCCAACACCAGTACCACGGCCACGCGACCGATGAGGTCGCCGTACCGCACGAACGGTGTGATCACCGTGTTGCAGTGCACGGTGACGCGGCGTGCGGTCGGCACCCACCAGTCCGTGGCATCGTGCACCACCCCGCGCTGGTCCACCGCGCAGGAGATGCCCGTATTGGCACTGCGGGCCACCGCCCGGCGCGTCTCGATGGCGCGCAGGCTGGAGAACGTGAGGTGCTGGCGGTAGCCCGGGGAATCGTCCCACCAGCCATCGTTGGTCAGCACGGCGATCAGCTGGGCACCATTGCGCACGTGGGCGGCCACATGCTCGCCGAAGACGGATTCATAGCAGATGACCGGGGCCACCCGCAGCCCCGCCATGGCGTCCTGGAACACCGTGCGTTCCGCCTGCCCCGCCAGTGACCCGGTGGTGCCTCCCAGGTCCACCGAGAGTGCCTGCAGGTTCCCCAGTACGCTGGCGAAGGGCAGCAGCTCAACGCCCGCCACGAGCTTCGATTTGCGGTAGGCCTCCGCCCGCCCCTGTGTGCCAAGGAACATCGCCGCGTTGGAGGCGGTGTAGTACCGGTCGCTGCCCCCCAACGCACGGGCCTCGGGCGGTACCGGTGCCTGAGGGTCGAGCAGATGGTAAGCGGACATCCCGGCAAGGAAAGCGGTTCGCGGCCACTCCGCTTGAAAGCGCCGGATGCGCCGGACACTGGCCGAACCATCGAGATCGTTCTCCCACAACCCTTGGTACCTCGGCGGCGTGGTGTGCGGGTCCACGGTGCTCGACTCCTGCAGCGCGGTCTCGGGCAGCAGCACCAAACGCACATCGGGCGTCATCACCCCTTCCGCCAGGCCGAGCATGTGCTCCAACTGGGCCATTGGCGCGACGTAGTACTTCTCGGAGTAGGGATCCACGTTGGGCTGCACCACCACCACATCCACCGGCTCACCTTGCTCCACATGGTGGTGGAAACGCCAGAACGAGATCACCAGTGGCAGGGTGATCACCGCCAGGGGAAGTGCCCAGGCGCGCAGCCGCACGACCGGTGTGGGCGCGGGCCGCAGTGCACGGAGGACCAAGAGGTTCACCAGCCACAGCCACAAGGTGCCGCCCAGCATGCCGGTGTGATCGTACCACTGCACCCACGCGGGCCGCACGGCGAACACATTGCCCATGGAGAGCCAGGGCCACTGCAGGTCCCAGCCGTGATGCAGGCGCTCGAAGGCCAGCCACGCCACCACCAGGGTGGCATCGGCCCAGCGAACGCCCATGCGGGCACGCACCCACCGGCGCACCCACCAGGGCGCCAGCATGAACAACGTGTTGAGCACCACGGGCGCCCCCACGGTGACCGCGCGGGTGGACCACGGCTCGTTCACCATGACGAACCACCAGGTGCATCCCAGGTTCCACACGAAAGTGGCCAGCAGCACGCGGAGCATGAAACGGGGCCGGCGGCCGTCGGCCGTGCGGTCCAGCGTTCGTTCGGCGGCCAGCAGCGGCACCCATGCGATGAAGGCCAGCGGGGTAAGCCCGCCCACGGCCGGCCACGCCAAGCACCAGAGCCCACCACTGAGCAGGGCCAGGCCCGAGGCACGGGTGCGGGGCGAACGCATGGCCACGAAAATAGGCCGGGCCGTCAGCGCAGCAGGTACATCTTGCCGAAACCCTTGTGGAAGTAAGGCGACGCGCTGGTGGTGCGGTACTCCATGTCCTGCCCATGCAGCTGGGCGATCACGCGGTAGATGTACACACCGCGCGCCAGGCGGTCGCCGAACTGGTCGGTGCCGTCCCAAGCGAACTCGGTGATGTTCCGTCCCACGCGCAGCGGGCCCAGCTCATGCATGGTGATCTCGCGCACCACCCGGCCGGCCACGGTCATGATCTGCACCTTCATGTAGGTGGGCGGCTCCGACCCGGTGATGGTGAAGATGAACCGGGTGTTGGTGGTGAACGGGTTCGGGTAGTTGAGCACCTCGGTGATCGTAGGCCGGTTGATCACCTCGAAGCTCACGCGGTAGTCCTGATCGCCGCTCGCGTTCATGCTGAGGTCGTGGGCCTGCACGGTGAGCGTGTAGCGGCCGTCGCGCTCGAGCACGGGGCGATAGTGGATGCGGCACACATTGTCCACCCCGGAGGCCGGCACGAACTGCAGGTTCTCGCTGCCATCCCCATTGCGGAAGTACACGCGCTGCTGCGGCATGTCGGGGCCGCTGAGGTACACCCGGAAGTTCGCGGTATCCGCGGGCGAGTCGAGGAGCAGGTAGGGGTTCTCATCGTCCAGGGTGATGAGGACCTCGGGCCGTGCCGAAACGATGTCGCCATCCATGATGTGGATGCCATCGAAGGTGACATCCAGGATGGGGTTGTACCGGTCGCGCTCCACTTCGAACCGCACCTGCAGGAGGTTGTTGAAGTGGTACATCTCGTTCTGGTGGTATGTGCCCGTGGTGCTGTCGACCGGGTTGGCCTCCACCACCAAGGCGTTGATCCCGGAGAAGCCCAGCGTGGAGAAGCGGATGGTGTCCACCAGGACCGCGCCGGCGGGCAATGGCGCATTGACCTTGTAGTGGATGCCGTGGCGCACGTTGTTGGCGTCCACCACCCAGGCGGCCATCAACAGGCTGTCCATGTCGAACGCGCTGATGTTCTGCACGGCCACGGCGAAGGTGGCCTCCTGCGCCTCCTGCAGCCCGTCAAGGCCGTTGTGGTAGACCAGCGCGGGGTGGATGGCGCACTCGGGCAGCGGCGAGCTGATCAGCTGCCAGCGTTCCATCTGGGCGGGGTCGGGTCCTTCCGGGGCTGTGTCGCGGAAGTGGCCGCGGATGCGCAGCCGCGGGTAGAGGCCTGCGGGCACGATCGTCGAGAGGTCGGGCACGGAGTCCATGTGGGCGGTCCAGGTGCCGAGCGAGAACTCCGCGCCGCCGCTGGTGATGCCGATCAATTCGATGCTGGTACTGTCCTGCGGACCGTTCGGCCAGGCGTTCCAGTACAGGGCATGCCATGCCGCCGCGGGGCCGGCGGGCATGGTGGTGATGCGGCCGCGATCGTGGTAGCCGGGCAGCTCCACGTTCATCTGGATATAGGCGCTGATGCTGTCGCCGATCACCTGCTGGAAGGTGCCGGGCTGGCCCTTGCGCACATAGAAGATGTACGGCACGCTGTCGGGCATGTTCATGATGTCGGGCACGCCCAGATCGGTCAGCGCCGAGAGCACCGCCGGGCCGTTGAGGGCGGTGTTGTGGCGGTCCATGAAGCGCCAGGTGTACACCAGCACGTGGTGGCCGTCGGGGATGCCGTTGGTGAGCATGTCGGCCATGCCCGCCATCTCGGCCGGGAAGGTGGGCCGGAAGCTGAAGAAGGCCTCGGGCCGGTCGCGACAGGTGCTGCCGTTGTTGATGTTGCCGAACTGGTGATCGGGGTTCTGGCCGTTGTGGTAGGTGTACCAGGTGTTCAATGCGGGATCGAGGACCGCCACGTGCCATGCCGGCGCAGCGCCGCAACCGGTCCCGTAGTCCTGCAGCTCCATGTCGAGGTACCAGCGAGTGGCGCCGCCTGCGTTGCCGGTGGCATTGCCCAGCACGTAGGTCTGGATGCTCCGCGAGCCGCTCTGAAAGCCGAACTCCCGGGCTTCCCGGTCGTACGTCACCCCTTGGAAGTGGTCGTTCTTGAATTGGAAGAAGTGGGCCTGTCCCCAGCCATGCTTGTTGGGGATGTACTGGAACGAACGCTCGTACCATGCATAGCCCTGCTCGGCCGTGCTGTCGGTGCTGCAACGCCAGAAGAACACGGTGCTGTCGGCCAGGTTGTTCAGTGTGTAGATGGCGCCGGGCTGCCATTCCACCACACCACCGGGGGCCGTGATGGTGGCCGTCTCACGCACGGGGCTGTTGAACAGGTCCGTGGTGTCGATCTGGAACACGTAGGCGCGGGGTGGGGCCAGGGGATCGCCGGTGCTGGCCTTGAGCACGGGTGCGGGATCGGGCGTGATGCTGAAGTCGTAGGGCCATATCGGCAGCAGGTCGCCCGAGGTGATGATGGTGCTCGCCGTCACCATGTTGTTCAGCGTGTCCACCATCTCGGGCACCTCGTCCGGGTCCAGGTCCACGCGGACCGGGAAGAAGTTGGGGCCCTGACCGCCGCTCTGGGCCAGGGTGGGGAAGGTGAACACCGCCGTGTCGGCGAAGAACACATCGTTGAGCGTCACGATCTGCGGATCGCTGAGCGGCAGGCCCGGCGTGCTGCGGCCCATGGTGACGTTCACCGGCCCATGGATGGCCTTGCCCAGGTTGCGCACCACGGCCTTCACTTGGAAGCTGTCCACCTCGGCGGTGATCACCGGCGGATCGAAGAGGATGTCCGGCAACGCGATGCTGTAGTCGGGCAGTGGCCAGGAGTTGAGCACCAGTGTGGGGTCGCCCTCCAAGGTGAAGGTGTGCACATTGTTCAGGCGGCCCAGATCGTCGGGCGCCAGGGCCAGCTGGTTCAAGGCGGCGTGGCGCATGTGCCGGCCGATGCTGCCGCCGTAGTTGACCGCGGCGAAGCTCTGGTAGAAGTAGTGGGTGTAGGGTGCCATGTACACCACGCGGCCCAGGTCGGACGAGGCGAGGAAGGCGATGGGACCGCGCTCGGGCATCATCACCCAGTCCTCGGCGTTGCTGATCCCCTCGTTCATGTGGATGTTGCCGGTGTAGCACGAGTTGGCGATCACCATGGGGTGGCGCCCGTTCCACTGGTAGTTCGAGGGATCATCGATGGTGATCTCAAAGCCATTGCTGAACCCGTGGGCCACGAACGTCAGCAGGGTCACTCCGGACTCGATCAATTGGCGCACGGAATCGGCCGCGGCCATCTCCAGCACGTCCGAGGTGGTCTTTCGGAAGGTGGACACCCGTCCGCCGAAGAGGCTGTCGATCGCCACCTGCTCGTAGCCGCTCAGGTAGAAGCCCAGCTCGGCCTGCTCCGCGGGCGTGCCGCCGCCGCGGAAGTGCAGGATGTTCTTCATCCAGGCCGCCGGCGCCTGGCCTTCCTGCGCGGCCACCTTCTGCCGGTATGCGGCCACCTGTTGCGGTGTGGAGGCGCTCAGACGCCCCACGGGAATGTCGATGGAGCGCGGATCGCCCTTCAGGCCCATGGTGATGCACACATCGCTCACGGGCATGCCGTAGCTGGGCACCAGGCAGCGCTCATAAGCGTTGTTGAAGTTGGGCCGGTAGCCCTGGCTGCCCGCGTTGATATGGTGCGCCTGCACGCTCTTTCCGATCAGGAACAGGCCCTGCGGATCGGTGTCCCACGCATCCAGCACGTGGCGACAGAACCCGCGGATGGCATGGCCGTGCTTGGGCACGCCACCGCCGTACTGATCGTAGAGCTCGTCCACATCGGCCACCACGGTGTGGTAGCGGTTCCGCGGATGCTGCTCACGGTACTGGGCGTAGAGCAGGGCCTCGCCCATCAGGGTGGAGTGTGCCACGATGAGCAGCGCGGAGTCCACGTTCAACGCACCGAAATCGGTGAAGTACCCCGTTCCGTTGACCGGGGTGAGGGGCGTGGGGGTGATGGTCACATCGGACGAGCGGACCACATAGATCTCCGTATCGAGCCCGCTGGGATCGAGCGGCACGATCGCGCGCCATCCGCCGGGCACCTGCATGGGCAACACGCGGCGCACGGTATCGCCGGCGTACACGTACACGATGGGCTGCACGTTCACCCCGGAGAAGAAGAGGCGTGCCCGGCCCGCGGCATCGTACGGCACCTCGGCGGTGAACTGGGTGTTGTTGCTCATGCTCAGCACCCGCGGGTACTTCACGAACGAGTTGCTGTACACCTGTTCATCGGTGTAGTTGGGGTTGAGCAGGCCCACCTGCCCCGGGCCGTACAGATCGAGCACGGACTTGAAATGCAGCGGCAGGTTGGCACCGAAGGCCGAGGGTTCCACCGGGAACGCCACCCGCACCACCCGGCGACCGCGGTAGATCGTGTCCACCACCAGTGTGCCCGGCGCGGGACCGTATGCCACCTGCGCGTGGTGGTCCACGTAGTTCGTCATGCCATAGGCCGGATGGTTCACGCTGGCGAACACGGTGTTCACGCGGCCCATGGGGGCGTCGGCGCCCGTGTAGACGTGCGGCGTGGGGATGTTCACGGTTTGGGCGGTGCCGTTCTGCGGGAAGACGGCGGTGTGGGTGTAGCCCTCCCCTTCCGTGTACATGCCGCTGGAGGAGAGGTTGCCGTCCACCAAGCCTTGGCGGTACTGGCCGTTGAGGGTGTGGCGCGCATGCCCCCAGCACCAGGCCCGCTGCGGCAGGGTGGAGAATGTGGTGTCCACGTACGGCACGATCCGCTTCTTGGGTGCATCCATGTCCCAGGTGAGGTAATAGCGGATCGTGTCGTTGAACATGCTGTGGAACGGATTCATCCGGTGCGCGGGGTCCGCGAACAACCGGGTGTCCATCCAGCCATCGTTGCGCTGGGCGCGGAACTCGATGAAATCACCGCTGTTGAGCACGCCGTCCTCGCCCCCATGGATGTAGATGGGGACCTGCTGCTCGCGCGCGAACAGCATCAGATGGCGCACGTCCAATTCGTGCACGGGAACGCCGTACTGGGCGAGGGTGGCGGAGTCCAATCGTTGGACCCCATCGGCATGCACGTTGAAGCGCCAGTAGCGCCGGTCGTGGTCGATCCACTCATTACCGTGGGGTTGCCCGATCCCGACGGACAATTGCAGAAGTCCGAGGACCACCCACGGTGCACGGCTCATGAGAGGGTTTTCTTGTACAGGTCGAAGCGCAGGGAGAAGACGTTGCTGTACAAGGCCACGTTGCCATCACCGATGTCGGTCAGGGCATAATCGAGCATCACGCTCTTGATGCGGAGACCCAGCCCCAGGTTCGGCTGCACGGTGAGCGACCGGCGGTCGAACACATCGGTGACGTACTGCATGTGGCTCAGGCCGGCGCGCACCATCACCACATTGGCGAACGCCACCTCCAGGCCCAAGCGGGGATCGGCGCTCCAGGCATCGGTGGCCAGCACGGTGTTGCGGCGGCCGTCGAAGGTGTTCTCCAGGTCGATCGATGTGATCAGGTCGAACTTGCGGCCCAGCTTGAACTCGCGGGCGGCACCCAGCACCAGGCGGGGCAGGGTGAGCTCCACGCTGTTCACCGGGATCTCGTTGTTCGTCTGCTGGAACACTTCGATGGTGCGGGCATCGAGGGTGTAGCTCCACGCGTTGAAGGTGCTGGTCACATCGCGGGCCACGGCGGCGAAACGCCAGCGGTCGCGGTCATACTGCAGGCCGCCGTCCAACCCGAAGCCCCAGGCCTGACCGAACTGGCCCACCCGGCGATAGATCACCTTGGCGTTGCCACCCAGGCGCAGGCCCGGCACGGAGAGCCGCCGCGCATAGGTGATCAGGAAGGCATGGTCCACCGCGCTGAACGAGGTGATGCGGTCGTAGTCCACGTTGCCGCTGGGGTCGATCAGGTCGATGGTGTTCGGGATGTTGTCGATCCCGAAGCGGATGAAGCTGAAGCCGATGGTGCTGAGCGAGTCGATGGGGCGTGCCACACCGATGTAGTCGTATTTGGCGATGCCGGCGAAGTACTCACTGTGCATGGCCCCCACCTGCAGGTCGCCCTTCACGCCAAGGATGCCGGCCGGGTTCCAGTAGCCGCTGGTCACGTCGTTCACCACACCCACAAAGGCACCGCCCATGCCCAGGGCACGTGCACCCACGCCGATGGCGAGGAACTCGTTGCTGTACTTGGGGGCGTCAGTGCCGCCTTGGGCCGCCACGTCGATCGTGGCCGCGCCCATGATCACCGCCAGCACCGTGCTGCGCCATCCTTGCGTCCGGGTCATGCTCATCGCTTATCAATGACGCAGCTATAACTGAAAGTGGCCCCGATCATTGCGCCGAAAATTAGCCAACTTCGCCTCCGTGACACGTCCACCGCGACTTCCCGACCTGCTCACCACCGCGAACCTATGCTGCGGCGCGGGATCGGTGTTGATGGCGATGCAAGGAGAACTGACATGGGCCTGTGGGCTCATCTTCCTCGGTGCCCTCTTCGATGTGTTCGATGGCCTCGCGGCCCGGGCCTTGGGCGGTGGCACCCCGCTGGGTGCTCAACTGGACAGCCTGGCGGACATGGTCACCTTCGGCATGGCACCGGCCAGTGCGCTGTGCGCGGCGGGGGTGATGCGCACGGACCTCGTCGGGCCGGTGATCGCCGCGGCCATCGTGCTGGTGATCGGCTCCTGCTGGCGCCTGGCCAAGTTCAACCTTGACACGCGCCAGACCAGCGGTTTTCTCGGCCTGCCCACACCGGCCAACGGCATGGGCTGGGCAGCGCTGGTGCTGGGGGGCACCGGCACCGGTGTGATCCCCGGCCCCGGCCACCTGTACCTGACGGATGCCGCCGACGCCCTGCTGCACAGCCCCTACTCCCTGCTGGCCCTCGCCGTGCTCATGGCGGCCCTGATGCTCAGCGAACTGCCCCTGCCCTCCCTGAAGTTCAAGCACTCCAGGTGGAAGGGCAACGAGGTGATCTTCCTGCTGATGGGCATGGGCCTGGTGCTGGTGCTGCTGTACGGGATCATGGCCGTGCCGCTGATCCTGGCGCTCTACCTGCTCAGCCCGGTCTGGGGGCGCGTTTTCGGGAGGGCGTAGTGCCCACACCGCGCGGTTGACACTTTGCCGCGTCGGCACACGTTAAGTCGTTGTGTCGCGCTCCACCTTCGAACCCATGTTCCGCCTGTTCGCCACTGTGGTCCTGATCGGTGTCGTGGTCGGCGCGTCGGCCCAAGGGCTGATGCAGCGCAAACGGCCCGACATCATCCCGCTCGATGGACAGGCCCGCCGCATCGGTTACTACGTGGCGCCCGGCATCACTTACACCCTTTCGCGCTTCCAGAACGAGGAGCAGGAGGTCTTCCGCAGCGGTGACACCAGCTACACGGCCACCTATGATCCCGCCGGGCGCTTCGGGCCCTACCTGGAAGCCGGCCTCAGCTGGTACACACGCGATCCCCTGATCGTGGACTACCTCGATCTGGGCGTGGCGTACAAGGGCCTGAGCGGGCGCGAGTTCGTGAGCGGCAGCCATGCCCTGGCCGACAGCATCACCCTGCTGGAGCACGAGGGCCGCTTCCGCGAACAGATGATCACGGCGCACTTCAATGCCAACAAGTTCATTCCCACGCGCAACTACCAGTTCGTGCAGCTCACCCTGGGGGCCAACGCCGACTTCCGCCTGGGCAACGACTACACGCACACCGCCGACAGCCTGCTGAACGACCACCGCTTCCCGGAGGCGCCCTGGGCGCAACTCCACTTCAAGGTGGGCTACGGCTTCAAGGTCACCGGTCACCTGCTGATCATCCCGGCCATCGAAACGCCCATTTTCAGCGTGATGCCCGAGGACGAGGGTCGGTTCGGCGCGCTGCACTGGTTCAGCACCGACCACCGGCCGCTGATCCTGAGCGTGCGCTTCCTGTGGCTGCGGGCACGCAAAGGGTTCGACTGCCCCCCGCCGATCCGGCACAACGCGTACGAGAAGTCCAAGCAGTACAAGCCGGATTCGTACCACCCCTGAGGATGGTCGCCCGGTGGTGGGATCGCCCGCTACCCGCGGAGGAACGGATTGGCCCGTTTCTCATGCCCGATGGTGGTCTCCGGGCCGTGGCCGGGGTACACCACGGTGTCGTCGGGCAGGGTGAAGAGCTTGGTGCGGATGTGGTGCAGCAGGGTGTCGGTGTCGCCGCCAGGCAGGTCCGTGCGGCCGATGCTCTCGCGGAAGAGCACATCACCGCCGATGACGAAGCCCTGCTCGCGGCAATACAGCACGATGTGTCCTGGGGCATGGCCGGGCACGAAGAGCACCTCCAGTTGTCCGCCGGACAGTGCCACCACATCGCCTTCATCCAGGAAGCCCTCGGGCTGGGGCGAGGGGGCGCAGGGGATGCCGTACACATGGCCCTGGCGGGGCGCGGCCTCCAGCAGGGGCAGGTCGTTGCGGTGCATCCAGGGGCGCAGGCCATGACGGCGCTCCACACCGGCATTGCCCAGCACGTGGTCCAGATGCGCGTGGGTGAGCACCAGGCGCACGGGCCGCACACCCGCCCGCTCGAGCGAGCGATCCAGCTCCAGCTCCTCGGCGCTGTTCCAGCAGCCCGGGTCGATGAGGACCGCCTCGCCCCCGTCGTGCACCACGTAGGTGTTCTCCTGGAAGGGGTTGAAGGTGTGGCGGAGGATGTGGAGCATGGTGCCAAATGACCGAAATTTGTACGGACCGGCCGGCCTCGCCGCCGAAAGTACTTCCACCGCGTTGCGTGCCGTACACCTCATGACCCGTTCCGTCCGTTGCGCGATCCTCGTGGGCGCCTGCCTGCTCGGGTCCGCGCTGCACGGCCAGTTCTACATGGGCTCGCAGCAGCAGTACGGCAAGAACCGGGTGCAGTACAAGGACTTCCTCTGGCAGCAGTACCGCTTCCCCAACATGGAGGTGTACTTCTACAAGGGAGGACGTGACCTGGCGCGTTACACCGCCCGCAGCGCCAAGCGCCATCTGGAGGAGTTGGAGCGCTCGCTCGATTTCGCCTTGGACGAGCGGCTGCAGTTCATCGTGTACAACTCGCTCACCGACTTCCGCCAGAGCAACATCGGGCTGGAGGGCGTGGGCGCCGACAACAACATCGGGGGCCTCACGCGCATCGTGGGCACCAAGATCTTCGTGTACTACGAAGGCGACCTCACGCTGCTGGACCGGCAGATCCGCGCGGGCATCGGCCACGTGATCATTGACCAGATGATGTTCGGCGGCAACTGGCGCGAGATGGTGCGCAACAGCACCTTCATGAGCCTGCCCGGCTGGTTCACCGATGGCATCATCAGCTACCATGCCCGCCCATGGGATGCCGAGCTGGACGACCGGGTGCGCGATGCGGTGATGCGCGGCGCCTACGACAAGGTGAACCGCGTGCAGGGCGATGACGCACGCGACCTGGGCCATGCCATCTGGGCCTACGTGGCCGACGTGTACGGGCCCGGCGTGATCCCGAACATCCTGTACATGACCCGCGTGAGCCGCAACGTGGAAAGCGGCTTCCTATTCGTGCTGGGAGTGTCGCTCAAGACGCTCACCAAGGAGTGCCTGGGGTATTACCGCAGCCGCTATGCCGAGGAGGAACACATGCGGCAGGAGATGGCCATGGACCCGCTGCCCATCCGCACCCGAAAGCGGCGCACGTACGACCACTTCATGCAGAGCCCCACGGGCACGCACATGGCCTGGGTGAGCAACGAGCTGGGCCAGTACAAGGTGTGGGTGCGCGACAATTCCACCGGCAAGGTGCGCCGGATCATCAAGGGCGAAAAGAAACTGGACCGCATCATCGACCGCAGTTATCCGGTGCTGGCCTGGCATCCCAGCGGGCAGGCCCTCACCTATGTGATCGAACGCAAGGGCGAACCCTTCATGCGCACCTACACCCTGGAGGACCGCCGCACCACGGAGAGGCCGCTGCTCACACTGGACAAGGTGCTGAGCATGGACTACGCGCCGGATGGCCGCAGCATGGTGCTGAGCGGCGTGTACGAAGGCCGTACCGACCTCTACCTGTACCACGTGCTGGGCAACAGCCAGGAGCGCCTCACCAACGATCATTACACCGACCTCGACCCGCGCTTCGTGGACGATGGGCGCATCATTTTCAGCAGTGACCGCCCGAGCGACACCCTGGTGACCACCACCGACCCGCGCCCCGGTCTGGGCCGCAAGGACCTGTTCATCTACGACCTGAAGCAACGCTCCCCGGTGCTCACACGGCTCACCAACACCCCCGATGCGGACGAGCGGTACCCCGCCCGGCATGGCCCCGGCACCTATACCTTCCTGAGCGACCGCAACGGCACCATGAACCGCTACAAGGTGCGGTACGACAGTGTGGTGAGCCACATCGACACGGCGGTGCACTACCGCTACTTCACCGTGGAGGAGCAGCTCACCGACCTGCGCCGGTCCATCCTGGAGCAGGACGTGCGTGGCGACCGCTACACCCAGTTGATGCGGCAGGACGGCAAGTACCGGTTCCATGCCGGCCGTCTGGTGGAACCCACTGCGACCACGCCCACCGCGCCGCCTCAGGTGACCGATGCCCCGCCCGACGACCCCACCGATGCGCGCCCGGCCCATGAGCGACTGGTGCCCGTGGTGAAGGTGCCGCCCCGATCGCCCCGCCCCTCGGAACCCAACGCGATCGATGTGCGCGACTACGTTTTCAGCGATGAGACCCGCGTGGACCGCACACCACCCGGCATGCCCGCCACACCCGGCGCGCCCACCACGCCCACCACGCCCGGCACCCGGGGCGCTCCGTCCGCGCTCGCCGCTCCCGCCACCGACACGGCCTTCACCTTCCCCGAGCAGCGCAACTACAACGTGAACTTCACGGTGGACGAAGTGGTGACCCAGGTGGACAACAGCTTCTCCAACCAGTTCTACCAACCCTTCAGCGGCCCCGAGTTCCTCAACCCCGGCCTCAGCGCCCTCACCCGCATGGGCGCGCGCGACCTGTTCGAGGACCACCGCGTGATGGGCGGTTTCCGCCTGGCCCTGGGCCTGAGCAACAACGACTACATGCTCGCCTACGAGAACGTGAAGGGGCGGCTGGACAAGCGGATCAGCTTCCAGCGCCAGGCCTATCAGGGCACCTCGGCGTTCAACGTGTTCAAGGTGCACACGCACAACGTGCAGTACCAGCTGAGCTGGCCCTTCAGCGAGCTGGCCAGCGTACGCGGCTCGGTGATCTACCGCAACGACCGGTACGTGATGATGGCCATCGACCGCAACAGCCTGCGCGCCCCCAACGTGCACGACCACATGGTGGGTGCCAAGCTGGAATACGTGTACGACAGCTCGCTGCCACGCGGCCTCAACCTGTGGACCGGCTGGAAGCTCAAATGGTTCGCCGAGTACTACCGCCACCCGGGCGAGGAACAGAGCGACATGCAGGTGCTGGGCATGGACCTGCGCCACTCCCTGCCCGTGCACCGGGAGCTGATCTGGGTGAACCGCCTGGCCGGCGCCACCTCCATGGGCCATCGCAAGGTGGTGCACTTCCTGGGCGGCGTGGACAACTGGCTCTTCGCCCGCGTGAACAAAGACATGCCCATCGACCTGGCCCAGAACTACTGGTACCAGACCATGAGCGTGCCGATGCGCGGTTTCGCCTACAACGCCCGCAATGGCAGCAGCTTCGCCGTGTTCAACACCGAGCTGCGGGTGCCCATCATCCGCTACCTGGTGGACCGCCCACTACGCTCCGACCTGTTCCACAACCTGCAGGTCACCGCCTTCGCCGATGCCGGCACGGCCTGGACCGGCCCCGACCCGTACTCCGACGAGAACTCGTTCAACCGCCTCACCATCCGGCGGAACCCCCTCACCATCACCTTGGACAACCAACGCGAACCGGTGGTGTACGGATACGGATTCGGCCTGCGTACCCGCCTGCTCGGCTACTTCGTGCGCGCCGACTGGACATGGGGCGTGGACGATGGCGTGGTGCAGCCGCGGGTGTTCTACTTCTCGCTCAGTTTGGACATCTGAGGTGGCGGGCCGGTCGACACGGATGGTGGACGATACCAGTGCTTTGAAACAGACCCCATGGACCTTCAGACGATCGGTCTTCTCCTTCTGACCGGCTTGTGCGCCGGCATCCTCAGCGGCTTCGTGGGCGTGGGCGGCGGGCTGATCATGGTGCCGATGATGGTGTGGCTGCTTGGCTATTCGCAGCATCAGGCGCAGGGCACCAGCCTGGCCGTGCTCATGCTGCCCGTGGTGTTCATGGCCGTGCGCAATTACTACCGCGCCGGCATGATCGATCCCAAGGTGGTGGGCCTGATCGCCGTGGCCTTCATCGCCGGCGGGTATTTCGGCAGCCGCTGGTCGCTGGCCCTGCCCATGGACACGGTGCGCAAGGTGTTCGGTGTGCTCATGCTGGTGGCCGGGGTGAAGCTGATCTTCGGGAAATGATCGATCAGGTACGGAACGCAGTGGCCGGGTTGCAGGCTGACATGGTACGCTGGCGGCGGCACCTGCATCAACATCCTGAACTGTCGTATCAGGAAACGAACACCGTGCGGTTCGTGATCGAACGGTTGCAGGCCGAAGGCATCGAGGTGCGCGGTGATGTGGGCCGACTCAGCCCGGACAAACCCGGCACCGGTGCGATCGCGTATGTGCGGGGGACAAAGGCGCCGAGCGATGCCTGTGTGGCCCTGCGTGCCGATCTGGATGCGCTGCCGATCCACGAGGTGGGCGACAAACCGTACATCTCGCTGAACCCCGGCGTGATGCATGCCTGCGGCCACGATGCGCACACCGCCATGCTGTTGGGTGCGGGCATTGCACTGCACCGGCTGTGCGCGGAATGGTCCGGTACGGTGATGCTTGTTTTTCAACCCGGCGAAGAGAAGGAACCGGGTGGTGCCGCTTTGCTCATCAAGGAAGGGGTGTTCAATGACCCGAAGCCGTCGGGGATCATCGGGCAGCATGTGACACCCGAACTGCCTGCGGGCAAGGTCGCCTTCCGGTCCGGCCCTTTCATGGCCGCTGCGGATGAGCTGTACTTCACCGTGAAGGGCCGTGGCGGCCATGCAGCGCAAAGGCAAGCGCTGCTGGACCCGGTGTTGATCGCCGCACGCATGATCGTGGCGTTGCATGAAGCGGTGGAGCAGGCCACCCCACCGGGCGAGCCCACGGTGTTCTCGCTGGGGCGCGTCACCGCCGAGGGTGCCACCAACGTGATCCCCGACCAGGTGCGCGTGGCCGGCACGTTGCGCACGTTCG
>CAYXKE010000017.1:0-5362 GCA_964464935.1 uncultured Chryseobacterium sp.
CGCTTGGCCGCCTTCTTCCGCTCGTTCTCATCGAGCAGGATCTTGCGGATGCGCAGGCTCTTCGGCGTCACCTCCAGGTATTCGTCCTCGGCGATGTATTCCATCGCTTCCTCCAGGCTGAACTTCACCGGGGGCGCGATGCTCACCTTGTCATCGCTGCCACTGGCGCGCATGTTGGTGAGCTTCTTCACGCGGATCACGTTCACGCCGAGTTCTTCGCCGGGCTTGGGGCTTTCGCCGATCACCTGGCCGGCGTACACCTCCTCGCCGGGGGCGATGAAGAACTTGCCGCGGTCCTGCAGCTTGTCGATCGCATAGGCGATGGCGGTGCCGGTCTCGGCGCTGACGATGCAGCCGGGGCGCGGGGTGGCGATGGGGCCCTTGTGCGGCTCGTAGCCCTTGAAGCGGTGGGCCACGATGGCCTCCCCCTCGGTGGCGGTGAGCAGCAGGTTCCGCAGGCCGATGATGCCGCGGGCCGGGATGCTGAACTCCAGCACGGTGCGGTCGCTTTTCTGCTCGATGTTGAGGATCTCTCCCTTTCGGCGCGTCACGTGGTCGATCACCCGGCTGCTGAACTGGTCGGGCACCTGCACGGTGAGCAGCTCGATGGGCTCGTGGCGCACGCCGTCGATATCCTTGTACAGCACCTGCGGCTGGCCCAGCTGGAACTCATACCCCTCACGGCGCATGGTCTCCACCAGGATGCTCAGGTGCAGGATCCCGCGACCGAACACCAGGATGCGGTCCGGGCTGTCCGTCTCCTGCAGGCGCATGGCCAGGTTCTTCTCGATCTCCTTGTACAGCCGGTCGCGCACGTGGCGGCTGGTCACGAACTGCCCTTCCCGACCGAAGAAGGGGGAGTTGTTGATGGTGAAGAGCATGCTCATGGTGGGCTCGTCCACCTTGAACTTGGGCAGGCCTTCGGGGTTCTCGGCGTCGGCCACGGTGTCGCCGATGTCGAAGTTCTCCAGGCCCATGATCGCCACGATCTCGCCGCAGCCCACGGGTTCCTTCACCTTGATCTTGCCCAGCCCCTCGAAGGTCATGAGTTCCTTCACCTGGCCTTTCACGTGGGTGCCGTCGTTCTTCACCAGGGTCACCTGCTGACCGGGCTTGATGCTGCCACGCGATACACGCCCCACGGCGATGCGGCCCTGGAAGCTGGTGTAGTCAAGGCTGGTGATGCGCATTTGCAGGGTCCCCTCCACCTGCCTGGGCGGGGGCACCTTCTCCAGGATCACGTCCAGCAGGTAGCTGATATCGGCCGTGGGGTTCTTCGGATCGGGGCCCATCCAGCCCCCCTTTCCGCTGCCGTACACCACGGGAAAGTCGAGCTGGTCCTCGTTGGCGTCGAGCGCGAACATCAGGTCGAACACGGCCTCGTGCACTTCGTCGGGCGTGCAGTTGGGCTTGTCCACCTTGTTGATCACCACCACGGGCTTCAGTCCCATCTCAATGGCCTTGCCGAGCACGAAACGGGTCTGCGGCATGGGGCCCTCGAAGGCGTCGACCAGCAAGATCACGCCATCGGCCATGTTGAGCACGCGCTCCACCTCACCGCCGAAGTCGCTGTGGCCGGGGGTGTCGATCACGTTGATCTTCACGCCCTTGTAGCGCACGCTCACGTTCTTGCTGAGGATGGTGATGCCGCGCTCACGCTCCAGGTCGTTGTTGTCCAGGAGCAGCTCCTGGGTTTCCTGGTTCTCACGGAAGAGCTGGCACTGGTGCAGGATCTTGTCCACCAGCGTGGTCTTGCCGTGGTCCACGTGGGCGATGATGGCGATGTTTCGGATGTCGGTCATGGAAGGCCGGAAAAAGGGCGCGAAGGTATGGCATCGGGAGGCCGGATCGGTACGCCGAAGGGAATATCGGGCAGGAATTCTCCATTGCCGTGCGTGGCGCGGGCCGCCCCGGTATCTTGGGCGCGATGTTCGATCACCTCACCCTGGTGCTCATCGCACTGAACGTGGTGGCCTCCGTAGCGGCCTTCAAGGACCAGAGGTTGTTCCAGTGGCTGCTGTTCGACCCGTTCCGCATGGCCGGTCACGGCGAGCGCCACCGGTTCATCACCCACGCGTTCATCCATGCCAACTGGCCGCACCTGCTGGTCAACATGTTCGTGCTGTACTTCTTCGGCCGCAACGTGGAGCTGCTCTACCCCATGATCGCCCCGGGCCTCCCCGGCTGGCTGTCGTTCCTGGGCCTTTACCTGGGGGGGATCCTGGCCTCGTCCATCCCCACCTACCGCAGGCAGGCGGAGAACCCCATGTACCGGGCCGTGGGGGCCAGCGGGGCGGTGTCGGCGGTGCTCTTCGCCCAGGTGCTCATGCTCCCCACCAGTGAGGTGGCCTTCCTCTTCCTGCCCATCCCCATGCCGGCCTGGGTGTTCGGCATCCTCTATCTGGTCTATTCCTGGTACATGGACAAGCGCGGGGGCGACAATGTGGCCCACGACGCCCACTTCCACGGAGCGGTGTTCGGCGTGGTATACACCGCCGTGCTTTCCCCCGACCTGATCCTCCACCTGGGCCGATTCCAACGCCTGCTCGGCATCTGACCCATGGAACACAAGGCGATCTTCCTCGACCGCGACGGGGTGATCAACCGCGAACGCGGCACGCATACCTGGCGCATGGCGGACTTCGAGATCCTGCCCGGCCTGCCCGCAGCCCTGCGCCAACTGCAGGACACCGGCTGGAAGCTGGTGGTGATCACCAACCAGAGCGGCATCGCCTTGGGCATGTACACCGCCGCCGATGTGGAGCGGCTCCATGGCTACCTTCACGCCATGCTCGCGGAAAGCGGTGTGAAGCTGACCGATATCCTCTATTGCCCGCATCATCCCGAGGTGGGCCGATGCCTTTGCCGCAAGCCGGGATCGCTCCTGCTGGAGAAGGCCTGTGCCCGCCATGGGATCGACCCGGCGCGATCAGTGATGGTGGGCGACCGGGACCGAGATGTGCAGGCCGCCCGGGCCATCGGCATGGCCGGTGTACTGGTGGCCTCCAACACACCGTTGATCGATGTGGTGAACGCCAATGGCTGGTGCGCATGAAACTGCTGGTGAACGTGAACGGGGAGATCATGCCCGCGGACCGTCCACAGATGCTGCTGGACAACCGGGCCTACCATTTCGGTGATGGATTGTTCGAGAGCATCCGGGTGGTGAACGGCCGGCCGTGCTTCCTCGATGCCCATTGGGCGCGCCTCACCACCGGCGCACAGGTGTTGCGCATCGGCCTGCCCGCCGGATTGGACCGCCGCATGTTCGAGCAGCGTATCAATGAACTGGTGGAAAGGGCCGGCGCCATGAGCGCTCGCTGCCGGTTCACCCTGTACCGGGCGGGCGGCGGGCGCTACACGCCGGAGAGCACCAAGGGCCAGTACACCATCGAGCTCCTTCCCATGGAGGAGCCCTGCTACACGCTGAACGAGGAAGGCCTGGTGGTGGACATCTGGCCCGTGATGCGCAAGCCGGTGAACGACCTCGCCCGGTTGAAGACACTGAACGGCCTGTACTACATCATGGCCGCGCTGTGGGCCCAGGAACGTCAGCTGGACGACTGCCTGCTGCAGAACGAGCGCGGCAACATCATCGAGAGCAGCAGCGGCAACCTGTTCATCGTGAGCAACGGCGTACTGTACACCCCGTCATTGAGCGATGGCTGCCTGGGCGGGGTGATGCGCGCGCAGGTGATCAATCTGGCGCTGGCCAGTGGGATCAAGGTGTACGAGTGTTCGCTCAACCCGCAGAACCTGCTCGCCGCCGACGAGGTGTTCTTCACCAATGCCCTGCGCGGTATCCGCTGGGTGGGCGCCTATCGCACCAAGCGGTACAGCAACCGCATGGCGCACCTGATCACCGAGCGGCTGGTGGTGACGGTGACCGCACCGGTCAATTGAGGGCCGGGTCCTCGGGGAAGTTGGCCAGGGGGGCGTACTCCCGTCCCATGCCGCGCAGCGTGTCGCTCCACAGATCATCCGCGCGTGTGCGCATGATGCGCCGCCGGTCCGCGCGGGACACCCACCACGCGCGTTCCTCCAGTTCGCGGTCCAACTGACTGGCCGACCAGCCGGCATAACCCACAAAGAAGCGCACGTGACGTCCCAGACGCGGGTCGGTACGCAGCATGGCGCGCAGCTGATCAAAATCGCCCCCGAGGTACACACCGTCCACCACCGGTATGCTGCCCTGCACATGCGGGCCGAGGGTATGCAGATAAAAGAGGTTGTCGCTCTGCACCGGACCACCGATGCTCACCTGCCCCTGCAAGGGCGGCACATCCTTCACCAGGTCGTTCACCGGGATGTCCATCGGCCGGTTCAGCACGAAGCCGAACGACCCCTCCTCATCGTGGCCGCAGAGCAGCACCACCGTGCGTCGGAAATACGGATCGGGCAGATAGGGTACGCTCACCAGCAACCGACCACCGGCGGGCCGATGCTTGTTGCGCGGGTCGAGTTCGAGAATGCCTGACATGGCGGATGAAATTACGGAGGATCGCCCAAGCACCTCGGACCGTCCACGACGGATAACTTCGACCCGCACAAACCACACCCATGGCAAGGATCGATCGGCGCAACGACTACCAACGAGCGGCACTCACCGAAGCGGAGGCGGGCATGGACCCGATCGCCTTGTTCGAACGCTGGCTGAACGAGGCCCTGGCGAGCGAAGTGCCCGAGCCGCATGCCATGACCGTGGCCACCGCGGGCATCGCCACGATCAGCCTCCGCGTGGTGCTGCTGCGCGAGTTCGATGCGCAGGGGTTCGTGTTCTATACCAACTACAACAGCCGCAAGGCGATGGACCTGGAGCGCGATCCGCGTTGCGCGCTCAACTTCTTCTGGCCCGACCTGGAGCGCCAGGTACGGATCGAAGGACGTGCCGAGCGCACCACCGAGGCGGAGTCGGACGCCTACTTCGCCACGCGTCCGCGCGAGAGCCGGATCGGTGCATGGAGCAGTGACCAGAGCCGCGCGGTGGAAGATCGGGCGCGACTGGATGCGCGTTACGCGCGATGGGCGGAACGCTTTGACGGCATGGAGGTGCCGCGTCCGTTGCACTGGGGCGGCATCCGTGTGCGCCCGGCGCGCATCGAATTCTGGCAGGGGCGTTCGGACCGCATGCATGATCGCCTCGCCTACGACCACCTGGGCGACGGGCAATGGCTGCGGACCCGGCTGCAACCCTGAAGCCACATGCATAAAGCAGAAGACCCCGGCCGAGGCCGGGGTCTTTTGCTTCTGTAGGTACGAAGGGATCACTTCTTGGAGGCAGCCTTCTTGGCGGCCTTCTTCGGAGCAGCCTTCTTGGCGGCGGCCTTCTTCGGAGCAGCCTTCTTGGCGGCAGCCTTCTTGG
>CAYXKE010000017.1:5462-40512 GCA_964464935.1 uncultured Chryseobacterium sp.
TTCTTGGGCGCAGCTTTCTTGGCAGCGGCGGCCTTCTTCGGCGCGGCCTTCTTGGCGGCGGCTTTCTTCGGAGCGGCCTTCTTGGCGGCCTTCTTCGGAGCAGCCTTCTTGGCGGACGCTTTCTTGGCAGCTGCCACCCTCACCTTCCGTTTGGCCGGACGGCTGTTACCGGTGCTGCCGGCGGTGCGCTTGCCTTTCTTCGTCTTCTTATCGCCTTTTCCCATTGTGTGGTGTGTTAATGGTTTGATCCAAAAGTATCCGGCGGTTGTTACGCACGATCAAAACGCACGGTTCCAATTGTCAACGCCCATCTGTCAATAACCATCACGCCCTGAAGGCCTTCCGAACGACACCTCCAGACACTACGCCATTCCATGTCGTCATGGTCCTTGGGAAAGACAAGCTCGGCAAGCGCGCATCGTACGCGCACCGCACGGTCCGATGGCCGGAAGGGATATGTGCACGACCCGGTGGAAAAGGGGCGATGAAGGACCGTCGGGCGATCCGTTATGGATGGGCCCGTGATCGCCGGACCGGTCCGCGGAACGGATCAGGATCCCTCACCATGCCGCGCGGCATGGTCGGCGCGCAGGCGTTCCTCGACCTGATCGGCGTGTTGGATGATGGCACGCAGCCATCCCACCTTGATGCGCAAGACATCGTCATCGTCCATGCGCCAGTGATCGCCGGCGGCCCGTACACGCTCCATCACGGTGTGCAGCACGATCGCCACGGAAACAGAGAGATTGTAGCTCTCGGTCCAACCGTACATCGGAATGCGCAGGTGCATGTCGGCCGATGCGATGAGGTCATTGCTGAGCCCGTGCTGTTCGGTGCCGAAGCAGAAGGCGAGGGGCTGGTCGATGGGGATGGTGGTGGGCGTGTAGCCATCCGCCCGCGGCGATGTGGCCACGATGCGATAGCCCTGTGCACGGAGATGCTGCAGACAATGCTCACGGGCCTGCTCCCCGCCGAAGCGATGCAGGTCCACCCATTTTCCCGCCCCGAGGGTGATGGCATCGTTCATCCGGAAGGTGCCCTGGTCCTCGATCACATGGAGGTGCTGCACACCCACCAGGTCGCAGGTGCGCACCACGGCACTGGCGTTGTGGGGCCCCAGGCTGTTCTCCACCACGGCGGTGATGAAGCGGGTGCGCAACGGTGCGAGCCGATCGATCAGTGCGCGCTTGTGATCGGTGACAAAGGGGGTGAGGGCGTGGAGGAGCTCCTGGTCGGTCATGGCTGGTGCGGGCTTGGGGCCACAAAAAAAGAAAGTCCCCCGTCGAGCGACGAGGGACCTTCCTGTGTGCGTTCGAGGTCGCTTACTTCACCTTGCTCTGAAGGTCGGCACCGGCCTTGAACTTCACCACCTTCTTGGCCGCGATCTTGATCTCCTTGCCGGTCTGGGGGTTGCGGCCTTTACGAGCGGCGCGCTTGGTCACGGAGAAGGTGCCGAAGCCCACCAGGGCCACGCGCTCACCTTTCTTCAGCGCCTTGGTGGTGCTGTTCACGAAGGCGTCCAGCGCGCGCTTGGCATCGGCCTTGGAGATCTTCGCCTCAACGGCGATCGACTCGATCAGTTCAGCTTTGTTCAAGCCCATTGTTATGAGAGTTTTTTGAGTTGGTTGTTTAGGGAACTCACCAGCAAATGTATCCCCGATCCCACGTCTGTCAAGGGTTTCCGAGGGAAGGCCCGCTGAATGTTGATAAAACAGGGGGTTTGTTCATAACTGCCCCTGCATCCCGCCACCAGCAAGGGATTCAGGAAGTTGCCGGGGCCGATCAACGGGGCTCCGGTGGGAGGAGGCGAAAGAGCGGTGCGGAAGTGTTGTTCGCGGAGTGATGGATGCCGCGCAGATGCTCGGCCCCGCTCATGCGGCGTCGCCCCTCGGCCTGCACCTCCTTCAGCTCCAACCAGCCATCGGCACACCGCAGCAAGGGCACTCCCTGTACGGCATATACATCGCCGGGAGGCGCCGGTGCATCATGTGCGGAGCGGGCTGTGCGCAACACTTTCAGTCGTCCCTCCCCTTCCACCATCGCCCATGCGCCGGGGTACGGGCTGAGGCCGCGCACCAGATCGTGCACCTGCGCAGCGGGGCGTGCCGGATCGATGCGTCCGGTGCCGGCATGCAGCTTGGGTGCGGGACGCAGCACCGCCACCTCGCGCTGCGGCTTGGGCAGCAACGTGCCGGTGAGCAGGCCATCCACGGTGCGCAAGATCAGGTCGGCACCGGCGATCATCATGCGGTCATGCAACTCGCCCGCGGTCTCGTCCGCACCGATCGGCATCTCCTCCTGCAGCAACAGGTCGCCGGTATCGATGGTGGCGCCGATGAGGAACGTGGTGATGCCGGAGCGCTCCTCGCCATTGATCACCGCCCAGTTGATGGGTGCGGCTCCGCGGTACTGGGGCAAGAGCGATGCATGGAGGTTCACCGTGCCCAACCGCGGACGTGCCCACACTTCGCGCGGCAGCATGCGGAAGGCCACAACGATATACATGTCCGCGGCGGCGTTGTCGAGTTGGGCCAGGAAGTCCGGATCTTTCAGGCGTTCCGGCTGCCACACGGGAAGACCGAGTTCCAACGCGCACACCTTCACCTCGGAAGGGCGGGGTTGACGTCCACGGCCGGCCGGGCGATCGGGGGCGGTCACCACCCCCACCACTTCATGTCCGGCGCGGACCAATGCCTCCATAGTGGGCACGGCGAAACCGGGCGTGCCCATGAAAACGATGCGAGCCTTGTTCACTGTACCCATGGTGCGGACCACGAAGGTGCGACACGGAAGCGGTACGGCAACAGCGCATCATCGCCTGCATAGTCCACCCCGACCCTTGGCCCCACGAGCACCTGCGTCGAAGGGATGCGATACCCGTGGTCCTCGATCACGATCGGTCCATGGAAGAGGTCCATCCCCGTATGCGCCACGCGAATGCCCAGGCCCTGTGCCAAGGTGCCGGGGCCACCCAGCGTCGGCGGGGCCGGAGCGCGACGGCTGCGGATGATGTCCACCCCTTCCACCGGCACGCCTGCACGCACCAACACGGCATGCGGGGTACCCGCCGGCCCCACCACCACATTGAACAGGTGATGGATGCCATAGCAGAGGTAGACATAGGCGGTACCGCCCTCGGCGTACATGGGCTCGGTGCGGCGTGTGCGGCGACCACCATGGGCGTGCGATGCCCGGTCCGCCACACCCGCATAGGCTTCGGTCTCGGTGATCACCGCGGAGGTGCGCCCCCCATGGAACGCGGTAACGAGCACCATGCCCAGTAGCTGCCGGGCTTGGTCGACCACCGAGCCTTCCAGATAGAACGCCGGATCCAGCACCCTCCCTTGCATCACCGATCAACCGGGTTCGTCCATGGCGGTGCGCTCATCCACCGAGGCCGCCCCGTAGCGGGCCAGCGGCTCATCGACCATCGCCCTGCGCGCTTTCTGGGTGCAAAGATCGCAGCGTCCGCACGCTTGCCCCGATGTCACGCCGAAGTGCGCGAGCAGTATGGACGCACGGCATCCATCCGTGGCTTCCGCATAGCGGATCATGGCCTCCATGCGTTCCTCGGCGCGTGCCTTTCGCTCCTGCAAAGCGGCGGGATCAAGTCGTAGCCTTGCGCTGTCCAGGCGTGGTTGCATCAAGGTGACCAGGGGGGCATCCGTATGCGCTCGGTACATGATCACCCCCTGCCGCTCCAGCTCACGAAGGCGGTCCATCACCGTGCGGCGGTCCCATTCCAGCATGCGGGCCAAACGCAGTTCATCAATGGCCACGGGCTCCTCGAACAGTCCGCCGTGCAACCGTAACAAGGCTTCCACCAATGGCCCCAGCCGGCGATCGGTGACACGGATGTGATGCACCGCATCGCCGCCGGTGATGATGAGCACCCGTGAAGGTGTGTGCACGCCATCGGAAAGGGCGATGCGCCCATCCAGCTCCAACGCCTTGAGCGCATGGGCCACGATGCTCGGACGCAGCTGCAGCCGTGTGGCCAGGGCGGTGATGTCCAACTCGTACGACACCATGTGGCCGGCCCCCAGGGCGATACCATGGAGATCGGCGAAGGCCTGGTAGACGCGCCGCACGATGCGCTCGTCCGGGAACGATGCGCTCACCTTCTCGCGGGCGCGCATCGCATCCTCCGGCCCCACCAACAGGAAGGCATGGGCGGTGTTCCCATCGCGCCCTCCACGCCCCGCCTCCTGGTAATAGCTCTCTGGGTCCGGAGGCAGCTCCAGGTGCGTGACGGAACGCACGTCCGCCTTGTCGATGCCCATGCCGAACGCATTGGTGGCCACCACACAACGGATGGCATCCCGGGTCCAATCCTTTTGGATGCGGTCGCGGTCCTCATGAGGCAGCCCGGCATGGTACGCCTCGGCGGCGATGCCATGGCTGCGCAGCAGGGAGGCGGTCTCCTGGGTGGTGCGGCGGTTGCGCACGTAAACGATGGCCGAGCCGGGCACGTGCTGCAGGATCCGCAGCAGGCGGCCCATCTTGTCCTCGCCGCGGCTCACCCAGAAGATCAGTTCATCCCGGTGGAAGCGGCCGCGGAGCACATGGGGCGCACGGAACGCGAGCTGCGCCATGATGTCCGTGACCACGGTGGGCGTGGCCGATGCCGTGAGCGCGAGCACGGGCACGCCGCGGAGCTTTTCACGCAGCTCACCGATGCGCCGATAGGCCGGACGGAAATCATGCCCCCATTGGGAGATGCAGTGCGCCTCGTCGATGGCCAGCAACCCCACCGGCATGCGGGGCAGATGCCCCAGGAACAAGTCCGTACCGAGCCGCTCCGGGGCCACATAGAGGAAGGACAGGCGTCCTTGCGCCGCGCTTTCCAACGCGTTCTCCACCTCCACCGGGCGCATGCCCGAGTGCACGGCGCGGGCGGCGATGCCCCGGCGGACAAGGCCCTGCACCTGGTCGTTCATCAGGGCGATGAGCGGGGATACCACGATACAAAGCCGCCCCATGGCCAGGGCCGGCACCTGGTAACAGAGGCTCTTGCCGCCGCCGGTGGGCAACAGGGCGAGGGTGTCCCGGCCGGCGAGCACAGAGCGCACCACCTCCTCCTGCATGGGCCGGAATCGGTCGTACCCCCAATGGGTGCGCAACACCTCGTGGATCTCCCTCATGGACGCCGGCCGTTTCCTTGTTTTGTACCGGGGACTGTACCTTGTACCCGACCATTTCACGCAACGCCGTCCCGGGTGGGCGGCATCAATACAGGAAGTATGATCAGTACCGGCCAAAAGATAGCCATCCAGCGTGCGGGCACCTCCCGTCTTCCCTCCACCGACCTGATGCAGGTCACCTTTGGGCGCACCTTCAGCGACCACATGTTCGTGATGGAACACCGGGACGGCAGTTGGCAGCAGCCCCGCATCGTTCCTTATGAAGACATCCGGATGAGCCCTGCCTCGGCCGTGCTGCACTACGCCCAGTCCATCTTCGAGGGATTGAAGGCCTACCGCGCACCCAATGGCAAGGTGAGCATCTTCCGGCCCCAGGCGAACATCGCCCGCATGAACCGCAGTGCCGAACGCATGTGCATGCCCACCATCCCGGAGGACCTGTTCATGGAGGCGCTCCTGGAGCTGGTGGACCTGGACAAGGACTGGATCCCGCCGGGCGATGATGCTTCGCTGTACATCCGTCCGTTCATGATGGCCGCCGACTCCTACATCGGCATCCGGCCCAGCGACACCTACCGCTTCATCATCTTCACCTGCCCGGTGCGGAGCTACTACGCCGAGCCGGTGAACGTGGAGATCGAGACCACGTACAGCCGGGCGTTCCCGGGCGGCACGGGCGAGGCGAAGTGTGCCGGCAACTACGGCGCCGCGCTCTATCCGCTGAAGAAGGCGCAGGAGCGCGGCATCCACCAGATGATCTGGACGGACGCCCTCGAGCACAAGTACATCGAGGAGAGCGGCACCATGAACGTATTCTTCCGCATCGGTGACAAGCTGGTGACGCCGGAGACCGCGGGCACCATTCTGCACGGGGTGACGCGCGACAGCATCATCTCCCTGGCCCGGCACCTGAACGTACCCATCGAGGTGCGGCGCGTGTCGGTGGAAGAGGTCGTCGAGGCGGGTCGCAAAGGGCTGCTGAACGATGCGTTCGGCGCCGGCACCGCGGCCACCATCGCGCCCATTCGCAGCATCACCTATCAAGGTGAAGTGTTCATGCTGCCGCCCGTGGAGGAACGCACCACCTCCAACCAACTGGCCACCGCGCTGGACGACATCCGCCGGGGTCGCGTGCCCGATCCCTTCGGGTGGGTGGTTCCCGTGAACTGATCCGGGCCACATACCGAACACGTACAGGGGGACGGAAGCACCGTCCCCCTTTTCATGGCCGCCGATGCCGGTACCGTGCGTATGCGATCGGGACGCCGATCGTATCTTAAGCTTGAACGCTTCGCATGCACCGCGCTCTGCTCATCGTCATGTCGATGCTGCCCGTGCCCGCCACGGCGCAGGGCACCTGGCTGCGCGGCACGGTGACCGATGTCGAAGGCCACGCGCTGAGCGATGTGCACATCCAGGCCGGCGGAGCAAGGTCGGCCATCACCGATGCCCGCGGTGTCTTCCTGCTGCGCTTCCCCACCAGCGGACGGCTGGACCTGGTGCTGAGCCACGTGTCCAAGGAACGGCTCGCGCGCACCGTGCATCGCGTGCCCGGCGCGGACACCACGCATGTCCACCTGCGCATGGTGCCGGGAATGCAGCACCTGCCCGAGCTCACCATCCGCCCGCGCGGACCCGAGGTGGTGCACCAGGACCCGGTGATGCATGTGGGCGATCACCGCGTGAACGATGAGGGTGTGTGGGTGCTGGAGTACCGGCAGGTCCAGCTCTGGCACCCCGCCGACAACCCTGGCGAACAGCTGTTCCGCGATGCGAGGCTGGTACTGCTGGACACGGCGTTCCGTCCGCTGGCCACCACCGCCTTGCCGGGACGCGTCCGCCAGCTGCATCTGGACCACCAGGACCGCCTCATCGTGGAGGGCGAACAGCTGGCGTGGTTCGCGCAGGTGGAGGCGGGCCGCATCGAGCTACAGCCCGTGGACCGTGAAGTGCTGCATGGCGCCATCCTGCCGTGGAGCGCACACATCCCCCACCGCCTGATCGGCAACGACCGCATCGACCACTGGCCCGCCTTCCATCACTTCGCACACGACACGGCCACGGCGGTAACCGCCGTGGTGCACACGGTGATCGATGAACTGATGATGGCGCTCTTCCGCAGCCAGTACAAGTACATGAGCGGGCGCGACAAGGTGCAGGCCATGGACCTGGGCCGTGCGCTGGGGGTGGACCCCGAGGTGGTGGCCGGATACATGACCGGCTTCCAGCACGACCCGTACTTCCACGTGCCCTATGCGCCCTTGTTCGTGGTGGCCGACACCATCGTGGTGTTCGATCACGCGGACGAACGCATCCATCGCTATCGGACGGACCTGGAGGCGTGGGCGGCCGTGCCGATGCGCCATCACCGGCAGCGCGGCTGGCGCGATAAACTGTTGTTCGATCGCGCGGATGCCACCGTGCTGGCGCGCTATGACGTGAACGGTCGCGTGATCCTGCGCCCTGTGCATCTGCATGATGGCGGCCTGGGGCGGCCGCACATCCTCACCCACCGCTTCCCCGATGGTGTGCAGGTGCACGGCGGCCATGCCTACTATCTGTACCGCACCCCGGGATCGTTGCAGCGGCGCACCCTGTACCGGGAAGCCCTGCGGTAATGGCTACCCCCCATCGTCGGGGCGATCGAGCCGATCGAGCCGACCGATCCCCGGGAACACGGCCGCCCACTCATCGACGTCGAACACGATGCGTGCGATGGAACCGGGTGCCATGTGGCCGATGGGCCTGCCGGACAACTGCATCACCGCATCGGTCACGCTGGGGTTGTGACCGAAGAACATCACATGCGGTGCGGTATCGGGCAGATCGGCGGCGAGGCGGGCGATGCTGCCTGAGCTGGCGCGGTAGAGCAAAGGTTCCAGCACCAGTTGCGGGCGCGGGGCATCGGGATCGAAGTGGTCCACGGGCGTGGCCCCCAACGTACGCGCATAGGCCTCAGCAGTGGTGCGGGCGCGCAGGGCCGTGCTCGTCACGATCAGATCGACGACGGACTTGCGCCTGGCCATGCGTTGGGCCATGGCCTCGGCATCCGCCAGGCCTTGGCTGTTCAGCGGACGATCGTGGTCGTTCGGGGCCTCGTCGCTGCGGGCATGCCGACCGATATACAGGACACGCATCGCCTCAAGGTAAGGCGTCAAGCGCGGGGATCACACCGAGACCGTACGCAGCTGCTCGAGCAGGCTCATGAGCAGCACGTTGGGGTCCATGCTGATGGGCAGTTCGAACTGTACCTGGCGCGCATCGCTGAACTGCTGCCCGTTGCGGAAGCCCTTGCTGATGGACAGGTACAACGCCTGCGGATACGCACCGGTGAAGTGGAGCTGGCAGCTGTTGCCACCGGCCATGTGCAGGACATAGCGGGGATAGCAGGCCCCTGCGGAACGCCAGGTGGTGTCCTCCTCGAGCACGTGCCCTTTCTCCCGGAGGTCCTTGCCCCATTCGTCCATCATGTACAGCAATACATCCTCCACGAAGATCTCCGGATCGCGCGGAAGCTGGTACTGCGCGTTGTCCAACGGCGCGAGCAGACGCGCGCGTGTGATGCGCAGTGAGCTCGTGAGGTGATCGATCTGGGCGTTGAAGGTCATACCACGGACAGTTCGATTTACGGACGGCAAAGTAGTCCGCCATGCCCCCCCATTCACCCCCACCCCAAACCGGTTTTGCACGATCGATCCCACGATCACCGATGGATCACCTTTGTAGCCATACCAACCGCCACCGTGGCCCCTCCGCACATCCCCCGCGCGTCCATGCTCCGCTCGCTCCTGACCACCGTTCTCCTGCTGCCGCTCGTGCTGGCCGCCCAACACGGGCTCATCCCCGCTCCGGTGACGATCACCATGGAAGAGGACCGCTGCACGCTCGCCTGTCCGTGGGTGTTGGAGCCCGAGGGAGCGGACATGGCCACGGTGGAGATCGTGCGGGCCGAGCTCACCAGGCTCCTTCCGCCGAGCCACATGGCCTGCCTGCTGCCGCTGCGCATCCGGCTGGAACGCTTCACGGCCGATACGCTGCTGCCCGACGAGTGGTACACGCTCCATGTGGATGCGAACCAGATCCACGTGTCCGCGCCCACCGACGCCGGCCTGTTCCGCGGCACACGCACCCTTGTGCAACTGCTGGAGCGATACGGACCGCAGGGCGCGATCCCGTTCATGCGCATCACCGACCATCCGCGCTTCCCCTGGCGCGGCATGCACCTCGATGTGGTGCGTCACTTCTGGCCGGTGGAGTTCGTGAAGAAGTACATCGACCTGCTGGCCCGGTACAAGATGAACACCTTCCACTGGCACCTCACCGACGATCAGGGATGGCGCATCGAGATCCGGAAGCGGCCGCTGCTCACCACGGTGGGCGGCTGGCGCAATGGCAGCCAGGTGGGGCCCTACGCGGCACTGACCTATGACACGGTGCGGCACGCCGGCTTTTACACCCAGGACCAGATCCGGGAGGTGGTCGCCTACGCGCAGGCTCGGCACATCCATGTGGTGCCCGAGATCGAGATGCCCGGGCATGCATTGGCCGCACTGGCCGCATACCCCCACGCCGGATGCACCGGTGGTCCTTATGCGGTGGAGCGCGGCTGGGGCGTGTTCGCCGATGTGTTCTGCGCCGGCAACGACAGCACCTTCGCCCTGCTGCAGGATGTGCTCGACGAGGTGACCGAGCTGTTCCCAAGCCCCATCATCCACGTCGGCGGCGACGAATGCCCGAAGGAGCGCTGGAAGGAATGTCCCCGGTGCCAGGCACGGATGCGCACCGAAGGGCTGCATGATGAACACGAACTGCAGTCGTACTTCATCCAGCGCATCGGGCGGTACCTGAACGCGAAGGGCCGCAGGATCATCGGCTGGGACGAGATCATGGAAGGCGGGCTGGCACCGAACGCCACGGTGATGAGTTGGCGCGGGACGGAGGGGGGACTGGCCGCGGCACGCAGCGGGCACGACGCCGTGATGTGCCCGGTGAGCCACTGCTACTTCGACCACTACCAGGGGGATCCCGCCCACGAGCCGCTGGCCTTCGGCGGATACACGCCACTGCAGAAGGTATATGCCTACGAGCCCATCCCCACGGGACTGGAGCCGGATCGGCACAAGCACATCCTCGGCGCGCAGGGCAACATGTGGGCGGAGTACATCCTCACCACCGATCAGGTGGAATACATGGCCCTGCCACGCATGCTCGCCCTCGCCGAAGTGCTGTGGACACCGAAGGAGATGCGCGACGAGGCCGACTTCATCCGCCGGCTGGAAGATGAATTCGCGCAGCTGGACCAGCTGGACGTGAACGCGAGCCGGAGCATTTACCAGGTGCCGGTGGAACTGCGCCCGGGTCCGACGCCCGGCACCATGGAGATGGTGGCCCACGGCCCATCCGCGCACCGGCCGATCCTCTTCCGCAAGACCAGCGGCACCGGACATCGGTCAGTGAGCGGGAAGTACACCGGACCGGTGACGGTGGCACCCGGCGATGCACGCATTGAATTCCAGCTGGCCGATGGCGATACGGCCGCGTTCGGCGCCGGTCCCTATCCCATCACCGGCCACCAATTCCACTTCAACAAGGCCACCGGGCGACCGGTCACACTGAGCATGCCGCCCAGCGCGCAATACAACATGGGCGGGGCCTTCACGCTGGTGGACGGCATCCGGGCCGAGCGCCGCGTGAACAGCGCCTGGCTGGGCTGGCATGATCCCGGCCACGCCGGCACAGCGGATCCCATCACCATCACCGTGGACCTCGGCCGCGTGGAGAAGATCGAGCGCGTGGCCCTCGGCATCTGGCATGAGCCGCACAGCTGGATCCATGCCCCCCGCGCGGTGACCGTCCGGTCCAGCAAGGATGGCCGCACCTTCACGCCCCACGCCACGATCGACCGACCCGCGGACGCGAACGGACGCACCCCTTATGTGACCACCAAGCGCGGGCGCGCCCGCCATGTGCAGGTGCAGATCCACGGCATCGGCACCATTCCAGAAGGACAGCCCGGTGCGGGGTATCCCGCGTGGATCTTCCTCGATGAACTGGAGGTGCACTGACCCTGCGTAGTATTACCCGACGTACCATCACCATGCGCCTTTCTCCCCCGCCGATCGCCCGGTATGGTGCCACGCTGGCCACCCTCCTCGGTGTGCTCACCGTATCGGCCCAGACCGACTTCACCCGGGCCGACACCCTGCGCGGCAGCATCGGGCCACACCGCGCCTGGTGGGACGTGACACACTATGATGTGACCGTGAAGCCCGACTTCGCCACCAAGTCCATCCAAGGCACCACACGGATCATGTTCACCGCAACGGCCGAAGGGCAGCGGATGCAGATCGACCTGCAACAGCCGCTGGTGGTGGACAGCATCATCGCCGAGATCTTCGAGCGCACGGAGACCGGAGGAACAGCCGGCACACCCCGACTGCACTTCGCGCGCGAAGGCGATGTGGTGTGGGTGGACCTGCCCTCCCCCATTCCCGCCGGCACGCGCATGCCCATCACCGTGCACTACCACGGCAAGCCGCGTGAGGCGCGCAACCCACCCTGGGACGGCGGCTGGATCTGGAAGACCGACGAACGCGGCAACCCGTGGATGACCGTGGCGTGCCAAGGGCTCGGCGCCAGCGTGTGGTACCCGTGCAAGGACCATCAGAGCGATGAGCCCGAAGGCGCCGCACTCCACATCGTGGTCCCCGACAGCCTGGTGGGCGTGGGCAACGGGCGCTTCAACAGCACCACCCCCAATGGTGATGGTACCACCACCTGGCACTGGCGGGTGAGCGCACCGATCAACGCGTACAACCTGGTGCCCTACATCGGCAAATACGTGCGCTTCGGTGAGCAGTACACGGGGGCCGAAGGGCCGCTGGACCTGGACCACTGGGTGCTGGCCCACAACGAGGCGAAGGCCCGGGAGCATTTCAAGCAGGTGCCGACGATGCTGCGCTGTTTCGAGGAATGGCTGGGACCCTATCCGTTCCGCGCGGATGGCTTCAAGCTGGTGGAGGCCCCGCATCTGGGCATGGAGCACCAGAGCGCCGTGGCCTACGGCAACCGCTACGCGAACGGCTACCTGGGGCGTGACCTCAGCGGCACGGGACATGGGCTGCTCTGGGATTTCATCATCGTGCATGAGAGCGGGCATGAGTGGTTCGGCAACAGCATCACCACCGCCGACATCGCGGACATGTGGGTGCACGAAGGCTTCACGCAGTACACCGAGGTGATCATGACCGAGTGCATGGCGGGGACACAGGCGGCCTCGGAATACGTGATCGGCCTGCGGGCGAACATCCGCAATGACCGCCCCATCATCGGGCCGTACGGGGTGAACACCGAGGGAAGCGGCGACATGTACCCCAAAGGCGCCAACCTGGTGCACACCATCCGCCACATCATCGGCGATGACCGGTTCCGTGCCATGCTGCCGGAGATGACCACACGCTACCGCCACCGCATCGTGACGAGCGCCGAGATCGAGGCGTTCATCAGCACCTTCGCCGGGGTCGACCTGAGCAAGGTGTTCGACCAATACCTGCGCACCACGGATGTGCCGGTGCTGGAGTGGGGCGTGCACAAGCGACGGCTGTGGCTGCGCTGGAACGATGCGGTCGAGGGTTTCGCCATGCCCGTGCGCGTATGGGTGAACGAGCGCGCGATGCGTGTGGAGCCCACCACCACCTGGGCCGAGGTGCCGGGCGTGAAGGTGCGCGGCAAGAGCGCCATGCGCGTGGACCCCAATTGGTATGTGACGTTGCGCCGCACCGATCCACCGCGCCCGCCCCTGCCCGCCGCTGCGCTCCACATCGCCCCCTGAGCCATGCACTGCGCCCCTCGTCCCATCGCGCTGCTCAGTGCCCTCCTCGTGGGGACCATCGTTTCGGCCCAGCTGGGCGAGCGCATCCGCACCATGCTCAACGGTGACAGCCTCGCCCCGCCCGATCATGACACGGCCTACATCACCACCTACCGCGGCAACCTCACCGTGAGCCTGCTCACCCGATACCAGTTCGTGGATGTGGACCTGGAGCGCGACGAAGGCAGCACGTTGACCTACACCACCAACACGCACGAGATGTACGGCGTGGGCATCAACTACAAGTGGCTCAGCGCGGAGGCCCTGTTCCACGTGCCGGCCATGGACGACCACGACCCGGCGCTGGGGCGCACTGACATGCGGGGCTTCGGCCTGGGCTACACGGGTCGTCGACTGTGGGCGCGCGGCTTCTGGAACCAGGCCGTGGGCTTCCACATGGAGGAGCCGGAGCTTTGGATCGCCGACCACCGCCCCGAAGATCCGCCGGTGACGCGCCCCGACCTGATGAACAACACCTACCTGCTCTCGGTGAACTACGCACTGAGCGGCAGGCGCCGGTACAGCCAGAACGCCGCGTTGTTCCAAGTGGAGCGCCAGAAGCGCAGCGCGGGGACCTTCGTGCTCGGCGTGGTGGGCTGGGTGAATGATGTGCAGGCCGACAGCTCACTGGTCAACCCGGCCCTTCAGGACACCTTCGGGATCGCCGTGGGCTTCGACCGGGTGGAACGCACCATCGCGGGCCTGACGCTCGGCTACACGCACACCTTCGTGTTCTGGCGCAAGGCGTTCATCCAGATCGGCTTCATCCCGGGTGTGGCGTGGGCCGGCCAGCGCATCACCGTGCGTCCGGGCCTCGCGGTGGAAGGCAGTGGCGGCGCAGGTGTGCTGGAGTTGAAGGCGGCCGTGGGCTGGAACGGCAACCGGTGGTACACCTCCCTCACCACCGGCTTCTTCTACAGCAGTGCGCAGATCGCCGAGGCGTTGAGCCTGGCCACCAACCACGGCACGGTGCGCTTCGCACTGGGCGTGCGCTTCGGCGGGCCCCGCAGCGGCCTGTTGCAGAAGGTGGGCCTGTGAGCGGGCGCCGCCGCAAAGGCCGTGCGCGATGGCGACCTTCGTGCCATGGACCGCATGCACCACTATGCCCTCACCGTGGAATGGACCGGCGCCCGGAATGTGGGCACCGTCGACTACCGCAGCTACCGGCGCGACCATGTGGTGCGCGTGGCCGGCAAGCCCGACCTGGCCGGTTCATCCGACCCCACCTTCCGCGGTGACCGCAGCCGCCACAACCCGGAGGACCTGCTCGTGGCGGCGCTCAGTGCCTGCCACCTGATGAGCTACCTCCATGTGTGCGCCATCCACGGTGTGGTGGTCACCGCCTATGTGGATGAGGCATCCGGCCGCATGGAGACCTTCGCCGATGGCAGCGGCCGTTTCCGTGAAGTGGTGCTGAACCCACAGGTGACCGTGCGCGATGCGGACATGGTGGCGCTGGCCACTGAACTGCACCACAAGGCCCACGAACTGTGCTTCATTGCCAACTCCGTGAACTTCCCCGTGCGCTGCCTGCCGGTGACGCACGCCGCGCACCCGTGATCACAGGAACAGGTCGGGCATCAGGTCCATGCCGGGCTCCTCGGCATAGCCGCTGAGATCCGTCACGCCACTGTCGCGCAGCACATCCTCATCGATGTGGAAACGGCCGGTGTGCGTGTCACTGGGCTTGTTGATGATCAGCCACGCGGCGTCGGCCACGATCTGGGGCTTTCGGCTGCGGGCCACCAGGGCGTCACCACCGAGCAGGTTGCGCACCGCCGCCGTGGCGATGGTGGTGCGGGGCCACAGCGCGTTCACCGCGATGCGGTACGGCTTCAGCTCCACCGACAGCCCGAGCACCGTCATGCTCATCCCATACTTGGCCATGGTGTAGCCCAGGTGCTTGCCGAACCAGGCCTTGTCCATGTTCAGCGGCGGCGACAGCGTGAGGATGTGGGCGTTGTAGCCCTCCTTCAGCAGCGGGATGGCGTACTTCGACACCAGGTAGGTGCCGCGTACGTTGATGGAATTCATCAGGTCCCACCGCTTCATGTTCATGTGCTCCGTGTCGGAGAGATCGATCGCGCTGGCGTTGTTCACCAGCACATCGAGGTGACCGAACTTCTCCTTCACCTGGCGGAACAGGTCGATGACCTGGTCCTCGAAGCGGATATCGACCTTCACCGGGAGGGCCTGCGCGCCCAGCGCCTCCACCTCGGCAGCCACGGAATGGATGGTGCCCGGGATGCGGGGATCTTCCTCAGTGGATTTGGCGGCGATGACGATGTGGTACCCGCGGCGGGCGAGTTCCAATGCGATGGCCCGGCCGATGCCTCGGCTGCCACCGGTGATGAGCGCTACTCTGGACATGGCTGGAAGATCTCCACGAAGGTGGCGAATGGGATCGGAACCTGCACGACCGACCGATCAGGTGTTGGCCATGGCCCGGGCCAGTGAGCGCGCGGCCTGGGCGCGCACGCGGCGGCGCAGCCAGGGGGTCCAGCCCAGCAACAGGCCCACAGGCCCCAGCGCCTGGCGGGACCAGCGCCACAGATCGAAGTGATCGCGGTGGTGCACGATGCGGCCATCGCGCAAGATGAACTCGGCGGTGACGATGTTGTGCACCGGGCGCCGTTCCCGACCGAAGGCGTAGCGGGCCTCCCAACGGCAACGGATCCGATCGCGACCATTATGCAGGACCTGGTGCGTCACCTGCAGGCCGGAGTCGGCCGTGAGCAGCATGCGCCACATCGCCCGCACCTGGGTGGCATCCAGATGCGGGAACACCGGGTCGCTGAACTGGGCATCATCGGCGTAGGCCGCTCCCACCGCGGCCCAGTCGCCCCGGGCCAGCGCCGCGTAGAAGTCGTCAATGGGGCCCATGCTTCAGGATCTTGAGGGGTTGACGGACCGCGCGCGGTCCAAGGCCCTGTACTCACTGCACCAGTTCATCCGCACGTTCACCAGCTTGTAGAAGAGCACATCACCGATCACCCGCCGCACGATGGAGGCCGCAGTGATCCGACGTCCATCGGCCTTCCAGTGGTTCCGGGCGGCGTGCACAGCGTAGCTCTTCGACCGGTCGAAGGACGGGATGATGAAGTACTCCTTGGGCACCACACGGATGTCGTCGCCCACCCGCTGGTCCTGGTTGTTGAGGTGGAACTCCGGAAAACGGGCCAGGAAGTGGCGCGTGATGATGTCATTGTTCACCACGGCCTCGGTGCGGTCATCATAGAGCGCCATCAGTTCCGCAATGAACGGATGGCCGGGGGCGGCGCCAATGATCGCCGTGGACAGGAAACTATCGAACTCGAACGACCACAGGCACCGCTCCTGGAGGAAGGGCGCCAGGCTCTTCTTCACGTGCACATCGGTGTCGAGGTAGATCCCCCCATGCTGGTACAACACCTGCAGCCGGGCGTAGTCGCTGGCGAACGCGTATCGACCCTCCCGGTGCATGCGCGCCATGAAGGGGTGCGCCTCCATGTCCAGGTTCGATTCGTTCCACTCGATCACCGTGAATTCGGGCATCAAGGCCCGCCAGTTCGCAATGGTGGCCTGCATGTCGGCCGGCATGGGCACTTCACCCAACCACACATAGTGGATGGTCGCGGGGATCACCGGGGCGGAGGTCATCGGGCACATGCGGGGCAGGGGCGCCGTTCGCACGAACATGCAAATATGGTGACACCCCTGCCCGCCGGCCCATCCCGCCGGAACGGTACCTTTGTCACACACGATCGCTCCCATACCCCTCATGAAATTCTTCATCGACACGGCCAGTCTGGAACAGATCAAGGAAGCCCGCGACCTGGGCATCCTCGACGGTGTGACCACCAACCCCTCGCTCATGGCGAAAGAGGGCATCAGCGGCACCGATGCCGTGATGCGCCACTATGTGGCCATCTGCGAGATGGTGGACGGCCCCGTGAGCGCCGAGGTAATCGCCACGGACTTCGCCGGCATCGTGCGCGAAGGCGAGGCCCTGGCCGAATTGCATCCCAACATCGTGGTGAAGGTGCCGATGATCCGCGACGGCGTCAAAGCCCTGAAGCACTTCAGCAACAAGGGCATCAAGACCAACTGCACCCTGGTGTTCAGCGCGGGCCAGGCCCTGCTGGCCGCCAAGGCCGGTGCCACCTTCGTGTCGCCCTTCGTGGGCCGTCTGGACGATGTGAGCACCGATGGCGTGGGCCTGATCGAACAGATCCGCACCATCTACGACAACTACGGTTTCGGTACGGAGATCCTCGCGGCGAGCATCCGCCACCCCATGCACATCATCCAGTGCGCTGAGGTGGGGGCCGATGTGGCCACCTGTCCCCTCAGCGCCATCACCGCCCTTTTCGACCATCCGCTGACCACCTCCGGCCTGGAGAAGTTCCTGGCCGACCACCGGAAGGCCGCAGGGCAGAAAGCCTGAGGAGAGTCATGTTGATCAGCATCCATCCGAAGAACCCCGAGCCCCGGAAGATCAAGCAGGTCGTGGACGTGCTCCGCAACGGAGGCGTGGTGGTGATCCCCACCGATACGGTGTACAGCTTTGCCTGCAGCGCGGAGAACGCCCGCGCCATCGAGGAGGTGACGCGGCTGAAGGGCGCCAAGCCCGGCAAGGCCGACCTCAGCCTGATCTGCAAGGACCTCGGCCAGCTCTCGCTCTACGCCCGACAGGTGGACACCCCGGCATTCCGCATCATGAAGCGGGCGCTGCCCGGCCCCTACACCTTCATCCTGCCGGCCAGCAGCGAGATCCCCAAGCTGTTCAAGAACAACAAACGGACGGTTGGCATCCGCGTGCCCGACCACCCGATCCCGGTGATGATCGTGCAGGAGCTGGGCCATGCCTTGGCCGTGGCCAGCGTGCGTGATGAGGACGCCATCTTGGAGCATACCAGCGATGCCGAGCTGATCCACGAGCGCCTGGGCCATCAAGTGGATCTGGTCGTGGACGGCGGCACGGGCGGTCTTGACGGCAGCACCGTGATCGACCTCAGTGGCGAGGGCGCCCCCGTGGTGCTGCGCCAGGGCAAAGGCCCCGTGGACGTCCTGCTGGGCTGAGCGCCGCCCTTCGGAAAGCAATGCGGGCCGCACCCTTCGGTGCGGCCCGCGCATTCACAGGCGTTCGGTCGTTCATGCGCCTCCGTGGTGCTGCGCCTGGCCCATCGCGCGGCGTTGGTCGGGCCCCGCTTCAAAAGCAACGCGGGCCGCGCCTTGTGGGCACGACCCGCGCTTTCCCCGGCAGGCTTGCGCCTTACCGGGTACCCACTTTGGTCACGTTCTTCTTGTCGTACACGTACACGAAGTTGCCGCAGGTGCTCATGCTGGTGATCGCCCCGGTGCGGGCCTTGAACTCCTTGAAGGAGCAGTTGTCCAGGTCGAAGCAGGCGATGTCGCTCTTGGCCGTCTTCAGGATCATGCGGTCGCCCTCCACGTCCTCCAGGTCGGCCTTCTTGTACTTGCCGCTGGCCACGGGCTCGCCAGTGGTCATGTTGAAGGTGCTCACGCCCTTGTCGCCCACCACCACTATCATGTCCTTGTAGGTCATGATCTGGTCGGCGTTGCCCACACCACCCTTGGCCACGGGCACCACGAACTTCTCGGCGCCGGTGGCGATGTCCATGCTGTAGAGCTCCTTGCCGCTGCACACCACGAACTGATCGCCCATCACCACGGCGTTGGTGATGCCCTTGCGGAAGCGCTCGCTGTCCCACACCAGGCTGCCGTCGGTGGTGCTGAAGGCCTGGATGCCGCAGGGCTTCACCAGGGGGTGCCACACGCGCCACTCCTTGGTGATGGAATAGGAGCCGTCGGCCTTGCGTTCGCGCTTGTAGATGAAGGCCTGGGCCTCCACCGTGCCACCGATCTGCAGCAGCACCCGGTCGCCCACCACGTACATGTTGGGGATGGCGCGCGCATCCTTGATCTCGGGGCTGGTCCAAAGCAGCTTGCCGCTGTGGCGGTCGTACTTCTTCACGTACTGGTTCCGCTTGTTGCTCATGTCCAGCACGTACAGGTCGTCGCCCACGATCACGGGATCGGCCACGGCACCGTACACACCGAACTTCTGGGCGCCGAGGGGAGCACCAACGACCTTGCCAGGGGTGTAGTCGAAAGCCGCCGTGTAGAGGTTGGCGCCGGTGTTGAGGTCGTACACCTGCATGCCGTTCATGCGCAGGAACACCTTGTCGCCCACGACATCCAGGTCATAGACGAACTCACCGGTGACCACCTTGCGCTCCGCGCGGCCCACGAAGGTGCTCTCCCAGAGGATGTTGCCATTGTCCAGATCGATCTTCACGATCTGGTTCTTGAAGCCGGAGAACAGCGCGGCCAGGTTGCCGGGCACGAAGTTCACCATCACCATCTTGCCGTCGGGAGTGGCGACGTACTGGCCGGCCACGCCCTTGAACTTGTCGGTGCTCCACACCTCCTCGCCGGTCTTGGCCTTCACGAAGACCATGCGCTCCTTCAGGGCGATGGCGAAGGCGTCCTTCTCGGGGATGTACACGATGTTCTCGTCGGAGAGGTTCTGGTACTTGTCCGTGTTCCAGAGCAACTTGCCGGTGGCCATGTCCAGCACGGCGATCTGGTCCTTGCCCATCTTCCGATCGAAGAGGAACACGACGTCGCTCTCCCAGAAGGGGATGAGCTCATCCACCTTGTTGAGCTTCGGGGTGAGGTCCTTGAACCGGCCGGTCCAGATGGTCTTGCCGGTCTTGTTGTCGAAGAAGGTGATCTCCTTGTCGTCGGCCGCGTAGCTGTATCCGCGCTCTTCGGTACCGGTGCCGGTGAACTCACAGCGGTGGCCGAGCTTGGTCTCCCAGAGCACCGGCATGTCGGCCTGTGCATGGAGACCCAGCGCGGTGAGGAGCAGAAGTGAGGAGAGGAGGTGTCGCATGGTGATGTTGATGTGGGTGTTCGTGGTCAACGGTGAATGGCGTTCAGGTCGAACGTGTGCTCGATGCGGTATTGCCGGCCCTTGGGCATCTTGAAGGGCAGGGAGTACTGGTGGACCAGGTCCTTGAAGCGGTTCTGCGAGCGGATGTCGTGGCCTTCGGCGCTCACCACGAACACGCTGCTGATGTCGCCCTTCTCGCGGAAGCTCACTTGGAGCACATAGCGGCCGATCAGGTTCTCCTTCACCACCGCCGCATGCAATGCCGCGCCGGGCTGGAGCGAAGCGGTGAACGCCTCGGCCGCCCGGGTCAGGATGGTCGCCTTGTCCTCCAGCAACTCCTTCTTCTGCGCATCGGCGCCCAAGGCGGTGAGGATCATGAACAGCAGTGCGATGAGGTGCTTCATGGGGCGTAGGTCCATTCGATGAGGCGGTTGCCGAACGTCATCAGCATGCGCTGGCCGTCGGGCAGGAACACGAATGAGAGGCGCCCGTCGCTGGGGAACTCTGCCTTGGAGAACATCTTCTCGAACAGGCGGTAGCTCAGCACGAAGCGGTCCTTCATGCGGCCGGTGGCGCGGTCGTACACGTGCACTTCCATGAACTTCCCGTTCTGGCTGCCGATGGCGAAGAGCTGGCCGTCGGGGCTGATGCGGAAGTCGGGTTCGTACACCGCCAGCGAGGGAAAGCTGGTGCGCTTCATGGCATGGGTGGCGGCATCGGCCACGCTCACATAGCTCTGGTTCGGGTTGGGGTTGCCGCTCTTGCGCGTGTGCGGCTTGGCGTGGATCCACAGGTCCTTGCCGTCGGGGCTGTACTCCAACCGGAACACCTTGTCGAAGAGCTCGTTCAGTGTGGTGACCGGCTGCAGGGTATGCCGATCGTAGATGATCACGATCTGGCCCAGCTTGAGCGCGGCCTTGATGGCGTCCTTCTGGTTCCGCAGCGCTGGCAGGGCCTCCAACTCGGCCTTGGTGGGGCGGTGGGCCACGGCGATGTACTTCCCGTCGGTGCTCACGGCGACGGAATTCCCCGTGCGTTGCAGTGGGGTGGCCGTGCGCTTGCCGGTGGCGATGTCGTACAGGTGCAGACCGTCCCTGCCCAGGGTCACCACGGTGGTCTCATCGGGCGTGATGGCGGCCGCGTAGAGGTCGCTGAAGGCGGCCACGGCCTTGCCGCTGGCCCGGTCCACCACCTCGTACTTGATGGGGCGATCCTTGTTGGGCGCGTAGTCCAGGTAGAAGAGCTGGTGCAGCAGCAGGTACCTGCCGGTGCGGCTGAAACGTGCGCGCGACCCGGCGTACCAGTTGCCGATGTCCATCTCCTGCACGCTCAGCTCATCGTCGATGGCGAAGCTGCGGTAGGGAAAGCCCTGTGTGGAGGAGAGGCCCACGGTCTTCTGATCGGGAGCGATGTCCAGCCAGCAGGCCAGATAACCGCTCACGGTCTCCTGGCCACCGACCTTGAGGATCCGGTACTCCTGGCCATCGTCCTGTCCATAATCGTCCTGTCCATAGGTGGCGAGCCCCAGCAACCCGGTGAGGGCGAGCAGGATCAGCGCCGGGATGGAGGGACGATAAACGCCTTTCGATGGTGTGTGGGTGGACACTACGGAAGGTTTTGGCAAAGCTTCCTCGCTCAACGGGGGGACTTCATCCGTTGCCTTCCGTGATCCGCTACGGGGATCGCCGTATTCGTGGGGTCGTACGCCTGCTTCGCACGGTCGCTGGGATCGGCGAGCACCACGTGGACACCTTCTCCTCCCGGTCCTCGGCGGTCATTGGACGACCTCGAAACGGACCACGCTGTTCTCCACGGGCGGCACGGTGCGCAGGTAGTCGTAGATGGCGCCGAGGTCCTGTTCGGTCATCCCGGCATACATCATCCAGGGCATAATGGTCTGGAAGTCGCCCGGGGCCACCTGGTGCGGCACGTAGTGGCCTTCCTCGTACTGCTTGAAGCGCGCGATGAAGGACTCCCGGGTCCATGCGCCGATGCCGGTCTCGTGGGGCGTGAGGTTGGGCGTGCGCAGGATGCCTCCCGGAAGCACGAACTCGCGCCCGCCGGCCAGGAAGGGACCGGTGAACTCGCCCTTCTCGAACCGAGTGTGGCAGTCCCCGCAGGCCGCGGCATTGAGGATGTATTCCCCGTATGCCACCGGCTGGGTGATCGGGTCGGGGCGCTTGCCGGGGGTGTTCTTCACGGGCAGCGTGCGCATGATCAGGCTCATGGGGAAGTCGACATGTCCCGTCGGGTGGTCGGCGGGCACGGGGTCCAGTGTGCGCAGGTAGGCGATCACCGCATGGATGTCCTCGTCGTCCATCCTGCCGTAGTTCATCCAGGGCATGACCGGGAAGATGGGCTCGCCGTCCTTCTTCACGCCCATGGTGATGGCCCGGTAGATCTCGCCATCGGTCCAGTCCTTCAGGCTGGCGGGCGTGAGGTTGCGCGACAGGAAGACCCCCGGGAATCCGGTGCGCTCGTCGAACACGTCACCGCCCACGCCTTCGGTGCCCGGTGTGGGCGGCCCGCTGAAGAGGCTCCAGTCGCGTTCGCTGTGGCAGTCCATGCACATCATCACGTGCCAGGCCAGGTAGTGGCCGCGTTCCACCTTGTCCGGTGTGATCTCCACGGTGATGTCCGGCGCGGGGCCCACGTTGGGCAGGGCCAGGTTCACGTAGCTGACGAGCCCGCCGATGAGCACGGCGACGCCGCCCATGGAGTAAAGGGTGTAGCGGAGGGGCTTTTTCATGGGGCGCGGTATCGTGGTTGACACCGCAAACCTGTCCCGTTCACGCAGGGTCGCGTTCATCCTTTCGGATGAAATGCGGAAGTGCGGATGGTGGACCGGCGATCCTCCTACGCTACGTCACGGACGACCGGTGAATGGCGAATGGGAGTTGGTGAATGGATGCCGTACGATACCATAGGGTTCATCTGAATGCGGTCCCATTCGCCCAAAACCATTCACCGGTCGCCCTTGCCTTCGAACGCATCATCATCCCACTCTGCGGGATCGCCGTGCTCACTTGAGCGACAACTCCCGCAGCTTATGCACGGCCTCGGTGCGCTGCCTCACGTCCAGCTTGACGAAGAGGCGTTGGAGATGGCTCTTCACGGTGTTCTCCGAGAGGAAGAGGCGCTCGCCGATGGCCTTGTTGCCGAGGCCCTCGCAGAGGCAGGCGGCCACCTCGCGCTCGCGCTCGCTCAACGGGACGGGCAGATGGCGGTCTACGGCGGCGGGGTCGAAGGCCATGGCGCGCGGGCCGTCGGGGTCGTGCCAGTTGCTGAGGGCCACGGCCAGCGCCACCCTGATCTCGGCCCCGGTGAAGGGCTTGAGGAGGTAGCCGCCGGGGTGCGTGGCGCGCGCCTCGGCCAGCGTGCGGTCGTCGGCGTAGCTGGTGAGGTAGATGAAGGGCATGGGGTGGCGGGCGTTGATCCACCGCGCCAGCAGGCAGCCCGCGTTCTCCTCACCGCCGAGGTTGATGTCCAGGATGGCCGCGCCGGGCCGCTTGGCGCTGATGAGCCGCTCCGCCGAGGCGCGGTCCGCCACCGGCCCCAGCACCTGGTGCCCGAACTCGAGCAGGTAGCCCCGGACGTCCTCCGCGATCAGCGGGTCATCCTCCACCACCAGGATGCGCAGGCTCTTTTCCATGTTCGCTCAGGGGGATGGTGAGATGCACTGCGGTGCCCCGTCCGTTCTCCACGTCCATTTCGGCCCGCATGCGCCCGGCCAGCGTGCGCAGCAAGGTATGCCCGAAGCCTTCCGCCCCGCCGCAGGGGTCGCCGCCGCCCACGCCGTTGTCGCGCACGGTGAGCGCCAGCCCGTGTTCCGTGCGGTGCAGCGCCACATGCACCTCGCCGCTTCGGCCATCGGGGAAGGCGTGCTTCAGCGCGTTGGTCACCAGTTCGTTCACGATCAGCCCGATGGGCGTGGCGAGGTCCACGTCGAGTTGAAGGTCGTCCACGTCGTCCACGAGGCGGATGCGCCACCGGTCCATGCCGGTGGCCTGGGCGATCTGTTCCAGCAGGCGCCTGACATAGCCGCGCATGCGGATGTTGTGGAAGGCGTCGCGGCCATGGAGGAACTGGTGTATGAGGCCGATGGCCTGCACGCGGGCCCGGCTTTCCTGCATGGCGGCGCGCGCGCCGGGGTCGGCCAGGGCGCGGCTCTGTATGCTCAGCAGGCTGTTGAGCATCTGCAGGTTGTTCTTCACGCGGTGGTGCATCTCGCGCAGCAGCCATTCGCGCTCGTCCACGGCCGCGCGCAACCGGCGGTTGAGGCGCACGCGCGAGCGGGCGTAGAGCGCGGCCGACACCAGCAGGGCGCCCAGCAACAGGGCGATGGCGAAGTTGAGCCGTCGCTGCGTGGCCTCCTGCTCCAGGGCCTCCTCCTGCGCGTGGATGGTCAGGTCCTTCTCGCGGCTCTCGTAGCGGGCCTGCATCTCCTCGATGGCCCACTGGCGCTGTTCGCTGGCCAGGGTGTCGCTCAGTTGGGCGTAGGCCTTCCAGTGCGGCGCGGCGCGGGCCGGGTCGCTGGCCTGGTCGTATCCTGCCGCCAGTGCTTTCTCCGCCTGTCTCAGCAGGTCCAGCCGCCCGCTGGGCGCGGCGATGGCATGCGCGTCACGCAACCGTTGCAGCCCGCGCTCCGTGTGCCCTTCGGCCAGGTCCTGCTCGCCCAGGTGCAGCAGCGCGGAGGCCCGTTCTACCACGTGGCGTTCGGGCAGGTCCAGCCCGCGCTCCAGCAGGGGGCGCGCTTCGGCATGGCGTCCGAGGGCGTGCAGTGCCACTCCTTCGCTCACATCGGTGCGCTGCTCATCGATGTGCTCGCCCAGGTCGCGGTACAGCGCGCGTGCTTCGGCAAAGTAGGCAAGGGCCCGCTCCGCGTCGCCGCCGTAGGCATGGGCCAGCCCCAGGTTGTACAGCGTGTTGGCCATGCCGTACGCATCGTCCTGGGCGCGCTTCAGCGCCAGCGAACGTTCATAGATGCTGATGGCCTTGGCATGGTCGCGCCGGATCCGGTAGATGACGCCCAGGTTGTTCAGCGCGTAGGCCTGGGCGGTGGGCTTATCGATCCGTTCGTACACGGCCAGGGCCGCATCGTAGTGGGCGATGGCCTCGGCGAAGTGGCCCTGGAAGTAGTACGAGGCCCCCAGGCTCAACAGCACCTTGCCTTCGCGAGAAGGGTCATGCACATCGCGGGCGAGCCGCAGGCAGCGGATGAGGCAGGCTTGGGCGGAGTCATGGCGGTCCTTCTCCTCCCAGATGTAGGCCTGCTGGAAGAGGTTGTCGATGCGGCCGGTGGTGAGCCCCAGCCCGGCGGCCATGTCCTCGCCCCGCCGCGCATGGTGCAGGGCGCTGTCGGGGAGTTCCTCGCGCAGGTGGAAGGCGATCTCGCGATGCACGTACACCTTGTGGCTGTCGGCCGGCAGGTGGGGCAGCAGCTTGATCAGGCTGTCGGCCAGGGCGCGGTCGCCCTGGGCGGGGGCTTGCGGAGCATGCGCCAGCAACGCCAGGACCGGTATCCACCAGCGGAAGGACCGGTTACCATGTGCCGGTCGATCGCGGGACGGTCTGGAGCATGCGTGCATCGCTGCGCAGCGGACAAGGTAAGCCTCCTCCGGAAGCAGTGCCCGGCCGATCCGGGCATTCACGCCGCTTCATCCTTCCAAGGGTATCCGCGCCTTGTACTTGGACAGCCAGGCCTTGAAGTCCATCAGGCCGGAATGCAGCTCACGCGACCGGGCCACATCCCGCGCGCCTTCCAAGTAGCCTTCGAACTCCTCGTAGAACTGGAACATGTTGCCGAGGTCCTCCGCGCCGGGGAAGCCGAAGCTGCGGAAGATGGCCGGGGGCACGGCGTTGTATCGGACCTCCTCGCCGAGCGCTTCGGACAGCCTGGCCGCCATGTCCGCCATGGTCAGTTGCTCACCGGCGATGCCCACTGTGCGGCCGATCATCTCCGTGCCGCGCTTGAAGATGCCGTAGGCGCAGGGTCCGATGTCTTCCGCTGCGATGCCCGCCAGCTTCGCATCGCCCATGGGGAGGGTGATCGCCAGCTTGCCGTCCCCGCTACGCTTGGGCCCCATGCCGAAGTGGATCATGTTGTCCCAGTAGAAGGAGGCCATCAGGAAGGTGGTGGGCACACCGAGCTCCCTAAAGTATGCGTCCGCCTCACCCTTGCCATCGAAGTGCGGTATCTTGTAGCGGCCTTGGAGGGTGGGCATGCGGTCATCGTCCAGAGGCACCCAGCGACGGGTATCCTCCAAGGTGGACCAAATGACGTGCTGCAGCCCGGTGGCCTTGGCCGCTTCCGCCATGCCGCGCGCCTGGGCCGTTTCCTTCTCGGGCGAGAAGTGTTCCCAGAAGAAGGTGACCAGGTAGGCGCCGTAGGCTCCTTGGAACGCCCGTTCCAGACTTTCGCGGTCGTCCACGTCGGCCTTCACCACTTCCGCACCCATGGCGGCCAGTTCGCGGGCCTTGTCGCTATTCAGGTCGCGGGTGATGGCCCGCACGGCGAATCCGCTGCCGGGGTCGTTGAGGATGGCGCGGACCAATCCGCCACCCTGTGCTCCGGTGGCGCCGAGCACTGCGATGATCTTCTTTTCCGTCATGGTCGTGGGGTGTTGTTGCTTGTGCCGCCGGATGTTCCGGCGCACAAAGGTGCCGGGCATCGCCGGAGGGGGATCCACCCGAAAGGATGGATCTCCGGCCCCTTGGGTCTCTGTATCGGTGATGGCCGTATTCGTACCATCAAGGCCGCAGCCGATGCCCCCAGAATAGCTTACTATGTTGTTACATACAAGTTTGTCACTTACGATATTGTAAGTTCACGATCTTCCCGTCCATCGGGCATTCCCAGCGATCCGAGGCCCCCTACTTCCCGATGCAGAACCGGCCGAAGATGCTGCCCAACAGATCGTCCGGCGTGATGCGGCCGGTGATCTCACCCAGGTGGTGTTGGGCGCGGCGCAGGTCCACCGCGAGCAGCTCGCCCCCGGTGCCGGTGGCGATGGCCTGGCGCGCATCGGCAAGGGCGGCACTGGCCTTCCGCAGGGCGTCCACATGCCGGACATTGGTCACCACGATGTCGCCCTGACCACCGCGCATCTCGTTCACATGGTCCACGAAGGCCTGGCGCAGGCGGTCCACCCCCTGGCCCGTGCGGGCCGATATGGTGAGCATCTCGCGCGGCTGCAGCGCACCGCTCACATCGGCCTTGTTCAACACGGGGATGATGCGCGGTCCGGGTCCGATCTGCTGCCGGAGCATGGCGGCTTCGGTGTGCAGCGCACCCTCGGCCAGCACGGTGGCATCGCCGAGCAGCACCACGATGGAGGCCTCCGCGGCTTTGCGGATGCTGCGCTCCATGCCCATGCGCTCCACCACATCGTCCGTGCGCCGCAAGCCGGCGGTGTCGATGAAGCGGAACAGGATGCCATCGATGGTGATGGTCTCCTCCACCGTATCGCGCGTGGTGCCGGGGATGTCGCTGACGATCGCGCGGTCCTCGTTCAGCAGCGCATTGAGCAGGGTGCTCTTCCCACTGTTGGGCGCGCCCACGATGGCCACGGGCACACCTTCGCGCACGGCATTGCCATAGCGGAAGCTGTCGACCAGCCGGCCGCACATGGCCAGGATCTCATCGATCAGGGCCACCAGTTCATCACGGCGGGCGAACTCCACGTCCTCCTCGCTGAAGTCGAGCTCCAGTTCCACCAGGGCCGCGAGGTCGATCAGGCGCTGGCGCAGGTCGTCGATGGCATGGCCGAAGCCACCACGCAGCTGGTGCAGGGCCTGGCGGTGCTGGGCGGCACTGCGGCTGGCGATCATGTCGGCCACGGCCTCGGCCTGGCTCAGGTCGAGCTTGCCGTTCAGGAAGGCCCGCTGTGTGAACTCGCCGGGCAGGGCGGGCCGCGCACCCGCATCGATCATGGCCTGCAATACGCGCTGCTGCACGAAGGGCGAGCCGTGCACACCCACCTCCACCACATCCTCGCCGGTGTACGAGGCCGGGCCCCGGAACACGGTCACCACCGCATCGTCGATCGCGCCTTCGGCATCGGCCAGTTCCGCATAGTAGCTGTGGCGCGGCCGGCAGTCCGCCGGCAGCCCGGGGGCCAGCCGGCGGGCCACCTGCCAGGCGTCGGGGCCGGAAAGGCGCACCACGGCGATGGCACCCACGCCGGGCGGGGTGGAAATGGCGGCGATCGTGTCGGTGGGAAGCATGCCGGTGCGAAGTTCCGGAACTTTGTACCACCCGGGCCCAAATGCGCGGGGCCACATCATGAGCCAGGTGAAGACCGCCTATGAGAATATCCCCCACCCCACCGTGGTGGTGGTCGGCGGTGGGTTCGCCGGACTGGAACTGATCCAGCGCCTGGCCGGCAAGCCGTACAAGGTGATGCTGCTCGACAAGCAGAACCACCACTGCTTCCAGCCGCTGCTCTACCAAGTGGCCACGGCCAGCCTCAGCGCGGACAGCATCGCGCACCCCTTCCGCCGCACCATTGCGCCCATGGACAACGTGGCGTTCCGCATGTGCACGGTGCTGCGTGTGGACACCGACCGGAACGTGGTGGTGACCGACCGCCATGAGGTGCCGTACGACATCCTGGTGGTGGCCACCGGCAGTACCACCAACTTCTTCGGCAACACGCGCATCGAGCAGCAGGCCATGCGCCTGAAGACCATCAGCCAGGCGCTCGACATCCGCAGCGACTTCCTGCAGGACTTCGAGGCCGCGCTCTATGCACAGGATGAAGCGGGGCAGCGCCGCCACTTGAACTTCGTGGTGGTGGGCGCGGGTCCCACGGGCGTGGAGATGGCCGGCGCCCTGGCCGAGATCCGCCGCACGGTGCTGAAGCGCGAATACCGTGAGCTGGACAGCCGGCGGATGCAGATCTGGTTGGTGGACGGCAATGCACGTGTCCTTCCCAGCTTCAGCGAGAAGAGCAGCCAGGCGGCCCAGCGCTATCTGGAGCAGATGGGCGTGAACGTGCGCCTCAACGCCCGCGTGGCCGACTACGATGGCCAGCGGGTGAGCTTCGCCGATGGCACCGTATTGGAGTCCCATACGGTGCTTTGGGCGGCCGGGGTGAAAGGGGTGCTGCTGCCCGGCCTCGAAGCGGGCGAAGTGCCCCGGGCCTCGCGTTACGACGTGGACCGATACAACCGCGTGAAGGGGTTCAACAACGTGTACGCCCTGGGCGATGTGGCCTTGATGGCCGAGGGCAAGTGGGAACGCGGCCATCCGCAGGTGGCGCCACCGGCCATCCAACAGGCCACGCTGCTGGCGGAAAACCTGATGCGGCAGCGGAAAGGCCGGCCGATGAAGCCGTTCACCTACACGGACAAGGGCAGCATGGCCACCATCGGGCGGTACAAGGCCGTGGTGGACGCGGGGAAACTGCAATTCAGCGGTCTGTTCGCCTGGATGGCCTGGATGTTCGTGCACCTGATGGCACTGGTGGGCTACCGCAACCGCCTGCAGGTGCTCTTCAACTGGGCGTGGAAATACCTCAGCTGGAAGAACACCATCCGCCTCATCATCCGTCCCTACGTGCGCCGCTCCACACCGACCGCCTGAGCCCGGTGACCGGCGGATGTAGCTTCGCGCCCCATTTTCCGCGCCATGGACCGTCGGCTGGTCATCCTCTTCTTCACCATTTTCATCGACCTCATCGGCTTCGGGATCTTCGTGCCCGTGGTGCCGATCTATGCCCGCGAGCTCAATGCCAGCGAGGCTTTGGTGGGCGATACCGGGGCGCTGTTCAGCCTGATGATGTTCATCTTCACCCCGTTCTGGGGCTCGCTGAGCGACCGCTACGGACGGCGCCCCGCGATCATGGCCGCCCTGGCCATCTCGGCCCTCAGCTACGTGATGTTCGCCCATGCCACCACCCTGCTCGTCCTCATCCTCAGCCGCATGCTCACCGGGGTGGGCTCGGGCAACATCACAGCGGCGCAGGCCTACATCACGGACATCACCCCGCCCGCGCAGCGCGCCAAGTCCATGGGCCTCATCGGTGCCGCCTTCGGCATGGGCTTCATCTTCGGCCCGCCCCTGGGCAGCATCGTCTTCGATCATTGGGGCATCATGTGGGTGGGCTATTTCGCCGCCATCCTCTGCGCACTGAACCTCGTGGCCGTGTGGTGGCTCCTGCCCGAATCGCACACCGACCGCCCGGTTGCCGCACGACTGAGGATCCGACCCGTGACCGGCGCGCTGCGCGGCCTGCGCGACGTGCGTTTCCGCGACCTCTATCTCATCGGCTTCATCTACATCACCGCCTTCAGCATGATGCAGATGACCATCGCCATGCTGTGGTACGATGACTACGATCTGAACAAGACCGAGATCGGCTACATGTTCACGCTGATCGGCGTGAGCTCGGCGGTGGTCCAGGGGTTCATGATCGGACTGCTCCAACGCATCTTCGGCCGCCACCTGCTGGGCTGGGGCGTGGCCCTGGTGACCATTGGGCTGGTGATGTTCCCCTTCATCCCCCAGGGCTCGTGGTTCCTGCCGATCACCACGGTGGCCGTGGTGCTGCAGGCCGTGGGCAACGCATGCCTATCCCCCACATTGCTCGCACGCCTCAGCGCGAACGCCGGCACGCATGAACAGGGCGAGGTGCTCGGCACCAATCAAAGCTTCGGCTCACTGGCACGGATCGTCGGGCCCGCGTTGGGGGGGCGCTTCTACGGCTGGAACCACGCACTGCCCTATGTGGGCGCGGGCATGATCATGCTGGGGGCGCTGTACTACGTGTACACGTACCAGCGCCGCGATCAGCTGGCCGAGCGCGTCTGACAGGCGGCCCGCTGCCGCCAGTTGAGCACGTGACCCACGATCAACAGGGCCGAGCCCACCAGGCTCACATCGTGCATCCAATGCCACATCGGCTCAAGGAGCAATGCCGCTCCGAACAGCAGGGCGGCGCCCCACAGCAGACCGGCCACCCGGCGATGGGCGCCCCGGCGCGTGGCGAAGTACACCGCCACAAAGGCCATCGCCACGAACAGCCACGACGCCACCGGGTGCGCGAAGAACGCTCCCCCCAGCGACACCACCACCGGTAGGGCCAGGCAATGCACCAGGCAGATGGTGGTGTTCACAAGGCCCACAAGGTCGGCGGAACGGCTGGGCAGCGAGATCATGGAGGACATGAGGTGGTGAGGCCGGCGATACCCCGGCGCGTGCTTAACACAACCGGGTTGCAATATTACGACGCAGCCCCACCCCTCCCCATGGGCCGCAGGCTAATTTTGCGCCATGCCCACCACCACGGCCACCCTCCTGCGGCAGCATGGCTTCCGGGCCACGGCCTTGCGCCAGCGGCTGCTGGACCTGTTGCGCCGCAGCGACCGGGCACTGACCCACGCGGAATTGGAGCAGCGCCTGGACCTGACGGTGGACCGGGTGACCGTGTTCCGCGCGCTGAACGCATTTGAGGAGGCCGGCCTGATCCACCGGGTGCTGGACAGTGCGGGCACCTCGTGCTTCGCCATGTGCGACGAAGCCTGCAACCACGGCCATCACCAGGACACCCACGCGCATTTCCACTGCACCCATTGCGGTGCCGTGCGTTGCCTGCCGAGTGTGGCCCTCCCCGCGGTTGAAGTACCGCCCGGGTTCGCCTTGGAAAGCAGCCGTTTGGTGCTCGACGGCACGTGCAATGCGTGCAATGACACGCACTGATCGCCCCCATCCCCCGATGTGGGGATAAGCATGGAACGAGGGCCAAAGGGCCCCGCCCCCCATCCATCTGATCCTCTGTGACTTGACCGCGCATCGCCGGCCACTACCGCCTACGGCGAAATACCCATTTTGCTCGATGATCAAGAGCTTTTCTTCGACAAATAATTGACATACGCGGACGAATGCCGCAAGATTTGCCGCCCAACGGCACGGATCCCAACCCCGTCCGCTGGGAAATGCACGGATCAATACCACATCAGGATGCGAAAACCTACCTACCTATCTCGACATCCCTGGGCGCTGCTGCTGGCAGTGGTGCTTTGGATGGCGGCTGCCCCTGGCTCCGCGCAACTGGCGCACGCACCGGCATTGGAGCGGGCGACCGACGCTGCAGGCCATGGCCATCACGCGCATGGGCACGATGATGATCTCAGCGCCCTGCTGAAACAGTACGCGCATCAGATCCATTTCACGCCGAACATGGGCCAGTTCTCCGAGCCCGTGCTCTTCCGTGCGGACTTCCCGCTGGGCCAGGCCGCGGCACTGCAGGATGGCATGGTGGTGAGCGCGCTGGCGCCCGAGGCCGTTGCCGCCCGCGTGGCGAAGGGCTTTCAGATGGAGGAGCTCCGCATCCTGGGCATCTATGACACGGACCTGACGTACCATCACAAAGGCCATGCGTGGCAGCTGCACTTCCTCGGCGGCTCTCCGGACATGACCGTGAGCGGCCGTGAGCTGCACCCGGACGTGAGCCACTACTTCCAGGGCAATGACCCCGGCAAGCACGCCACCGAGGTGCCCAACTATGCCGAGGTGTGGTACAACGACGTGTATCCCGGTGTGGACGTGCGTTACTACCCCGCCGAGGACGGCTCCCTGGAGTACGACGTGATCTGCAAGCCCGGCAGCGACCCCACCCAGGTGCACATCGAGTTCCGCGGGATCGACCGCATGGAGATCAACGCCCGGGGTGAGCTCGTACTGCACACCAGCATCGGTGATGTGTCCTACCCTGCTCCCTACGTGTACCAGCGGATCGATGGCCGCGAGGTGGAGGTCCCCTCCGCCTACGTGCTCGAGGGCAGGAACACCCTGCGTTTCCAACTCGGAAAATACGATCCGCGCCACACGCTGGTGATCGACCCGATCGCCATGCGCTGGGCCACCTGGATCAACACCAACAGCACCGGCGACAACCACGGCCACTGCATCTGGGTGGACCCGAGCGACGGCGCCATCTACGTGGTGGCCCGCGTGGTGGGCACCACGGACCAGATCACGCCGGGTGCGTTCGACACCAGTGCCAATGGCAACCTGGACATGATCGTGGGCAAATACCTGGAGCCCGCCGAAGTGGGCGGCTCGGGCGTACGCGTGTGGCAGACCTACATCGGCGGCAACCAGCACGACAACCCCTACGCCATGGAGCAGGGCCCCGATGGCCACCTGTACATCACCGGATACACCGGCAGCACCAACTTCCCCCTGCTGGGCGGTCCCGCCTTCAGCGGCAGCAGCGTGAACCAGCAGGCGCAGACCGGCGATGACTTTTTCGTGCTGAAGATCAACACCGCCGGCAACAGCATCAAGGCCGCCGTGGTGGGGGGCAACGGCACGGACGAGACCTATGACATCCGCATCGCCGCCAACGGCGACCCCATTGTGTGCGGCGGCAGCACCAGCAACAACCTGGCGACCAGCAACCCCGGCACCGGGGTGACCAACGGCAATGCCGGCGGCGTGGACGTGGTGGTGTTCCGCATGAACAGCGACCTGAGCCAGGTGTTGTGGATGCGTCGATACGGCGGCAGCGGACTGGACCGTGCCAACATCATGCTCTACGAGCCCACCAGCGGCGACCTGCTGATCGGTGGCACCACCGAGAGCACCAACTTCCCCGTGCTCAATGCCCGTCAGTCGAGCCGCGGCGGCACACAGGCCGGCTTCCTGCAACGCGTTGGCGGCGACGGCACCACGCTGTGGTCCTCGTACTTCTCCTCCCAGGCCTCACCCGCCCGTGCGGCCAACATCCTGTGCATGGAGTTCAACCACGACCGCTCGCAGATCTACTTCGGCGGCGTGACCACCGGCCTGCATTCCGCGAACATCTCCTCCACCGGGGTGTTCGACAGCAGCCACAATGGCAACAATGACTTCTACGTGGCCCGCATGGACCTCGACCAGAACTTCATCGGTGCCACCTACGTGGGCGGCAGCGGCAATGAGGTGAACATGATGGGCTTGAACGTGGACCTCAACAACGACGTCTACGTGTTCGGCTACACCAACAGCACCAACTTCCCTGTGAGCAGTGCGCCCAACGTGCCGCTGCAGACCACCAACATGGGGAGCAACGACAAGGTGTTCTTCAAGCTGGAGCACGACCTCTCCGCCCTGGAGTTCAGCACCTACTACGGCGGCGCCGCCGATGACTACGACCCGGTGGGCGAGCGCGGGATCAAGTTCAGCAACTGCCGCATCTACACCATCGTGACCGCGTGCTCGAACAACATCCCCCTGACGCAGGGTGCGCTGAACACCAGCAAGCTCAGTTCCACCAGCCGCTATGAGCCGGGCCTGGTGGTGTGGGCCAACCCGCCCGACCTGCTGGGCAACACCATCCAGTACACGGGTACGGCCATCTGTGCCGGCAGTGTACCGGGCGACATCGTGGGCTCCCTGCCCCAGTACGTGCTCCCCAACATCGTGCGCAACAACAGCACCTCGACCTACCCGTCGTTCGGCTCGGCCGCCACGTACCAATGGCAGATCAGCGTGGACAGCGTCAACTGGGTGAACATGCCCGGCCAGACCGGCCAGCACCTGCCCGGCGCCGCGATCGGTCCCATCAACGAGACCCGCTACATCCGCCGCATCATCGGTGGTGATGCCTGCATCCTGGCCGGTGCCGCCGATCAAGTGGTGACCGTGCGGATCATGAGCGTGCAGGGGGAGGTGACCCACGTGAGCTGCAACGGCTCCGCCGATGGCAGCATCACCGCCATCGCCGACGGACTCCCACCCTTCCAATACCTCTGGAGCAACGGCCAGACCACGCAGACCATCTCCGATCTGGGGCCAGGCACGTACAGCGTGACGGTGACCGATGCCAACAATTGCTCCGCGCAAGGCAGCTTCCAGGTGACCCAGCCCACACCGCTCACGGCCCAGCTGAACATCTCCCCGGCCACCTGCTCGGCCAGTAACGGCGGCGCCTCTGTGTCGGGCATCGGTGGCACACCCAACTACATCTACACCTGGAGCACCGGCCACGTGGGCAGTGCCATCACCGGCGTGCCCGGCGGCAGCTACGCGGTGACGGTGACCGACGCCCATGGCTGCAGCCTCGACTTGCCGGTGGAGATCCCAAGCAGCGGACTGCCCACGGTGCACGCAGGTGCCGACGCGGTGATCAACTGCCTCAGCAATGGCTC
>CAYXKE010000018.1:0-3216 GCA_964464935.1 uncultured Chryseobacterium sp.
CCTTCTTCACCGGTGCGGCCTTGCTCACCGGAGGCGTGCGCTTGGCGCGGACCGGAGCGGCGGACTTTTTCGCGGGTGCCGTTCGCTTCGCGGCCACTTTCTTCACCGCCGCCGTCTTTTTCGCAGGGGCGGAACCTTTGGCCACGACCGAGGGTCGGCGGGGTGCGGTGGACTTTTTCGGGGGGGCGGCCTTTTTCGCCCGGGGCGCCACCTTTTTCACCTTGGCCACGCGCTTCGGTCGCGCGGTTTTCATCACCGATGTTCCGGCCGTTTTCTTCACGGTGCTCTTCTTCGCCCCCACAGCGGCCTTCTTCGCCTTGGTGGTCGACTTTGTGCGTGCCGTGGCTCCCTTCCTCGCCACCGTGCCTTTCTTCGGTGCGGCCTTCTTCACAGCGGCCTTGGCAGCTTTCTTGACCGGCTTGGCGGTGCTGCGCTTCGCCGCCGGCTTTGCCGTGGCGCGTGAAGGCTTGGCCACCGCTTTCCGGGATGCGGTAGTGGTCTTTTTTCCTCTTCCTGCCGCAGCGGACGTCTTTCGGTCCGCAGGCCGCTTCACGGCCGATCTTTTCGCAGCTGATCGCTTACTGGGATTCTTTTTGGCCATGACTTGGTAGGCAGGAAGGGTAGGCGGCTAAGGTAGAAATATCCCAAGGCCGCGCAAGTCCACCATCCTCCCGGGGGGGTGAAGGGCCGGTGGGCGGCCGGGTTATGCAGCTCAGGGAGGAAGTCTATATTTGCCGCCCGTTCGCCGGCAGGGTCCGGCAGATGGCGCGGTAGCTCAGCTGGTTAGAGCGCAGGATTCATAATCCTGAGGTCGAGAGTTCAAGTCTCTCCCGCGCTACAAAGGCAGGGGCGGTCTTCACCACGAAGGCCGCCCCTGCGCGTTCCCGGCCCTGGCGTTCAGTCCCACAGGGCGGCCGCACGGCGTCCCACGCGGATGCCGATGGCCACACCGATGCCGCCCATGCCGGCGGCCACCCCCGTGCGGTCGCTGAGCCGCGCCACCCAGGGCGATTTGCCGCTCGTGCGGAAACCCATCACCCCGGTCCAGCGCTGGTCGATGGTGAAGTCCGTGCCCGGCAGGATCACCGTGCGCAGCAGATCCTCCAACGCGGCCTGGATGGGCGGTGTGGTGGCATCCTCCCAGGTGGTCTCCCCGGGCTTGTCCAAGTGACGGCCACCGCCCAGCAGCACGCGGTCGCCCACGTGCCGGAAGTAGTAATAGCCCTCATCCACGTGGAAGATGCCCTGCAGGCGCAGGCCGGGGATGGGGGAGGTGAGGACCACCTGCCCGCGGGCCGGCATCACATCGGCCTGGGGGAGCAGCTGCCGCACGAACCCGTTGGTGGCGATGAGCATCCGCTCCGCCCGCAGGATGCCCGGGCGCAGATGCAGGGTCACTCCCCGGGCATCCTCCTCCCAAGAAGTGACCTCCATGCCGTTGCGCACTTCCACCCCGGCGGCCCGCACCCGGTCAAGCAGGGTCAGGATCAGCCGCCCGCTGTCCACGGCCCCTTCCAGCGGGGTCCAGGCCAGATGCTGGGCCCCCACGCCCAGGGTCGGGATCAGGTCGGGGCGCCAAGTGAACACGGTCGCGCCGAAGATGGGTCGCAGGGCGTCGTTGAGCGCATCGAACCGATCGGCCACGCGGGTGTACAGGTCATCGGCGGTGGGGAAGAGCTCGTGCGCCCCGCACGCTTCGTACCCCATGTGCGCATCGCCCAGCTCCGCCCGCAGCTCCTGCAGGCCCCGCCAGCGCTCCTCCACGCGCGCCAAGGCCGCGTCGGCCCCCTCGGCGTCGATGTCGGCCAGCATCTCGCTGGGGCTGCCGAAGCAGGCGAATCCGGCGTTCTTCACGCTGGCACCCGCCGGGAAGGCGCCCCGCTCCAACACCACCACGTGGTCGCGGGGGCGGGAACGCTTGTGGAACAAGGCCGTGAAAAGCCCCACGATGCCGCTGCCCACCACCACCAGGTCGGCCGGGCGATGGAAATGGCGGGTCTCCCAGATGCTCAGCATGGCCATGGCCGGAGTTGGGGCCGGCACCCAAAGATGTCGTATTTTGCGGCGTTCAATGGGCCTGATCCGCAGTTGGTGGAGGAATGTCAGCGTTTGGCGCCATGCGATCGCCCTGGCCCTGCTGACCGTGGCCTTGCCTGCCGGTGCGCAGGACATGGTCTACATCTTCGGTACCGTCAAGGATTACTTCAGTTCGAAGAAGCTGGACAACGTCACGGTGTCCGTCTACAAGAACGGCGCCCTGCTCACCGAGGTGCGCGCCAACGCCAGTGGCAAGTACGAGCTCAACCTGGACTACGGGGCCGACTACAAGCTGGTCTACAGCCGCCCGGGCATGGTCTCGAAGATCATCGCCATGGACACCCGCAACGTACCCGAGGAGGACCGCCTCGGGGGGCACGGGTTCAACCTGGAGATGACGTTGTTCAACGACATCCCCGACGTGGACTTCAGCATCCTGCAGCAGCCCATCGGCAAGGCGAAGTACGATCCGGCCAAGGGGGAGGTGACCTGGGACCTGGCCTACACCGAGCAGATCCGCAATGAGATCAACCGGCTCATGAAGGAGTACGCGGACAAGCAGAAGGCCGAGGCCAACGCCGAGGCGGAATTCGCCAAGCTCATGAAGCAGGGCGATGCGGCCATGTCGGCTTCGGACTATGCCAAGGCGGTGACGGCCTTCACCGGGGCGGTCGGTATCAAACCCAATGACGCCGTGGCCAAGGCCAAGCTCAGCGACGCCCAGATGCGGCTGGAACAGGCCGAGGCGGAGAAGAACCGCGAGGGCCGCTTTGCCGCACTGATCAAGGAGGCCGATGCCTTGTTCACCAAGAAGGACCTCGAGGCCGCCCGCACCAAGTACGCCGAAGCCCTCACCGTGAAGGACGAGGCCCCGCACCCCATGGCCCGCATCAAGGAGATCGACCGGCTCCTGGAGGAGATGGCCAGGAAGGCCGAGGAGGAACGCCTTGCCAAGGAGCTGCAGGCCAAGTATGATGCGGCCATCAGCGCGGCCGACAAGGCCTTCGACGGCAAGCGATGGGACGAGGCCACCGGGTACTACAACGAGGCGTTGGGCCTGAAGGCGGGCGAGAAGTACCCCAAGGACCAGCTGGCGCTCATCGAGAAGAAGAAGCAGGAGGAGGCGGAACAGGCCGAGAAGGAGCGCCAGGAGCGGGAGCTGCAGGCGAAGTACGATGC
>CAYXKE010000018.1:3316-4501 GCA_964464935.1 uncultured Chryseobacterium sp.
GGCCGAGAAGGAGCGCCAGGAGCGGGAGCTGCAGGCGAAGTACGATGCGGCCATCGCAGCCGCCGACCGGGCCTTTGATGGGCGGAACTGGGACGCGGCCACCGGTCACTACAACGAGGCGCTGACCCTGAAGGCCGGTGAGAAATACCCCAAGGACCGTCTGGCCGAGATCGAGCAACGGATCAAGGAGGAGGCCGACCAGGCCGAAAAGGAGCGCCAGGAGCGTGAACTGCAGGCCAAGTACGATGCCGCCATCGCTGCGGCCGATGCCGCCTTCCAGGCCAGGCAATGGGACAAGGCGCGCACGGCGTACCAAGAGGCCGCCGCCTTCAAACCGTCCGAGCGGTACCCGCCCGAGCAGCTGCGGGCCATCGATGAGGCGGAAGCCGAGGAGGCCCGCCTGGCCGAGGAGGAGCGTCGCCGCAAGGAGCTCGATGAACGCTATGCTTCCTTGATCGCGAGCGCGGACAAGGCGTACTCGGCGAAGGACTGGAGCGTGGCGCTGAACGACTACAAGGACGCCCTGCAGCTGAAGCCGGGCGAGGCGCATCCCCAGGCCCGCATCAAGGAGATCGAAGGCCTGCTCGATGCCGAGGCCCAAGCCCAGGCCGAGCGTGAGCGGCTCGAGCGCGAACGGCAGGACCGCGAGCAACGCTATCAGGACCTGATCACGGCGGCTGATTCGCACTACGCGGAGGACCGCCTGGCCCAGGCCCGCGACCTTTATGCCGAGGCGCTGACCGTGAAGGAGGAGGAGCGCCATCCGAAGGACCGCATTGCCGCCATTGATGCCGAGCTGGCCCGTCGGGAGGCGGCCGCCCGCGAGGCCGATGAGGCGGCCCGTCGCGCCGCCGAGGAGGAGGCCGAGCGGCTGCGCCAACAAGCCATTGCCGACAGCCTGGCCGCCGAGGCCGCTCGCGAGGCCGAACTGGAACGCCAGCGCCAGGCCGACGCCGAAGCCTTCGAAGCCCGCTACCGCGAGGTGATCGCACAGGCCGATGCCGCCTACGATGCCGATCAATTGGAGCGCGCCCGTTCCCGGTACCGCGAGGCGCTGGAGATGAAGCCGGACGAGCGTCATCCGAAGGACCGGATCGCCGAGATCGATGCCGAACTGGCGCGACGTGAGGCGGCTGCCCGTGAAGCCGACGAGGCCGCCCGTCGCGCGGCCGAGGAGGAGGCCGA
>CAYXKE010000018.1:4601-12389 GCA_964464935.1 uncultured Chryseobacterium sp.
AGGAGGAGGCCGATGCCCTGCGCCGGGCCCGTGAGGAGGAGGACCGCCTGCGGCAGACGGAGCGCGAACGCGACCGGCAGTATCAGGACCGCATCGTGGCCGCCGATGCCGCCCTGGCCGCGCAGTCCTACATGGAGGCGCGCGAGCTCTACGCCGAGGCATCGGACATGAAGCCCGAGGAGACCTACCCCATCGCCAAGATCGAGCAGATCGACCGCATCCTGGCCGACCTGGAGCGGCAGCGCGAAGAGGCCGAACTGGCCGCCCGCCGGGCCGCCGAGAAGTCCAAGCCGGCCTCGCGCAACACCACCATCGATACCCGCAAGGAGCAGGAAGCTGAGCAGTTCATGCGCGCGGCCCGCGAGCGGGAGGAGGCCGAGAAGTACGAGCGCATCCGGAAGTTCCGCACCGACCTGCTCGAGGCCGAAGCCGCGAACGAGGATCGTTCGGCCCAACGGCGTCAGGAGGAAGTGGAGCGGAACCAGCGCATGCGTGAACCCGGAGCGGGCCTTTACGTGGGCGATGACGGGCTGGCCCGGCGCAACACCGAGGAGGTGGAGGGCCTGCGCGAGGCACTGCAGCGTGCGGAGGAGGAGCGGATGGCCCGTGCCCGTCAGGAGCGGGAGGCCGCCCACCAGCGCAAGTTGGACCACGAGGAGGCGACGATCGAGCGCGCGCGCACCTGGGATGTGCGTCATGCGCAGCGCAGCGATGAGACCGCGGCGCAGGCCGAGGCCCTGGTCCGTGCGCAGGAGGCCCGGGATGCCGCCTCCCGTGAGCGAGCCTACCGTGAGCGCGAACAGGCCGAAGCCATCGCCGAAGGCCAGCGCCGATCGGAGGAGCGGGCCCTGGCCACCCGCGCGGCCCACGCCGAACAGGTGGAGGCCCAGAAGCGTGGCCAGCTGGCCCGTGAAGCCGCCTATTCCTCCGGTCAACAGCTGCGCACCCAGCAGGCCGCCGACCCCGATGCCGGGGGGACCCGCGCCTTCGCCGAGGTGAACCGCTCACAGCTCGCACGGGAGTACCCGCCTGGCGTGACGGAAGAGAGCTACACCGAGGGCAACAAGGTGATCATCCGCCGCGTGGTGGTGGATGGTGATCGTGCCGACGAGTACAGCAAGGTCATCGCCAAGTGGGGCATCTTCTACTTCAAGAACGGCCACAGCATCTCCGAGGCCGTTTGGGCGCGCGAGACCGAACGCTGATCCACGGACAGGTGCGCCCCCGTCGCGTGCCCCGCCACAAGCTCTTTCACGCCGGGTGGCCATGGTCGTTCGATCGGGCCGGGCATTTCATTACCGCTTCGCCTGGGCCTCCGGGAAGTGCGGCGGGCGGGCCGCCCCATGTGCGGCGATGATCGGCACATGGATCGGGGCCGCCACCGCCACCGGGAAGTGCGCGGCTGGAGTGGATCCGCCGATGGGGGAGTCCCCGGGCAAGGCATGGCCCCCTGACACGGCAGGTCACCGTGCAGGTCCATGCAGGGGCCGGGACGGCCCTTACTTGTTCGACTTCGTCCGGGCGTTGGCTTCCTGGAAGCGCTTCACCAGGTCAACCATCTGTTCCGGGGTGAGCTGCTTGCCCACGATCCGGCGCTCGCCATCGAGGAGGAACACCTTGGGCGTGCTGTACACGTCGTAGGTGTCGGCATAGTTCAGGCTCTCGATGGTGGTGTACTTCGGGATGTATTTCGAGGCGTCCGTGCGGGCCTCATCGTACACGGTCTTGGTCAGCGCCATGTTCACCCAGTCGAGCCCTTTCTCGCGGATGAACTTCTTCCAGTCGCGCATGAGGGATTCCTCCACGGCCTTGGCCACGGCCACCACCTCCACACCCATGGGCCGCAGGCTGTCGCGGTACACCTCATACAGCGCCGGCAGTTCCTTCTTGCACACACCGCAGTGGGGGTCCCAGAACACCAGCACCAGGAACTCGTTCGGCAGGCGGTGCATGTTCACCCACTGCTGCTCGGTGGTGTCCGGCAGGATCAGGTTCTTGGACAGTGTGCCGATGGTGAGCGGGGCCAGCTTGCGGGCACGTTCGCACAGCTTGGTCAGCTTCTCATCGTCCATCCACGGCGTGCGGCTGGGCCGACCCGGCGCCGGGCAGTAGTAGGTCTGCGCCATGTGCACGAACACCGCGTCCATGCCCATGATATCGCTCGTCTCGTACTTGTGCGTCCAGGTGTGCACCGTGTACTTGAACACCTCGGGGTCGTTGATGCGGGCGATCAGGTCATCGGCGGCCTTGTTGATGGTGTCCGGGAACTGGGGGAAGCGCTTCATGTACTCCTCCAGCTTGTTGGCGAACACCGGCACCCGCACGATGCGCGGGTCGTTCAGGTCGAAGTGGTCCCAGTAGTGTGCGCGGTGGTCGTAGTAGGTGGCGGCGCTGTCCATGGTGCCATCGGCCTTCATGATGGGGTCGCGCTCCACGGCCATGCCCATGTGCACCAGGGCGGCCGCCAGCTTGCCCTTGTGGGTCTCCACCACCTGGCGCTGATAGGCCTTCACGGTGCTGTCCAAGGCGTTCATCCGCTGGCGAATGTCGGCCTTGGCAATGGGGTCCGCGGTGGCCTCGAGGCGGTTGCGCAGCGTGTCGCCGTCCGCCTTCCGGGCATTGAGGAAGCGGATGTAGTCCAGAAAGATCTCGTTCTCCTTGGAGTTGACCACCTTCAGGGCGCCCATCAGGTCCGTGGCCTTGGTGTGGAGCACCACGGAGGGTTCGTTCACCACCAGCTCGAAGTACTTGGGCCCGGGGATCACCACCGCGTACACGCCGGCGGGGTAACCGTCGGGGTGCTGGAACACGGCCACGCCCTTGTTGTTCGCCACGGCGGTATCGGCGTAGTAGAGGCGGTTGCCGTAGTAGTTCGCCAGGTACACGGTGTCACCGATCAGGCCGTCGATGTGCACCTCGATGCGCTTGGGGTCGGACTGGGCCTGGGTGGCCAGCGAGGTTGCCGCAAGGAGCAGGATGGCCGCGGTGGGCCGGAGCAGGGTCAGGTTTCGCCGCATGGGGGCCAAAATTAGAATCCACTGGCGCCCCGCCCGGCAAGATCCGTACCGGGTCAGGAGACAGCGGCCGTCTTGAACTCGCTGGTGGTGTGGAACTCGATCTCCGGGTTGTTGCGACGCTCCAGATCGAGCATGTAGGCGCTGGGGGCGATGAACACGGGGTTGCCGTCCTTGTCCTGCACGATCTGCTGGGCCTTCACGCGGATGAAGCGTTCCAGTGCGTCCGGGTCGGTGGTGGTCATCCAGCAGGCCTTGTGGGCCGGGATGGGGCGGAAGGAACACTGGGCACCGTACTCGTGCTGCAGGCGGTAGCTGATCACCTCGAACTGCAGCTCGCCCACGCACCCCACGATCTTCTTGTTGCCCGGCTGCTGGGTGAACAACTGCGCCACGCCCTCGTCCGTGAGCTGGCGGATGCCTTTCTCCAGCTGCTTGGCCTTCATCGGGTCGTCGTTCACCAGTTCGCGGAACAGCTCGGGCGAGAAGGCCGGGATGCCGCGGAAGTTGAAGGTGCTGCCTTCGGTGAGGGTGTCGCCGATCTTGAAGTTGCCCGTGTCGAACAGGCCGATCACATCACCGGGCCAGGCCTCGTCCACGATGGTCTTTTGCGCCGCCAGAAAGGTGGTGGGGTTGGCGAAGCGCAGCTGCTTGCCACTGGGCACGTGGTGGTAGAAGGTGTTGCGCGTGAAATGGCCGCTGCACACCCGCAGGAAGGCGATGCGGTCGCGGTGGTTGGGGTCGATGTTCGCGTGGATCTTGAAAACGAAGCCGCTGAAGTGCTTGTCGTCCGGCCGCACTTCGCCCTGGTCCGTGGGGCGCGGGCCCGGCGGCGGCGCGATGTCCACGAAGGCATCGAGCAGCTCCTTCACCCCGAAATTGTTGAAGGCGCTGCCGAAGAACACCGGTGCGATGCGCGCGCTGCGGTAGGCCTCGATGCCCAGAGGCTCGTACACCCCTTCGATCAGCTCGATGTTGGCGCGCAGCTCGTTGGCGGGCTCGGTGCCCAGGAGTTCTTCCAGCTGCGGGTCGGCGAGGTCGCTGATGCGCGTGCTGGCCTTCTCCAACTTGGTCTTCCCGGGGTCGAACAGGCGCAGGCCATTGCTGTGCAGGTCGTACACACCTTGGAAAGTCGCCCCGATGCCCACGGGCCAGCTCATGGGCCGCACCTTGATGCTGAGCTTCTCCTCCAGCTCGTCCAGCAGGTCGAAGGGGTCCTGCCCCTCGAGGTCGAGCTTGTTGATGAAGACGATCACGGGGGTGTTGCGCATGCGGCACACCTCCATGAGGCGCTCGGTCTGCGCCTCCACGCCCTTCACGCAGTCGATCACCAGGATCACACTGTCCACCGCGGTGAGGGTGCGATAGGTGTCCTCGGCGAAGTCCCGGTGACCGGGGGTGTCCAGCAGGTTGATGAGCCGGTCGTTGTACTCGAAGGTCATCACCGAGGTGGTCACCGAGATGCCCCGCTGCCGCTCGATCTCCAGGAAGTCGCTGGTGGCGCCGCGCCGGATCTTGTTGTTCTTCACCGCACCCGCCGTCTGGATGGCGCCTCCGTAGAGCAGGAACTTCTCGGTGAGGGTGGTCTTCCCCGCGTCCGGGTGGCTGATGATGGCGAACGTGCGCCGGCGTGCGATCTCTTCGTTCAGGCCCATGGCATGCCCGGTGTGCGGGGCGGCAAAAGTAGAGCGCCCCAGTGCGATGTGGCCGGAACACCGATCGCCGCGGTGGGTAAGTTCTTGTACCGCCGTACCTTAGATTTGGTCCGATCCCACACGCCCCATGACCATCCGTTCGCTCCCCGCCATCGCCGCCGTGCTGTTCACCGCCTGCGCCGAGGCCCAGGTGCCCAGCCCGGTGAAAGTGCAACTGCAGTCCTACGTGAACGGCCTGCCCAATGTCACGGATATCACCCACGCCGGGGACGAGCGCCTTTTCGTGGCGCTGCGCAACGGCACCATCCGCATCATCAATGGCGACGGTCAGCTGCTGCCGAACCCGTTCCTCACCATCAGCGTGAACAGCAGCTACACCGAACAGGGGCTGCTGGGCCTGGCCTTCGACCCGGACTATGCGACCAACGGGTACTTCTATGTGAACTACATCCAGAACAACAACAGCACGCGGATCGCCCGGTACAAGGTCTCTGACAACGATCCCAACACCGCCGACCCCAACTCGGCGGTGACCGTGCTCACCGTGGCCCAGCCCTTCTCCAACCACAACGGCGGTGACCTGGCCTTCGGGCCCGACGGCTATCTCTACATCTCGCTGGGCGATGGCGGCAGCGGGGGCGACCCGGCCAACAACGGCCAGAAGATGAACACCCTGCTCGGCAAGATCCTGCGCATCGACGTGAGCAGCCTGCCCTACACCATCCCGCCCGACAACCCGTTCGTGGGCGCCACCGGCGATACGCTGCCGGAGATCTGGGCCTCGGGCCTGCGCAACCCCTGGCGCTTCGGCTTCGACCGGGAGACCGGCGACATGTGGATCGGCGATGTGGGGCAGAACTCCTGGGAGGAGATCGACTTCTGGCCGGCGGATGACCACAGCGGCCCCAACTTCGGCTGGCGCTGCTACGAAGGCTTCGCCAACTTCAGCAGCGGCCAGTGCAATGAGGTGGGCACGGTACCTCCGGTGCGCACCCACCCCACCTCCCAGTGGTGCTCCATCATCGGGGGGCGGGTGTACCGCGGCGCCAACTACTACCGCCTCGTGGGCCGATACCTCTACACCGACTACTGCGATGGCAAGATCCACTCGCTGCACCGCAACGACAACCTGGAGTGGGTGCCCGAGCAACTCACCACCACCGGTGGCAACGGCCCATCCGTGATCGCCGAGAACGTGCACGGTGAGCTCTTCGTGGGCTACCACCATTCCGCCAATGGCCGCGTGATGCGGCTGGTGGACGTGTGCCCCATGCCGCAGCCCACCATCACCGTTGATGGCAACGTGCTCACCGCCAGCGCGGCCAACGGCTATGTGTGGTTCCTTGACGGCCAGGTGATCCCCGGTGCCACGGAGCAGAGCATCGAGGCCACGACCAGCGGCCACTACAGTGTACTGGCCGACCACGGCACGGACTGCAAGCTGATGTCCCAGACCGTGTTCCACAGCAGCACCGGGATCGCCCAGGCCCCCACGCCCGGTGTGCAGGTGGGCCCGGTGCCCGCCCAGGACCGCCTCACGGTTGACGGCCTGGTGGAGGGGGCCGCCTTCGTGCGCCTGATGGATACCGCCGGCCGCATCCAAGTGGACGAGCACGTGAACGGTGCCGGTACCTTGGTGCTCGACGTGAGCGGCCTGTCCGCGGGCAGCTATGTCCTCAAAGTGCTGGACAAGACCGGATCGGAGCTGATGCACCGCGTGGTGAGCGTGGTGCGCTGAACCGAAGCCCCCTTTTTCGGTACGTGGCACAGGGGGCGCGGAACCGGCTGGATCGCTACATTGGAGCGTTCCAGGATCCGCCCATGAAACGAACCCTACCCCTTGTCACCGCCCTGCTGGGCACCCTTGCCGCAGGCGCGCAGACCGTCCTTTTTCAAGAGGACTTCGAAGGCTCCCCCGCCTTCACGCTCAACACCACCGATCAAGGCTCGGTGGCCACATCGCCGGACAACACGTGGGTCATCAACAACGGCTACAACGGAGGTTCGGGCACGATGAGCTGCTTCGGCTTCCCGTTCTCGTTCACCGTGCTGCCCACCCCCGCCCAGCCGGCGGCCATCTCGTCGCCCAACGGTCAGTACATGCACATCTCCAGCCTGGCGGCCATGAACGCCGGCGTGATGGGGTGCAGCTTCGTCGCGGCCGATGGGCTGTGCACGGCGGCCGGCAACCACTTCGCCCGCATGAGCACGGACGTCTCCACCGTGGGAATGGCCGAGGTGACACTGAGCTTTTGGTGGCTCTGCATGGGCAGCTCCACGCACTACGGTGAGCTGTATTACAGCACCAACGGGGGCACCAGCTGGACCTTGGTGAGCGGCCAATACCGCGATACCCCGAACTGGACCCAGCAGACCGTGTCGCTCCCCGATTTCGCCGGGCAGTCCGCGCTGCGCTTCGGCTTTCGCTTCGTGAACAGTGTGGGCTTCCAAGCGGGCGACCCGGCCTTCGGCATCGATGATGTGCGGATCATCGGCTCGAACGCCGCGCCCGCCGAGCTGGCCTTGGGGGCGGTGCCCACCGCGCCGCTCTGCGCCGGCAGCACGCTTGACGTGCCCTATACCGCCCAAGGCTCCTTCCTGCCGGGCAACGTCTTCACCGCCCAGCTCTCCAGCGCCACGGGCAGCTTCGCCGCGCCGGTGGACATGGGCTCCGTGACGGCCACCACTTCGGGCATCATCAACTGCGTCATCCCCGGTGGAACGGCCGCCGGTACGGGATATCGCATCCGCGTGGTGAGCAGCACCCCGGCGCTGACGACGGCGGACAATGGGGTGGACCTTGCCATCACGGCCCCGCTCAGCGCGGGAAGCAACGGCGCATTGACCGTTTGTGCCGGTTCGGGAACGCACGACCTCTTCACCCACCTGGGTGGCTCGCCGGTGACCTGCGGCACGTGGACGGACCCCGCCGGGCAGCCGTTCAGCGGCCAGTTCAACAGTGACGCGGACGTGGCCGGTGTGTACACATACACCACGGCATCCTGCGGGGGGGCCTGTCCGGCCGCCACGGCCACGGTGACCGTGACGGTGGCCGACAGCTACAGCCCGGGTACCGACGGCACATTGACGGTATGCACGGGTTCCGGCACGCATGATCT
>CAYXKE010000018.1:12489-39113 GCA_964464935.1 uncultured Chryseobacterium sp.
CGTTCAGCGGTGTCTTCAACAGCGATGGCGATGTGCCCGGCGTGTACACGTACAGCACCGCCGCGTGCGGAGGCACCTGCCCGACCACCACCGCCACGGTGACGGTGACGATCGCACCCGGTGGGAACGCCGGCCCCGATGTCACACAGACCCTGTGCACCAACGCGCTGCCCGCCGACCTCACCACGCTCATGCAAGGTGATCCCGGTGGCAGCTTCACCTACCAGGGGCAGAGCACGCTGCCCGATCTCACCGTGCCGGGCAGCTACGTGCTGGTGTACCACGTGGGCGGCGTGGGCGAGTGCGGCGACGGTTCGGCCCAGCTCACCCTCACGGTGCTGCAGGCGCCTTCGGCCGGCAGCTCGACCCAGGTGCAGTTCTGCGCGTACCACCCGATCACCGACCTCCTCACCCTGCTCCCCGGCGCCGACCCCGGTGGCACCTGGCAGCGCCCCGATGGCATGCCCTTCAATGGCATGTTCAACCCCGCCACTGATGCGGACGGGGTGTACATCTACACCGTGGCGGGCACCCCGCCCTGCAACGATGCCTCGGCCGCGCTGAGCGTCGTGGTGGATCCCTGCGTGGGCGTGGAGGAGATCGATCCGTGGACCGCGCTGCAATGGCTCGGCCAGGACACGGAAGGCGCGCACATCTTCACCCTGCCCGCCCAGCTCCTGCGCGGCGTGGAGGTGTTCGACATGACCGGACGAAGCGTATGGCATTCCCCGGTGGCCGCGCGCGACGGTCGCCTGCGTATGCCGCTCAGCGCGCCCACGGGCATGCACCTGGTGCGATTCCATGCCGATGGCGGCGTGGTGCGCGTGTTGCGCATCATGCACAGCACGCCTTGAGCACCCAGCCTGTGCGATCGTTCGCAACTTGTGCACAACCGGTCGAGGTGAGCGGCCGCGCCCGCGGGATCACGGGCTAACTTGGTCCTACCGTTCGTTCATTGTGGCGTGGCCTTCGGGCCCAACGACCCTGATCACATCGGAACATGCCGGACCGGCCGCAAGGCACGGTCAACCTGGTAAGAGGTGGGGACATGGACCGGTGCGCACTGCCAGATGTGCAACGAATGGGGACGATGCCATGGTGCTTTCGGGTGCCATGTACGCTGTTGAACACGGCATGCGGCACAGGGTCCTCCTGTTGTCGAATGGGAGCGGGGATCGCCGGGCTGGTGGTCCCCGCTTCATTTTTTCCCCGCCATCACTTCGGGAACACGACCATGTGGATAAGTGCGGAACGGCCTTCCCCAGGCCCCTTCCGGCCGCCGGTACATTTGGTACACACCGTTCATTGATGGCATGAAGAAGAAGAAAGACCGGAAGATCTTCGTGCTGGACACCTCCGTGATCCTCCACGACCATTCGGCCATCGAGAGCTTCCAGGAGCACGACGTGGCGATACCGATCCAGGTGCTCGAGGAGCTCGACACCTTCAAGAAGGGGAACGATACCATCAACTATGAAGCGCGGGAGTTCATCCGGCGCCTCGATGCCATCGCCAAGGAGGACCTCCTTTCCGATTGGATCCCCCTGAACGGGCCCCACAAGGGCAAGCTCAAGGTGGTGGCCCGCCACGACCTCAACGGGGTGGACGCCACCAAGGTGTTCAACGACGCCAAGAACGACCACCAGATCCTCAACGCCACACTCACCCTGCAGCGCCAGAACAAGGACCGCAAGGTGGTGCTGGTCACGAAGGACATCGCGCTGCGCATCAAGGCCAAGAGCCTCGATCTGGAGGCCGAGGACTACCTCACCGGGCGGGTGCGCGACGTGCGCGAGAAGCTCTACACCGGGCGCACCTTGGTGGAGGACGTGGACGATGCGTTGATCGACCGCCTGTTCGTGGAAGGCGCCTTGCCCATCGACGACCTGGGTCTGCCGCGCCCCACCGGCAATCATTTCTTCATCCTCAAACAGAAGAAGAAGAGCGTGCTGGCCAAGTACGACCCGCGCACCCAGCAGGTGGAGCGCGTGGAGAAGCGCCACATCTTCGGCATCGGCCCGCGCAACGCCGAGCAGACCCTGGCCATGAGCGCACTGCTCGATCCGGAGATCAAACTCGTCACCCTACAGGGGGCCGCCGGCACCGGCAAGACCCTGCTGGCCCTGGCCTGCGCACTGGAGCAGCGCCGCGAGTACCGCCAGATCTACGTGACACGCCCCGTGGTGCCGTTGAGCAACAAGGACATCGGCTATCTGCCCGGCGACATCCAGAGCAAGCTCGATCCCTACATGCAACCGCTGTGGGACAACCTGAAGCTGATCAAGTCCCAGTTCGAGAAGCACGACAACACCCCGCGCCGCATCGACGAGATGCTGGAGAACGAGAAGATCGCCATCGCGCCGCTGGCCTACATCCGTGGTCGCAGCCTCAGCAACATCTTCTTCATCGTGGACGAGGCGCAGAACCTCACGCCGCTGGAGGTGAAGACCGTGATCAGCCGCGCGGGCGAAGGCACCAAGATCGTCTTCACCGGCGATGTGCACCAGATCGACACGCCCTTCCTCGACACGGAGAGCAACGGCCTGAGCTACCTCATCGACAAGGCCAAGGGCGATCCGCTCTTCGCGCACATCACGCTGGAGAAAGGCGAGCGAAGCCCCCTGGCCAACCTGGCGAACGAGCGGTTGTAAGGGTTCAGTGGCATGCCACCACCTGTTCGGCGACGGCGGGCGGTGCGGGGCTCAGGTAGGGGATGCCCAGGCCCATGCCGCGCAGCATCATCAGCACGGCCACCACGGCCACCAGCACGGGCGATGCCTTGCGCAGTGTGGATCGGGTGCGGTCGGTGAGCAGGGCCGCTCCCATGCGCAGGGTGATCAGTGCGGGCCAGGTGCCCAAGCCGAAGCAGAGCATGAACAGCGCGCCGCCCAGGGCGGTGGCGTCGGCGGCGGCGCCCAGCAGGGCGGCGTAGAGCAGGCCGCAGGGCAGCAGGCCGTTCAGCATGCCGGTGAGGAACAGGGCTTCGGGTGCGGTGCGTTGCAGGTTGCGCGCCATCACCCCACGCAGGCGGGCGATGAGCATGGTCCAGCGACCGGTGGGGGCGATGCGGTGCAGCACGCGGGGCATGATCACCGAAAGCAGCAGCAGCACGCCGGCCCCGACGCTCACCATCTGCTGCAGGCCCATCAGGCGCAGCCCCTGGCCGAAGGTGCCGATGGTGGCCCCCAGCAGCATGTAGGTGGAGAGACGTCCGACGTTGAGCAGCAGTGTGCTTTGCAGGCGGGCCCACGGCCCGGGCCCGGGCACCGGCACGGCCAGGGCGATCGGACCGCACATGCCGATGCAGTGGGCGCTCCCGGCCACACCCAGCAGCAGTGCGGTGATCAGCATCGGGTCCATCTCAGGGCACGTGCACCTTTTCCTCCATGTAATAGGTGATGTTGTCCGCGCGCCATTCCACCAGCGCGTCGTAACGGCCGGGCAGCAGGCGCAGCTCGGTGATCGTGTATGCCGCGCTGTCGTTCATCGGCAGTTCGATGGTGCGGTCGGCACGGGGATCGTTGGGGCGGCGCAGGGTGAGGGTGCCGCTCACCGCACGGCCGCGCATCTCCTGCGGCAGGGCGATCTGCACCGACGTCCGCGTGAGGTCGAGCGTCACCGGTGCGCTCAGGGTCTGGGCGCGCTGCTGCTCTTCGATGCGCTGCTGGTAGCGCAGCTCGGCCGCGTAGTAGTCTTCCGTGACCAGCGCCTCCGGGTTCTTCGACGCCTGGATCGCGAACCAGGCCATCATGCCCGCGAAGGCGATCAACGCCAGTGCCAGTCCTTTTCCCCAGTTCATCGATGTGGGTGTTGGGTCATTGTGGTGCAGCAAGGGTCGTCCGTGCGGGGCGAGGCTATGGATGTGTGGTCCGGGCGGGCCATGTTCATCATCGCGCCCCGATGGGTCCGAGGAACGAGGTCTTCACCTTGTCCACCAGCCGGTCGCCGCTGTATACGCCCATTACCACGGTGGTCTTCATCCCGTCGAGTTCCTCCTTGGGCAGCACGATGAAGAGCTCGCCCTGGGCCAGCTGGCCCGGTTCCAGATCGATGGGTTTGCCCACGAGCTCCACGGTGCCGGCCGGTTCCAGCAGCTCCAGGCGTATGGGCATCTCCCGGTGGGTCTTGTTCACCAGCTTCAGCGCGTAGAGGTTGCTGATGCGGCCATCGGGACGCTCCTGGAAGAGCATGCCCGGGGTGCGGAGCAGGGTGCTGTCCACATCGCTGCGCATCACCACCATGGTGACGAGCACGCCCACGATGGCGGCGAGCACGGCGGAGTAGCCTTTCATGCGCAGGGTGAAGCGGAAGGGCTTCTTGTCGGCGATCTCGGCCTCGCTGGCATAGCGGATCAGGCCGGTGGGCAGGCCCACGCTGGTCATCATGTGGTCACAGGCATCGATGCAGGCGGTGCAGTTCACGCACTCCAGCTGGGTGCCGTTGCGGATGTCGATCCCGGTGGGGCACACGTGCACGCAGGCCTTGCAGTCGATGCAATCGCCCTTGCCCGCCGCGGCGCGGTCCTCGTTCTTGCGGAAGAGGCCCCGGCGTTCACCGCGCATGTGGTCGTAGGCGATCACCACGCTGTGGCGGTCCAGCAGCACACCCTGCAGGCGGCCGTAGGGGCACACGGTGGTGCAGGCCTGCTCGCGGAAGAAGGCGAAGTTGCCGTAGAACGCACCGCTGAAGAGGAACATCGCGGTGAGCCCGCCGATGTGCTCGCTGGCGGGCTCGCGGATGATCCGCAGCAGTTCATCACTGCCCACGATGTAGGACAGGAAGATGTTGCCGATGATGAAGCTGATGGAGAAGAAGATCACGTGCTTCAGCGTCTTCTTCAGGATCTTCTCGTTGGTGAGCGGGCCTTTGTTCAGCGCCATCTGCTGCTTCCAGTCGCCCTCGATGGCGTACTCGATGCGGCGGAACACGTGCTCCATGAACACGGTCTGCGGGCACACCCAGCCGCAGAAGAGGCGGCCGAAGGCCACGGTGAACAGGGCCACGAAGACGATGAAGGCGATGAAGCCCAGCACGAAGATCAGGAAGTCCTGGGGCCAGAAGGTCTGCCCGAAGAGCACGAAACGGCGCTCCAGGAGGTTGATCATCAGCAGCGGCTCGCCACCGATGCGGATGAAGGGGCCGGTGAGCAGCAGCACCACCAGCGCGTAGGCCACCCATTGGCGCCAGCGGGTGAATTTGCCACGGGGCTTCTTCGGGTAGACCCACACCCGTTTGCCCTGTTTGTCCACGGTGCTGATCGCATCGCGGAAGCTCTCGTCCTGGATCCGCGCGGCGTTGTCGCGCTTGATGTGTGCCGGTTGAGGAGCCATGGCTTTCGGAGGCAAAGGTCTGCCCCCCTGCCCCGGAGCGTCCTGACGGATGTCAGTGTCGGGGGGGCCTACCGCCCGAAGCGGAAAGCGTGGGCCAGCGGATGGTCCTTGCCGCGCAGAAAGGCCGATACCATGTCCATGCCGATGACGGAAAAGGTGATGCCGTTCCCGCCGAAGCCCAGCACGAAGAAGGCCCCGGGCACGTCGGGGTGCGGACCGATGCACGGGAGCCCATCGGGCGTGGATCCGAAGGTGCCGGCCCAGGCATAATCGGTGCGGAAGGGGAGGTCGGGCAGCATGCGTTGCACCTGGCGTTCGAGCAGGCGGGTCTTGCGCGTGATGGCCCGGTCGCGGCGGCGGGCCTCCACGAACGGGTCATCGCCTCCGCCCACCAGCAGCCGGCCATCGTCGGTGGTGCGCATGTACAGGTAGGGATCGGCGGTGTTCCACACCAAGGTGTCCTTCAAGCGGCGCACGGACGGGGGCATCACCTCGCTCACGATGGCATAGGTGCTGAGCAGTTCCACATGGTCGTGTCCCAGCAGCTCCGTGCTCTCGAACCCGCTGCAGTGGACCAGATGCCGGCAGCGCACGGTGTGGCCCTCGGCGGTGGTGAGCGTGGCGCCGTCGGGGCGGTGAACGATGTCCGTGAGCTCGGTCTTGTCGAACACGCGCAGCCCCTTGCGTGCCGCATGATGCAGCAGGCGGTGCGTGAGGCGGAAGGCGTCCACGCTGGCCCCCTGCTCGGAGAGGATGCCGCCGTGGGTGCCCTCGATCCCGAAGCGGCGCTTGATGGCGGCGGGTGTCATCCACCGCACGGTGAAGCCGTGGGCCTCGCGTGCGGCCAGCTCCCGCTCCAGCATGGGCACGTCCTTTTTCCACGCGGCGTAGTACAGGGAGCGCTTGCGGCGGAAGCCCGTGTCGCGCGCCACCTTGCGGCAGAGCACCTCCAGTTGGTCGATGGAGTCGGAGCAGGCCCGGTAGGCCGCCACCGCATCGCGTTCGCCCACCCGCGCGATGAGTTCGTGCAGCGGCACATCGATCTCGTACTGCAGCATGCTGGTGGTGGCCGACGAACTGCCGTTGGCCACCTCGCGCCGATCGATCACCACGGTGTCAAGGCCTTCCTCCACGCAGCGGTGCGCGATGAGGGCGCCGGTGATGCCGGAGCCGATCACCACCACATCCGCCTGGACATCGGCGTGGACGGAAGGGTAGGTGTGGAGCAGGCCGTTGCGGACCAGCCAGTAGGGTTCGTTGGAGCGCAGGCGCATGGGGCGGTGGGTACACAAGGTAACCACGGCCCTGGCGGCGCGCGGCCGTCACGGTCAGGCCTCCAGCCCTTCGGCTTGGAAGCCTGCGCGGCGCACCACTTCGGCCACCTGCTCGGCGGTGGTGTCTTTCACTTCCACCGTGAGGATCTTGTCGGGGTTGTCGGTGTCCACCTGCCAGTGGGTGATGCCTGCGGCGGCATCGAGGTGGGGCTTCACGGCGGCGATGCAGCCGCTGCAGTTGATGTTGGTCTTGAACCGGTGCGTGGTCGTTGACATGGTCGTTGGTGCGGGTGTGGGTGCGGTCGGGCTCGGCGGGGTATTGCTTTGATCGAACGTGCGGTCGATGCCCTTCCAGCGGAGTCGGAGGCTGTTGAGCACCACGCTCACACTGCTCATGGCCATGGCGGCGCCGGCCACCATGGGGTCGAGGAGGAAACCGTTCAGCGGGTACAGGACGCCGGCCGCGAGCGGGATGCCGATGATGTTGTAGACGAAGGCCCAGAAGAGGTTCTGGCGGATGGTGGCCACGGTGTGGCGCGAGAGGCGGATGGCCAGGGGTACTTTGAGCAGATCGCCGCTGATGATGGTCATCGCGGCCACGTCGATCGCGATGTCGCTGCCACGGCCCATGGCGATGCCCACATCGGCGGTGGCCAGCGCGGTGCTGTCGTTGATGCCATCACCCACCATGGCCACGGTGCGGCCCTGCTCCTGCATCCGCCGCACGGCCGCGGCCTTGTCCTCGGGCAGCATGCCGGCCTGGTGGTGCGCGATGCCGGTCTGAAGCGCCATTGCGGCGGCGGTGGCGGCGTTGTCGCCCGTAAGCATGTGCACCTCCACTCCCATGCGGTGCATCTCCGCGATGGCTTCCACGGACGTGGGCTTGACGCGGTCGGCGATGGCCAGCACCGCGATGGATCCCTGGGCATCGCTGAACCACACCACCGTGCGGGCGGCCTCGCCCCATTCCGCCGCGGCCTGCGCCAGCATGGGATCGATGCGGACATGCGCCTCGCGCAGCAGCCGCTCGTTGCCCACCAGCCACCGCTGGCCGGCATGCATGGCCTGGGCCCCCTTGCCGGTGATGCTGGTGAAGTCGGTGATCGCCGCGGGGGGGACAGCTCCCAGGTGCGCCACCACGGCCTCGGCCAGCGGGTGTTCGGACATGCGCTCCATGGCCATCAGCACAGCGGCATCGGGATCACGTCCCGGCAGCCAACGCGCCTCCACCACTTCAGGTCGGCCTTCGGTGATCGTGCCGGTCTTGTCGAGCACCACCACGTCCACGCCCTTCGCGCGCTCCAGGCTTTCCGCGTCCTTGATGAGGATGCCCAGCTCGGCCCCCCGACCGATGCCCACCATGATGGCCGTTGGCGTGGCCAGGCCCAGTGCACACGGACAGGCGATCACCAGCACGGTGATGGCGGTCTGAAGCGCGTGCGCCAGGGCCTCCTCGCCACCGGCCAGCATCCACCCGATGAACGTGAGCGCCGCGATGCCGATCACCGTGGGCACGAACACCGCGGCGATGCGGTCCACCAGCTGCTGCACGGGCGCCTTGCTGCCTTGGGCCTGCTTCACCGTGGCGATGATGCGCGCCAGCATGGTGTTGCGCCCCACCTGCATGGCGGTGAAGCGCAGCATGCCTTTCTGGTTGAGGGTGCCGGCATACACGGGCGCCCCCGCCTCCTTGAGCACGGGCAGCGGTTCGCCCGTGAGCATGTGCTCGTCCACATAGGAGCTTCCATCGATCACGCGACCATCAACGGCCACCTGCTCGCCGGGGCGCACCACCACGGTCTGGCCCACGGCCACCTGGGCGATGGGCACCTGGTGTACGCTGCCATCGGGGCGTTCCACCGTGACCGAGCGGGGCTGCAGGCCCATCAGCTTGCGGATGGCCGATGAGGTATGGCCCTTGGCTTTCTCCTCCATCAAGCGGCCCAGCAGGATGAAGGCCACCACCACGGCCGCCGCCTCAAAGTACACATGGGCATGGAGGCCGCGCGCGTGCCATACCTGGGGCAGCAGCAGGTTGAACAGGCTGAAGAGGTAGGCGACACCGGTGCTGAGCGCCACCAGCGTGTCCATGTTCACCTGGCGATGGCGGGCCTGCTTCCAGGCATTGATGAAGATCTCGCGACCCGCCCAGAACAGCACCGGCGTGGTGAGCACCGCCATGATCGGCCCGGCATGGGGCATGTCCATGAAGAACATGCCGATGACGGCCACGGGCAGGGCGAGTGCCCCGGCGATCCAGGCGCGGCGGCGCAGTTCGTGGTACCGCTCCGCATGCATGGCCTGCAGGGTGTCGGCCTGTTCCTCCTCGGGGGCCACCAACAGGTCGTATCCCCCGGCGCGCACGGCTTCCTGGAGCTTCAGCGGGTCCGTCACATCCGGGCGATAGGCCACGTGCAGTTCGCCGGTGGCGTAGTTCACATCGGCCTCCACAACGCCCGGTGCCCGGCGCACCGTGGTCTGCACGCTGCTGGCGCACGCCGCGCAGCTCATGCCCAGCACGGGCAGGGTGCATTCCACGGCACCGGCTTCGGGGATGGCGGGATCGGGACGCATGGGACCACAAAGATCCGGCAGGCAGCGCGGCCCGGTGTTACGATCCGATCGCGACGTTGTACAAGATCCCCAATGGTCACACCTGGTCCAAGGCCCGCCGCCGTGCCGCCCCGATGTGCTTGAAGTGCGTGGGGGTGAGCCCGGTGACCTTCTTGAACTGCGTGCTCAGGTGGGCCACGCTGGAATAGTGCAGCCGGTGCGCGATCTCCGTCAGGGAGAGCTCGTCGTACACCAGCAGCTCCTTCACCCGCTCGATGCGCTGCGCGATGTGGTACTTCTCGATGGTGGTGCCTTCGACCTTGGAGAAGAGGGCCGAGAGCTGGCCATAGTCCTGCTGGAGCGCCTCGCTCAGGTAGGTCGAGAGCTTCACCGGTACGCCATCGTCCTTGCGGTGCACCAGGTCGATGATCAGGTGCTTGATCCGTTCGATGGTGCGCGCCCTGCGGTCGGTGATCAGCTCGAAGCCCAGCGATGCCAAGGCGTCCGCGAGGGCCTGGCGCTGCCGGGGATCGGGTGGGTCCACCAGCTCCACTTCGCCCAGCCCCACATGCGCGGGGGGCAGGCCCAGCCCTGAGAGGGTCTGCCGCACCGCCATGATGCAGCGGTCGCACACCATGTTCTTGATATGCAGGCGGGAACCCATGGTCGCTGTGCCCCGAAGGTAGGATGATGGCCCACGGGGCGGTGCCGATCTTTGTTCCGTACCGCGCGGTACCGGGCGCGGGGCTCCCCGCTCCACCGTCCGTTCACCCAACACCCGTCCCATGACCGACCCCCAGACCCTCCCCAGCGCAGCGGAACGCCCGGCGGTGCGCTACCTCGTGTTCTCCGCCTCGTTGCGCAAGGCCAGCCTGAACACCCGGTTGGCCGGCCAGGCCGCCGCGGTGATCGAGGCGCAGGGCGGTGTGGTGGATCGGGCCAGCATGCACGACTTCGTGTGCCCGGCCTACGACCAGGACGTGGAGGACAACGAGGGTATGCCCGAAGGGGCGGCGCGCCTGCGTGAAATGCTCCTGCGCTGCGATGCCTTTGTGCTGGCTTCGCCGGAGTACAACGGCTCGGTGCCCGGCGTGCTGAAGAACACGATCGACTGGGTGTCGCGCTACCGGCCACAGCCTTTCCATGGCAGGCATGCGCTGCTGCTGTCGGCCTCGCCGTCCATGGCGGGCGGCAATCATGGTCTCTGGGCGCTGCGCCGGCCGCTGGAGAAGCTGGGCACCCACGTGGCCCCTGCGATGTTCTCCCTGGCCACCGCGCATCAGGCCATGGACGTGGAAGGTGCGATCCTGGACGCCACGCTCGCCAAACGGTTCCGCGACACCATCCACGGTTTCATGGAACTGGTGGAGGCGGTGAAGCACTATCCCTGCGCCAAGCGGGTGTGGGTGGAGTTCCTCGGTGAGCGGCCGGAGCCCGATGCCGGGTAGGGCACGCGCTCAGCGCATGGCCACGCGCAGCGTGTCGGCGGCGGTGCTGTCGGCGGGGGCGCCTTCACCCTCTTCGACCCACAGTTCGCCCTGGGGGGCTTTGCCGGTGGGGCCGCCTTTGCCTTCCAAGGTCACGATGTAGCTGGACACCGCGCGGATCTCCGACGGCTGCAGCTGGCTCTTCCACGAGATCATGCCCTTCTCCGGCACACCGTACTTGATGGTGCGGAAGATGTTCTTGATCCCGCCGCCGTGCAGCCAGTAGTTGTCGGTGAGGTTGGGGCCCACGCTCGTCTCCGAGCCCGCGCCGTCGGCCCCGTGACAGGCCACGCAGTAGGTGTTGAAGAGTTCGCGGCCCGTGCTCAACACGCCGGGGTCGTCGGTGAAGGTCACCGTGTTCTCGTCCACGGTGTGGCTCAGCGTGGCCAGGTAGGCGGCGATGTCGGCCTCTGCGCGCTCCATCTCGGCCGCGTATTCGCTCTGTGAATCGGGCCAGATGCGGATCACGTGCACATTCACCAGGTACACCACCCCCCACAGGATGGTGGCGTAGAACAGCCAGAGCCACCAGGGCGGCAGCACATTGTCCAGCTCGCGGATGCCGTCGTAGTCGTGCTCCAGCTCGATGTCCTTTTCCTTCTCGATGGACACCTGGCGGGTGAGCTTCTGTTGCAGCCGATCCAGCCAGCTGGGACCGGCGGGGGCGGCGGTGGCGGCGGCGGGCAGGGTGCCGGTGACCACCGAAGTGAGACTGCGCACCAGACGCAGTTGCACGATGAGGATGATGAACAGCAGCACGTTCACGCCCACCAGGAACCAGAACAGTTCATAGTTGGTCAGGCCCTTGTCACCGCCTTGGTACGCTTGTGCGCTGGCCGGCAGCGTGAGCAGGGCCAGGGGGATCAGGGCCGCGGCACGCCCCCCGCTGCGGGCCTTGGCGGCACGCTCGGCCAGGAGCTTCTTCATCCATTCACCGGGCCCCCCCAGCGTGCGCATGATGCTGGCCAGGGAGACAATGAAGATCGCCTGCACCACGGCCAGGGCCACCAGTGCATAGATCAGCGGGCTGTCCACCGGGAAGGCGGGGGTGCCCATGGCGGCAGGCGCGTCCTGGGCGTGAAGGGCGACCGCCGGGATGGCGGCCAGGGCGGTGGCGATGCCACGCGTGCGGGCGTTAGCGGTCATGACGGTCGGTGTCATAGGCGTTCGGTTCGTCGGTGAGCGGCATGGCGGCCATATGGTCGATGTGCGAGCGGCGCGCCTTCCACACGTAGAGCAGGGCGATGCAGAAGATGCTGAAGAAGATCACGAACGACAGCACGGGGAAAATGCCGACCCCGGCGATCGTCTCCATGTGGTGTTTGATGAACTTCAGCATCGGTCGGGGTTCTTTATTTCGGCCCCGCCGCAGCGGCCCGGCGGGTCGCCGCGGCGGGAGCCTGTGTCCGTGTTCCTCAGATCATCATTGGGCGGCCGTGGCGCTGGCCTTGATGTCCGTACCCACGCGCTGCAGGTAGGCGATCAGGGCGATGATCTCCAGGTCGGCCGGTGCCTCGATGCCGGCGGCCTTCAGGTTCTCGGCGATGCGCTGGCTTTGTTCCACCAGGTGGGCATTGGCCCGTTCGGGGAAGCCTTCGCCATACTCCTGCTCATAGGGCACCCCCAGGGTGATCATCGCTTCGATCTTCCGTTGGGTGGTGGTGGTGTCCAGTCGGTCCTCGAACAGGGCCGGGTAGGCCGGCATCAGCGAGCCCGGGCTCATGCTGGTGGGGTCGAGCATGTGGTAGTAGTGCCAGCTGTCGGGGTACTTGGCGCCCACACGGTGCAGGTCCGGCCCGGTGCGTTTGCTGCCCCACTGGAACGGGTGGTCGTACACGAACTCGCCGGCCTTGCTGTACTCCCCGTAGCGTTCGGTCTCGCTGCGGAAGGGGCGGATCATCTGGCTGTGGCAGGTGTAGCACCCCTCGCGCACGTAGATGTCGCGGCCATGCAGCTCCAGCGGCGTATAGGGCTTCACGCTGCTGATGGTGGGCACGTTGCTCTCCACCAGGAAGGTGGGCACCATCTCCACGATGCCACCGATGGCGACCGCCACCAGGCTCCACACCAGCATCTGGATGGGGCGGCGCTCGATCCAGGTGTGCCAGTGGCCGCCGGGCTCCTTCGCGAGCTTCTCCAGCGCGGGGGCCTCGGCATCCTCGTTCGCGATCAGCCTGCCCGCTTTCACCGTCTTCACCACGTTGTACACCATGATGAACACACCGATCAGGTAGATGCCACCACCGAGGGCCCGCAGCCAGTAGGCGTAGCGGATCTCCAGCACGGTGTCCAGGAAGTTCTTGTACACCAGGTAGCCGTCGGGCGTGAACTGCTTCCACATCAGGCTCTGGAAGAAGCCGGCGAAGTAGAGGGGCACCGCGTAGAAGATGATGCCCAGGGTGCCCAGCCAGAAGTGCACGTGGGCCAGGCGGGAGCTGTAGAGCTTGGTGCCGAACAGGCGGGGCACCAACCAGTAGATCATGCCGAAAGTGAGGAAGCCGTTCCACCCGATGCCACCGATGTGCACGTGGGCCACGATCCAGTCGGTGTAGTGGGCGATGGCGTTGATGGCCTTCACGCTCAGCAGGGGGCCTTCCAGCGTGGCCATGCCGTAGCAGGTCACGGCCACCACGAAGAACTTCAGCACAGCGTCCTCACGCACGCGGTCCCATGCGCCGCGCAGGGTGAGCAGACCGTTGAGCATGCCGCCCCAGCTGGGGGCGATCAGCATCACGCTGAACACCACACCGAGCGACTGGGCCCACTCCGGCAGGGCGCTGTACAGCAGGTGGTGCGGGCCGGCCCAGATGTAGATGAAGATCAGGGACCAGAAGTGGATGATCGACAGGCGGTAGCTGTACACCGGACGGTTCGCGGCCTTGGGCAGGAAGTAGTACATCAGGCCCAGGAAGGGCGTGGTGAGGAAGAAGGCCACCGCGTTGTGGCCATACCACCACTGCACCAAGGCGTCCTGCACACCGGCGTACCAGCTGTAGCTCTTGCCCAGGTCCACCGGGATGCTGATGCTGTTCACGATGTGCAGCATGGCCACCGTGACCCACGTGGCGATGTAGAACCAGATGGCCACGTACAGGTGTCGTTCGCGGCGCTTCAGGATGGTGCCGAACATGTTGATGCCGAACACCACCCACACCAACGTGATGGCGATGTCGATCGGCCATTCCAGCTCGGCGTACTCCTTGCCCTGGGTCATCCCCAACGGCAGGGTGATGGCCGCCGCCACGATGATCAGTTGCCAGCCCCAGAAGTGGATGTTGCTCAGCACATCGCTGAACATCCGCGTCTTCAACAGGCGCTGCAGGCTGTAGTAGGCTCCGGCGAAGATGGCGTTGCCCACGAAGGCGAAGATCACCGCGTTGGTGTGCAGCGGGCGGATGCGGCCGAAGCTCAACCACTTGGCCAGGTTCAGCTCCGGCACCACCAACTGCAGGGCCGCGAGCAGGCCCACCAGCATCCCCACCACCCCCCAGAGGATGGTGACGAACAGGAAGTTCTTGACGATGCGGTTATCGTACTGGAAACGTTCGATCATGGTGCAACGGATTGTGCAGGGGGAGGGATGGGGCCGGCGACGGTCAGGTCTTTCGCGCCGGCAAGGGGGACGGTGGGTGCCGGGACCTCCCCGGCGGGCTGCGCGGTACCTGGCGTGCTCCGTACCCGATCGTCCAGCAGGATGCGCACCGCGGGCGAACGATCATCGTCGTACTGGCCCCGGCGCACGGCCCAGATGAACCCCGCCAGGAAGACGGAGGCCACCAGGGTGCTCACGGTGAGCAGGAGAAAGATCACGCTCATGGTGTCGCTATCGCGGTGCGAAGGTGCCGGGCCGCTCCACGGCGGTGCATGACGGGTGTCAGCGCGCCGCATGACATCCGTCAGTGGGCGCGATAAAAGCCTACGGGGACAAGGCGGTGGGGCTTGTCCGGACGTCCAGCTCCATGGCCCGAGATGCACACCTTGTCGCCGGGGGCGGGCCGGAGAAGGCCCTGCCAGATCGCTGACCGATCACTCCGCGCTGACCAACTTCAGCCCGATGATCGACGCGATCAGCGTGGTGATGAAGAAGAGGCGCCAGAAGGTGGCGGGCTCCTTGAACACCAGGATGCCCAGCAGTACCGTGCCCACCGCACCGATGCCCGTCCACACCGCGTAGGCCGTGCCCAGCGGCAGGCTCTGCGTGGCGCGGATCAGCAGGTACATGCTCAGGGTGAGGCTCACCGCGAAGCCGACGTACCACAGACCGGCGGCCGTGCCCACCGCCTCGCGGGCCTTGCCCAGACAGAAGGTGAAGCCCACCTCGAAGAGGCCTCCGAGCATCAGGTACAGCCACGGCATGGCCGCAAAGATGCAATGCCCCGCCTGTCCGTGCGGCACTTCCCATCTTCTTCCCGGGTCGGGCCGGTAGCTTTGATGACGCGATGAAGATCCTGGTGATCGAGGACGAGCTGGAGCTGGCCGAGGTGATCGTGCGGTCGCTGGAACGCGAGGGATACCTCGTGGAGACGGCGCATGATCTGGCCACGGCCCGCACCAAGGTCATGGACCACACCTACGACTGCATCCTGCTGGACATCATGCTGCCCGGGGGCAGCGGGCTGGAGGTGCTGCGCACGCTGCGGAGCATGGACCGCCCGGCCAATGTGATCATCATCTCGGCAAAGGATTCCCTCGACGACAAGCTTCAGGGGCTGGACCTGGGGGCCGACGATTACCTCACCAAGCCCTTCCACATCGCCGAGCTCAACGCCCGCGTGCGTTCCGTGCTGCGCCGCAAGACCATGGAAGGACGCACCACCCTCACGGCGGCCAACATCGTGCTGGACCCCGACGAACGCACCGTCACGGTGGGCGGCGTGCCCGTGGCCCTGCACCGCAAGGAGTTCGACATGCTCACCTACTTCCTGCTGAACAAAGGGCGGCTGGTGTCGCGGGGCTCGCTGGCCGAGCATGTGTGGGGCGATCACGCCGACGATGGCGCGGACCTCGATTTCGTCTACGCCCAGATCAAGAACCTGCGCCGCAAGCTGAAGCAGAGCGAGGCCGGCGTGGAGATCCAGGCGGTGTACGGCATCGGATACAAGCTGGTGGAGAAGTGACACCGCGACCCGGCAATGGCACACGGCAAAAGGCATAGGTCGATGCGGCTCCTGGACCGCTCCCTGCTGCACCTGTCGCTCGCGCTGTTGCTGGTGCTGGCGGTGTGGGCCACGGCCTTCTTCTTCGTGGTGCGCGAGGCCGTGATGGACAGCATCGACGAGGGGCTGGAGGAGCAGCACGAGCTGATCCTGCACCGCGTGAAGCAGGACCCCTCGGCCCTCCATGTCACCGACCTCGGCCTGCACGGCCATGCCATCTTCCCCACCGACCACAAGGTGAAGGAGCGCTTCAGCGACACCCTGATCCATGTGCCGGCCGAGGGCAAGGTGGAGAAAGTGCGCCTGATGACCAAGGGCTTCAAGCTCGACGGGCAGCGTTACCGCATGCTGGTCTTCACCAGCACCGTGGAGGAGGACGACCTGCTGGAGGACCTGCTCATCGCCCTGATCGCGCTGTACGTGCTGGTCCTGCTCACCATCATCGTGGTGCACAACGTGGTGCTCCGCAACGTGTGGAAGCCCTTTCATGTCCTGCTCAGGCAGATCAAGGGTTTCCGGCTGGGCTCCGATACCGCATTGCCCGAGGTGCCCACCGACATCCGGGAGTTCAAGGAACTGAAGGCCGCGGCCGACACGCTGGTGCGCCACGCCACTTCGGCCTACGCCCAGCAGCGCAGCTTCACCGAGAACGCCGCACATGAGCTGCAGACGCCCCTGGCCATCGCGATCAACAAGCTGGAGATGCTCGCCGAGGAGGGTGGGGACGAGGCGCAGCGCATGGAGGTGGTGGGCGAGGTGATCACCCTGCTCGAGCGGCTTGTGCGGCTGAACCGCTCGCTGCTGCTGCTGGCACGCATCGAGAACAGGCAGTTCGTCCATGAGCAGGACGTGGCCTTCGGGCCGCTGGCCACCAACGTGGCCGATGAGCTGGACGACCTGGCCGCCCATCGCCAGGTGCGGCTGCAGGTGGTGGACGAAGGGCCGCTGGTGGTGCGCATGGACCCGGACCTGGCGCGCATCATGCTGACGAACCTGGTGAAGAACGCCATCGTGCACAATGTGCCGGGCGGGCACGCCACGGTGCGCATCGCGCCGCACGGCATCGAGGTGCGCAACACCGGCCGGCCCGTCGCCCTTGACCCGGAACGGATCTTCGACCGGTTCCACAAGGAGACCACTGCGGATGCGGGAACCGGGCTGGGCCTCGCGATCGTGAAGGCCATCGCCGATCTGCACGGGTTGCGGCTCACCTACCACTTCGCGGAGGAGCATGTGATCATCGTGGAGGGGAAGAAGTGAGACCCGCCGCGTACCCCACGCCCAACCTTCCCCGCCCGATCTCCCATTTCCTTCCCGATCACGGTATTCTCTTTGTGTTGCTGGAACACCAAAAAACCAAAGGCTCATGAAGACCATTCGTCATATCACCTGTGCCCTGGCCATTGCCGCCATGGGCATCGCCACCGCCGCCACCGCACAGAAACTGCCGCCCACCCAGGTGCCCGCCCCGGTGATGCAGGCCTTCACCAAGGATTTCCCGAACGCCATGGACGTGGAGTGGAAGCTCTCCGGCACCCAGTACAAGGTGGAGTTCGAGACCGGCCTGTTCTTCGTCGACCATGAGGTGTGGTACGATGCCAGCGGCCGGATGCTGCGCCATGAGGAGGAGATCTCCGCCAGCGACCTGCCCGCTGCCGTGGTCACCGCGATCAACACCGAATTCCCCGGCTATCGCGTGGATGACGTGGAGCGGATCACGATGGACGGTGCCGTGTCGTACGTGGTGGAACTGAAGATGAAAGGCTATCAGGAATGGAAGGCCGCGTTCGACCCCCAGGGCAAACTGATCGACAAGCGTCCGGACTGATGCTGCGCCGGGTCCCGCACCCTGGCCGAGCGCCCGCTGCCCCAAGAGGAAGCGGGCGTTCGCTTTTCTGACCGACCTTTGCACAGCAGCACCGCATTATGACCATGAAGACCTTCCGCGCCGCCATCGATGTGATGCCCCACGACAACCTGCTCGACCCCCAGGGGAAGACGGTGACCAACGCCATGGGCAACCTGGGCCTGCCGGAGATCACCGGCGTGCGGATCGGCAAGCACATCACCCTGCAGGTGGAGGCCAGCGACAGGAAGACGGCCGAGGCCAAGGTGGACGAAGCCTGCCGCAAGCTGCTGGCCAACCAAGTGATGGAGCGCTACAGCTTCACGCTGGAAGAGATCGCCTGATCCGCCGGAGCCGCCGCGCGCGCCCTTCCTGTCGGCCTGCCGCGCCGATGAGGGCGATGGTGCGGATGGGCTGGTGGGTCACACCTTGCGGCGCAGCTCGAAGTGCCGCCCCAGGTATTTCTCCCGCACTTGCGGGTCGCCCGCCAATTCTTCGGCCGAACCGTGCTTGAGGATGCGCCCCTCGTACAGCAGGTAGGCGCGGTCGGTGATGCTCAACGTTTCCTGCACGTTGTGGTCCGTGATCAGGATGCCGATGTTCTTCTCCTTGAGCTTGGCCACGATGCCCTGGATGTCCTCCACGGCGATGGGGTCCACGCCGGCGAAGGGTTCATCGAGCAGGATGAAGCGCGGTTCGGTGGCCAGCGCACGGGCGATCTCGGTGCGTCGCCGCTCGCCGCCGCTGAGCACATCGCCCATGTTCTTGCGCACGTGCTGCAGGCTGAACTCGTCGAGCAGGGCTTCGAGCCATGCCTTCTGCTCGGCCTTGCTCTTGCCGGTCATCTCCAGGATCGCCCGGATGTTGTCCTCCACGCTGAGCTTGCGGAACACGCTGGCCTCCTGCGGCAGGTAGCCGATGCCCTGCTGCGCCCGGCGGTACATCGCCATGTCGGTGATGTCCAGGTCGTCCAGCAGCACCTTGCCCTCGTTCGGCTTGATGAGCCCCACGATCATGTAGAAGGTGGTGGTCTTGCCAGCGCCGTTCGGGCCGAGCAGCCCCACGATCTCGCCCTGGCGCACCTCCACGCTCACGTTGTTCACCACGGTGCGGCGCTTGTAGCGTTTGATCACGTTCACAGCACGGAGCATGGGCACATCAAAAGTTGAGGAACAGCTTGCCACGGAGGGCGAACGGAGCGGTGTCCGGGTGGTCGTTGTAGCGCAGACGCCACACCACGTCCACGCGCAGCACCTTGAGGATGTTCTCCACGCCGGCGCTCACCTCCATGAACGGTCCATTGTACAGGGCGTGCATGCCGGGCAGCAGCAGCATGGCCTCGTGGTGGGTGGCGCCCAGATCGCCCGCCACGCCCTTGAAGGTCACCACCTCGCGCCACTTCAGCCGGCGGAAGAGCGGCACCCGGTTGAAGAACAGGCCGTCGAAGTGGTGCTCAGCGAAGAACTGCACGTAGCGGTCACTGATGAACTCGAAGAAGTTCATGGTGTTGAATGCCACGTCGTCGTAGTAGAACGTTTCGTTCCCGCTGTGGATCACCAACAGGGGATAGGGCAAGGTACCCCAAATGCGGCCGCCTTCCACGGTGGTGCGGGTCCACCCGGCGGCGCCCAGCTGCCAGCGGCGGTAGATCCGGCCCACCACCTTCATGTACTCGTGGTCACTGTTGAGCAGACGGGGCACGCCGTAGGCCATGTGGAGCTCCAGGGTGGGGTACTTGTTGATGCCGATGGCCACCCGGTCGAACTCGCCGCTCACGTATTTCTCGCCATATGCGAACCGTGTGTTGATGCTGATCTCGGCCGTGCGGATGCTGCCCACGTCCTCGGTGCGCGGGGTCGGCTCGAAGTGCATGCGCTCGTAGCGCAGGTCGCCCAGTGCCTGCAGCGTGCGGTACCGGAGCCGCACCTCGTTGGTGAAGCCGGTGAACCATTCGCGCTCCAGGCTGGCACGCCACTCCTCCACGTCGGTGAGCTTGGTGTTGGGGTTGCGGCGGAAGAAGCTGCCCAGCAGGTTATCGTTGCGGAAGGCGTTCACGCTCTGGCCCAGTTGTTCCACATCGTGCTTGTAGCCGGCGCGGTAGAGCAGGCGGGGCTGTTTGCTGATGAAGCCGCGGGTGGACAGCCCGAACTTGAAGCGTTCGTCGAGCGTGCCATAGGCCGCGTAGCCCTCGAACTCCACCCACGTGCTGAAGTTGTTGCTCGTTCGCCCGCCCAGGCGGAACCGCGCGCCCTCCACCGGGTTGAAGCTGAGCATGGTGAAGTAGGGCCCGATCTCCACCTTGCCCCGCTCGTAGTAGCCCGTGGCCAGTGTGCTCACGATGTCCACGTACGTGCGGAACCGCGGGATGGTCTTCATCGTGTCCACCATGTGATAGATGGCGTGCTCCTGCGCGGTGAGCTGCACGTGGCGGTTCTGGTCCCAATAGTCGGCGCCCAGGCTCAGGGGGTCCAGCTCCAGCACCACCTCGTCCACGCCTTCATAGAGCTCGTCGGTGCGTGGACGGTTGATCACGAAGTCCTTGTAGGTGGCGGTGCGGCGGCCGTAGAAGCCCTGGATGGCGTTCTTGTTCTCCCGGGCGTTGCCGCGCGTGAGGTTCAGGTCCACCACCATCTGGTCCTTCACCAGCATCCACACCTCGTTCTCCACCTGGTCGTACTCCTGCCGCACCTCGAAGCCCTGCACGAAGTTGAGGTTGGCGCTCTGGTCCACGCTGGCCTCGATGCGGCGCACGGCATAGGTGGTGTCGCTGATCCACATCTCGCCGGTGAAGGCCAGCTCCTGGGGCCGTTTCGGCTTGAACTCGATCTTGTAGCACCAGTACCGGCCCACGAAGGCGCTGTCCGTGAGGTAGTAGCGGTAGAAGCCCCGGCCACCGTCCGCGATGGGGCTGATGAAGTTCTTGCCGAAGACCACCAGTTGGTTGTCGTAGATGTTCACGTTCTGGTACATGTCGCCCAGGAAGCGCGACACGCTCTCGTTCTCGATGCCGCTCACCTTGGTGCCCCGGATGTACTCCTTGCGGGCCCTGGGCTTCTGGCGGTAGTACACCTCGCTGAGGGTCTCCGTCATGAAGATCGGCAGGTACGGCTTGTTGTCCGTGCTGTCGATGTTGTCGAAGATGAAGGCGAAGGGCTGGAAGAGCTTTTTCTGGGTGAACTCCTCGGTGATGTTGTTCAGGTCGAACTCCACCTTGTTGTAGGCCTGGTACTCGTATGCGGCCAGCTTCTCGCGGTTGTTCACCGGCTTGTTGCGCACCACGCGGCGCAGGATCTCGAAGGCGGGGTTCTCCTCCTGCGGTTTGATGATGGCCTCGGCCAGTTCCACGGCGGTGGGCTCCAGCGCCACGTTGATCACCTGGTCACGGTCGCGGCGCACGGCGCGCACGGCCATGCGATAGCCCACGGAGCTGAAGCGCAGGGAGTCGGTGGCGTAATAGGTCTCCAGCGTGTAGCGCCCGTCCATGTCCGTGGTGGTGCCGATGCGGGCGTCGATGAAGGCCACATTGGCGAAGGGCACGGGTTCACCAGTGGCGGCATCGGTCACCGTGCCATGTACGCGGGTCACTTGGGCGTGGAGAGCGGTGCCCAGCAGCAGCAGGGCCCCGATCAACGGGATGGAACGCACCGATCGCTTCATGCGGTGGTGCGGGGCGGAGCGGATGCGGCGGCCGCCCGGGTGCGTTCCATGCGGCGCAGGGTGCGTCCGGCCAGCACGATGCTGCCCTCGTACAGGGCCATCAGCGGGGCGCTCACCACCAGCTGGCTCAGTACATCGGGGGGGGTGATGATGGCGGACAGCACCAGCACCACCACGAAGGCGTGGCGGCGGTACCGGCGCATGAAGGCCGGGGTGATCAATCCTGCGCGGGTCAGGAACAACACCACGATAGGCAGTTGGAAGAGCACACCCGTCCACAGCGTCACGGACGTCACCATGCCGATGTAGCTGTCCAGCGCGATGACGTTGCGCACGTTCTCGCTCACGGTGTAGCCGCCGAAGAACTGCACGCTCAGCGGGGCCAGCAGGAAATAGCCCATGGCCACGCCGGCCAGGAAGAGGCCCGAGGCGAAGAGCACCACACCCCGCAAGGCCTTGCGCTCGTCGTTGTGCAGGCCCGGGGCGATGAACAGCCAGAACTGCCACAACACGAACGGGAAGGCCACCACCAGACCGGCGGCGAAGGACACCAGCAGGTGGGTCATGAACTGGCCGCTCATGCTGATGTTCTGCAGGGTGAAGCCGAGGTCCTCCACGCACAGGGCATCGCCCATTGCGGCCCGGTGGCCCATGGCGCAGAAGGCCCGGTAGGTGATGAAGTCCGTGCGCATGGGGCCCAGCACCACGCCGTCGAACACCACCCTTCGGGCGATGAACGCCGCCACCATGCAGACGAGTATGCCCGCCGCGGAGCGCAGCAGGGTCCACCGGAGCTCTTCCAGATGCTCCAGGAAGGTCATATCCTTCGAAGTGCGATGATCCGCCACGTGCGCCTGCCGCCCACGCCTTCCGGCACACCCGGAAGACCCACTGGCATGGCCAAAGATAGGCCGGCCCACACGCCCGCATGGCCCGCCCCGCAGCAGTTTTCAACGGGTCTTTCACACAGGTGGGCAGGGCGCGGCCATGCACAATGCGCTGCTTGTGAAAAGAAGCGAAAGGCATGGCGGCGATGCATCTCGTCACCTTACCTTTCAGCGTTCAATCGTGCCGGCCGTGATCGGCCCCTCCGGACACCCATCATGATCCAAGTCGATCTAACACCTCGGGAAGGTCTTCAGCAGTTCTTCGGGTTCAGCCAGTTCAAAGGCGATCAGGAAGCCATCATCCAACACGTCCTCGAAGGGAAGAACACCTTCGTGATCATGCCCACGGGTGGCGGCAAGAGCCTTTGCTACCAGCTGCCCGCCCTCATGAGCGAGGGCACCGCCATCGTTGTCAGCCCCCTCATCGCGCTGATGAAGAACCAGGTGGACGCCATCCGTGGCTTCAGCCAGGAGGACGGTGTGGCGCACTTCCTCAACAGCTCCCTCACCCGCAACGAGACCCTGCGCGTGCGCCAGGACATCTCCGAGGGTCGCACCAAGATCCTCTACGTGGCGCCCGAGTCGCTCACCAAGAAGGAGAACGTCGAGTTCCTCACCAATATCAAGATCAGCTTCTTCGCCATCGATGAGGCGCACTGCATCAGTGAGTGGGGGCACGACTTCCGCCCGGAGTACCGGCGCCTGCGCACCATCTTCGACGAGATCAAGCGGGTGCCGGTGATCGCCCTCACGGCCACCGCCACCGAAAAGGTGCAGGAGGACATCCTGAAGAACCTGAACATCCCCGATGCCAAGGTGTTCAAGGCCAGCTTCAACCGGCCCAACCTCTACTACGAGGTGCGGCCCAAGCGCGATGTGCAGCGGGAGATCATCCGCTTTGTGAAGCAGCACAGCGGCCGCAGCGGCATCATCTACTGCCTCAGCCGCAAAAAAGTGGAGGAGATCGCCGAAATGCTCGTGATCAACGGCATCAAGGCGCTGCCCTACCATGCCGGCATGGACGCCAACCAGCGCGCGGAGCACCAGGACAAGTTCCTCATGGAGGAGGTGGACGTCATCGTGGCCACCATCGCCTTCGGCATGGGCATCGACAAACCCGATGTGCGCTTCGTGATCCACCACGACATCCCCAAGAGCCTGGAGAGCTACTACCAGGAGACCGGCCGTGCGGGCCGCGATGGGGGAGAGGGCAAGTGCATCGCCTTCTACAGCTACAAGGACATCGAGAAGCTGGAAAAGTTCCTCCAAGGCAAGCCCGTGGCGGAGCAGGAGATCGGCAAGCAGCTGCTGCAGGACACGGTGAGCTATGCCGAGACCAGCATGTGCCGCCGCAAGTTCCTTCTGTACTACTTCGGCGAGGAGTTCGACGCGCAGCACTGCAACGGCGGCTGCGACAACTGCGCCAACCCCAAGGAGCAGTTCAACGCCCAGGACGACCTGGCCCTGGCCCTGCGCGCCGTAAAAGAGAGCAAGGAGCGCCACCGTGCCAAGTTCATCTGTGACCTGCTCACCGGCACGGAGACCAGTGAGATCAAGAACTACAAGGCCGACAAGCTGCCGATCTATGGTGAGGGCAGCGAGAAGAGCTCACACCACTGGATGGCGATCCTGCGCCAGGCTCACGTGGGGGGATTCCTGCACAAGGACATCGAGACCTACGGGAACCTCAGTCTCACCGACGCCGGAAAGAAGTTCATGGCCAAGCCGGCGCCCATCCAGTTCTTCAAGGAGCACGACTACAGCGACTACGACGGCGACGACGAACCGATCGTGAAGGCCGGTGGCGGTGCCGTGGTGGACGAACAGCTCATGGCCATGCTCAAGGCCCTGCGCCAGGAAGTGGCCCGCCGACACAAGCTGCCGCCCTATGTCATCTTCCAAGACCCCTCCCTGGAGGAGATGACCATGCGCTATCCCATCACCATGGACGAGCTCACGCAGATCACCGGCGTGGGGCCCGGCAAGGCGCAGAAGTTCGGCAAAGCCTTCGTGGACCTCATCGCCAAGTATGTGAAGGAGAACGACATTGCCCGTGAGGAGGCCGTGGTGGTGCGCAGTGTGGTGAACAAGAGCGGCAACAAGGTCCACATCATCCAGAACATCGACAAGCGCCTGCCCCTGGACTCCATCGCCCGCAGCAAGGGCCTCACCCTGAACGATCTCATCACCGAGATGGAGAGCATCGTGCAGAGTGGCACCCGACTGGACATCAGCTACCACCTCAACGACATGCTGGAGGAGGATGCCCAGGAGGAGATCATGGACTACTTCCGCAACAGCGAGACGGACGACATCGAGACCGCCCACCAGGAGTTCCATGGCGACTACAGCGAGGAGGAGCTCCGCCTGATGCGGCTCAAGTTCATGAGCGAGGTGGCGAACTAGATCGACGGGCTTTCCGCCGGTTGACGAGCGCATCCAGGCAGCAATGCGCCGCAATGACGGCCTTGTGAAGTTCCGGTGTGCGCCCCAAGGTCCGGCTGCCCCTCCTCATTGACCATCAGACATCCGTTCCATCACGCCCTATCCGGATCGAAAGGTCTTGAATGGCCCGGTCGGAATGATTGAACCTTCGGAAGGGGACCCCATAGGCGTCCAGCCATTTCATGATCTCTCCCACAGTGGGGACTTCTTCCGAAATGATAAGCAGCATGGGTTATGGTTCAATACAAGGTCCTTCGCGCCTGTACTCCTCAAGAGGAGGCAACCCCACCTGCTCTCGGTAGTAGTTGATACAGGACTTGTTCTGGGCCCTTAACCAAAACACCCCATCCTCCTCCAGCCGGAGGGAACATCCATATTTGACGTATGAGGATCCCGCATTATTGATCTTCCGATCATGTACGTAGGCATAGTACTTCATTGGGGTTTGCCCCCGGTCACAGGACTCCTTCAGCATGGGGAGGTAGGTTTCCTGTGTGTGCAGATCGGCATGCTGTAGGACCAGCCATGCGGCCTTGTTCGCCTCCGTGCCCACCGCGTCCACATCGGGGTAGCCGTATGCCGCGATCAAGCGGATCAGGCGTTGCGAATTCAGGCTGTCGATCGGAGCAAGCGCTTTCCACACTTTCTTCATAACAGTGTCGGCCACCTGCTCGCTTAGCTCGAGTTGGTAGATCGCCTTGCGGATGTGCTGGTCCACCACATGGACCTCCAGCAGTTGGTCCCGGTAGTGGGTGTTCAACCCACTCAAGTGCGCGGTCACTGTGCTATCCGCTTGGCGTAGAAAAGCGATGTACAGCTCGGGCCGCTCCCATTTCTGGAAGCAGGCATCGTTCAGCACTTCTGCATAGTCGTGCAGATGCAGGCTGTCGATGGCGAAGAGCAATTGTTCCAAACTACGGGCCTCGGCACCAAGGTGTTTCAACACCTTGGCATAATCGGCCCGGTGCTCGCCAAGGCCCACATACCGTTGGAAGGCCCGCTCGTAGTGGATGGCTGCGCTGTCGTACCGGGCGGCCTCCACCGCTTGTTGGGCCAATGTGACATGGTCGTGATAGTATGGTTGTGCCAGCACCATGCTTGGTGCGAGCAGCAGGTGGAATATCAGGATGCGCATGATGTGATAACGGTGCAGGGCCATGCGACGTATGCCACCGGCTCTGCACCATTTATTGGTCACATGGTTGCATCGGCGGTGCCGAGATCGTCCTTCCACTGCTGAAGCCTGCGAGCTTCATGTGAACAGGAGTTTTGTGTTCGCCTACTCTCTACCGCGCTTGAATGATGGCTCCGGTCCCGCCGTACGGCGGGACTATTTTTTGACCAGACACAGCCCAAAAAGAACCGCGCTTGGCCTGCCCCGGCCCACGAGCCGGGGGTGCCTACGGGGTTCTTTTTGGGCGAAGTATGGGCGGAAAAGAGGCCCGGAGGCGCATTCGGAGAGATCCTAAACAGGCTCTAAGGGGCGGTCATTGGTCCGTTCGATCGAACACGGGGTCGACCTTCCAGCTCCCGCACCGCCCCCCACGCCATCACGCCGGCGCCCACGACCAGCGCATCCTCGTCCACATCGAACTCCGCGCGGTGCAATCCGGCGGTGGTGCCCGGCTTGTGGGGGTGGCCCGTGCCCAGCCGGTAGAAGCAGCCGGGCATCACCTGCGTGTACCAGGCGAAATCCTCCGCGCCCATGCGCTGCTCCGCCTCCAGCACATTCTCCGCACCGAGGTACTGGATCGCAGCCATGCGCATCCGCTCTGTGAGTGCCGGTTCGTTCACCACCGGCGGCGAGCCCTTGCCGATGCGTACCTCCACGGCACCATTCTGTTCACTGCATACACCCGTCGCAACTGAAGTGATCAGCGCATGCAGTTCATTGCGCCATGCTTCATTGAACGTGCGCAAGGTGCCCGCCACATGCACCTGGTCGGGGATCACGTTGGTGGCACCCTCGGCGGTGACGCGCCCCAGCGA
>CAYXKE010000019.1:0-3917 GCA_964464935.1 uncultured Chryseobacterium sp.
CAGCAACCCGCGCAGCACCGTGGGCACCAGCACCGAGGTGTACGACCACCTGAAGCTGCTCTTCGCCCGCGTGGGCCGCACCTTCTCGCCCGTGAGCGGTGAGGAGGTGAAGCGCGACACGGTGAACGATGTGGTGGCGTGGATCAACGGCCGGGAGGCGGGCAGCACCGTGCTGATGCTCTCCCCCATCCATGTGCCCGAGGGACGCACCCTGAAAGAACACCTGGGCATCCTGCAACAGCAGGGCTTCGCCCGGGTGTACGACGGCGCGGAAGTGCGCCGCATCGAGGACGTGCTGCAGGAACGCAAGGCCCCCAAGGGTACCTGGTTCCTGGTGGTGGACCGCATCGTGGCCGCGCCCGGCGACCCCGACACCGAGAGCCGCGTGGCCGATAGTGCCGAGGCCGCCTTCTTCGAAGGGCAGGGCGAACTGATCTTGTTGGGCGACGATGGGAAACAGATGGGGTTCAGCGACCGCTTCGAGCGCGACGGCATCTCCTTCCAAGAGGCCACACCCAACCTGTTCAGCTTCAACGATCCGGTGGGCGCCTGTCCGATGTGCGAAGGCTATGGCCATGTGATCGGCATCGACCCCGACCTGGTGATCCCCGACAAGAGCCTGAGCGTGTACCAAGGCTGTGTGGCCCCTTGGTCCGGCGAGAAGATGGGCGAGTGGCGCGAGGCCTTCGAGCGGGCCAGCGCAGCGTACGGCTTCCCCATCCACCGCCCCTACCGCGACCTCACGCCCGAACAGCGCGAGCTGCTGTGGAAGGGGGGGCGCGGCCTGCGTGGCATCGATGCCTTCTTCCGCCACCTGGAGGAGAAGAGCTACAAGATCCAGTACCGCGTGCTGGCCAGCCGCTACCGCGGGCGCACCGTGTGCCCCGAGTGCGCGGGCGGCCGACTGCGTCGCGAGGCCCGCTACGTGCGCATCGGTGGGCGCGACATCACGGAACTGGTGCGCATGCCCATCAGCGCGTGCCTGGCATTCTTCGAGGCGCTGGAGCTCTCACCCGCCGAACTGCGCATCGGTGAGCGCCTGCTGAAGGAGATCCGCACCCGCCTGCGCTACCTGGTGGACGTGGGCGTGGGGTACCTCACCCTGGACCGCCGCAGCAACACCCTCAGCGGTGGCGAAACACAGCGCATCGACCTGGCCACCTCCCTGGGCAGCAGCCTGGTGGGCAGCATGTACATCCTCGACGAACCCAGCATCGGTCTGCACCCGCGCGACACCCAGCGCCTGATCGGCGTGCTGAAACAGCTGCGTGACCTGGGCAACACCGTGATCGTGGTGGAGCACGACGAGGAGGTGATGCGCGCGGCCGACCACATCATCGACATGGGCCCCGAGGCCGGCACGCACGGTGGCCAGGTGGTGTTCAGCGGCGTGCATGCCGATCTGATGCGCAGCGACAGCCTCACGGCGCAGTACCTCACCGGTCGCAGGGCGATCCCTGTGCCCGAACGCCGCCGGCCCGTGCGCGACAAGCTGGTGGTGAAGGGTGCCCGTGCACACAACCTGAAGAACATCGATGTGGCCTTCCCGCTGAACATGCTCACCGTAGTGACCGGCGTGAGCGGCAGTGGCAAGACCACCCTGGTGAAGCGGATCCTCCACCCCGCCCTGAAGCGCGAGCTGGAAGGGGTGGGCGAGCGTCCCGGCGAGCATACCGCGCTGGAGGGCGACATCAAGCGCATCAAGGCCGTGGAACTGGTGGACCAGAACCCCATCGGTCGCAGCAGCCGAAGCAACCCCGTGACCTACGTGAAGGCGTGGGATGATGTGCGCACGCTTTTCAGCGAGACCCCCGTGGCGAAGGCCCGGGGATACAAGCCCAGCCACTTCAGCTTCAATGTGGATGGCGGGCGCTGCGAGGTGTGCCAGGGCGAAGGCGTGGTGCACATCGAGATGCAGTTCATGGCCGACATCGTCCTCACCTGCGAGGCCTGCAAAGGGCGCCGCTTCCGTGAGGAGGTGCTCGATGCCCGTTTCCACGACCGCGATGTGGCCCAGGTGCTGGACATGACCGTGGACGATGCCATCGCGTTCTTCTCGGCCCATGCGGACAGTTCGCCGCATTGCCAGCGCGTGCTCACCAAACTGATGCCCCTGCAGGGCACCGGCCTGGGCTATGTGAAGCTGGGCCAGAGCAGCAGCACCCTCAGCGGGGGTGAGGCCCAGCGCATCAAACTGGCCAGCTTCCTGAGCCGCGGCCAGGAGGAGCAACCCACCCTGTTCATCTTCGACGAACCCACCACCGGCCTCCACTTCCACGACGTGGCCAAACTGCTCCGCGCCTTCGGCATGCTGCTGGAGAACGGTCACAGCCTGATCGTGATCGAGCACCACACCGAGGTGATCAAGTGCGCCGACCATGTGATCGACCTGGGACCCGAAGGCGGTGAGGCCGGCGGCCAGGTGGTGTTCACCGGCACGCCCGAAGGGCTGGCGGTGTGCAAGGCCTCCTACACCGGGCAATACCTCACGGGCCTCCGCCCCGCTTGAGGGCAGGTACGGATCATCCGGACCTGGCCCCAGCGCCCTGAAAAACACTTGGCGCGGCCCGGTCCCATGGACCATGGCCGCGCCAAGGAATGTCCGAACGTACGCACTTAACGCAGCAGTGTCACGTGCCCTTTGAACTCCGTGCGTCCATCGGGCGCGCAGGGATCATCGAAGTCCAGCGTGTAATAGTAGGTGCCGTCCGGCGCATCACTGCCGCTCACCTTGCCGTTCCATCCCGCGGTGGACGAACTGGACTCGTAGACCAGCTGGCCCCAGCGATTGAAGATCTCCATGTGGAATCCGGGGATATGCGCGTCGGTCACGCGGAACACATCGTTGTGGCCATCGCGGTTGGGCGTGAACACGTTGGGGGGGTATACGTAGTCGGCCACGTTCAGCAAGCCCACCTCCACCGTGTCGCGCACCACGCAGCCGAACTGGTCCACACCGGTGAAGTAGTACACGCCGCCTTCATCCACCTGCAGCACATGGGCCGTATCGCCGGTGTTCCAGACCACGCTCACCAGGTCCACGGCCGGACGCAGTTCCACCGGTTCGCCGCGGCAGGTGCGCACATCGGTCATCACGCCCGGGGGATCCTGAAGCAGCACCTGCACGGTGTCCGAGGCCATGCAGCCACCATCCTGCGCGGTCACCCAATAGGTGCCGGGCGTGCTCACCACGATGGAAGTGCCGGTTTCGCCCGTGGACCATTCGATGAACCCGGGCACCCAATCGATGCTCAACGTTTCGGGCACACCCTCACAGATGGTCACCGTCCCGGGCAGGTCCACCACATAGGTCGGCGGGTCGAGCACGAAGCGCTGCGTGAGCGAGTCGGTGCCGCCGCACACGGGATCGTGCACGTAAAGTGTCACGTCATAGGTGCCGTGGCCCGGGAACGGATGGAACGGGTTCGCGGTGGTGGCGGTGCTGCCGTCGCCAAAATCCCAGAAGTACTGCATGCCGGGATCGCTCTGGTTGGTGAAGAAGCCGGACACGCCGTGGCAGTCCACCGTGATATTGGCCGTGAAGGCCACGTGGAGCGTGGGCGGCTCGATCACGGTCACGGTGTAGGTGGCCGTGTCGGGCGTGATGCAGTTGGCCGTGGGGTCGGTGCCGATCACCGTGATGGTGTAGGTGCCGGGGGTGTTGTAGACGTACTCGAAGCTGACGGTGTCCGGGCCGGCGTTGCCATCGCCCATGTCCCATTCGAACTCCGTGGCGGTGCCTATGGCCACCACGGTCACGGGCTGGCCGGGGCACACTTGGTCCAGGAAGGTGCCCTGCACATCGACAGATACTTGAGTGGCTTGCTCGAAGTCGATCTTGAACACCCCCAGGTTGCAGTTGATGCTGTTGTTGGTGGGGCCGACCACACCCGGGGTGGTGGGATAGCTCAGGTTAC
>CAYXKE010000019.1:4017-38500 GCA_964464935.1 uncultured Chryseobacterium sp.
ATGCTGTTGTTGGTGGGGCCGACCACACCCGGGGTGGTGGGATAGCTCAGGTTACTGCACCCCGCGCACACCGCCTGGTACACGATGCCGTTCTTGTCGAAGCGGCTGGTGCCACCGTCCACGTGTTCGGCCGCTACGCCGCCGAAGAAAGTGGCATAGCCCAGGGCCTCGGCCTCGGGCTCCAGCATCATCAGGTAGAAATCACTGCCGTTGGTGGTCGACTGGAAGGCGTCGGCGGTCACCGGCAGTCCGATGGTGGAGCTCGACAGGCCAGCAGCGCCCGCGGCGTTGGTGGTGCCCGCCCAGCCGCTGAAGTAGATCTGGCCGCAGTGGCTCACAAGAAAGGCCGAGGGCGAGATGTTCTCCCCGCCCGAGCCGCCGATCCGGGTGCTCCACAAAGAGGTACTCAGGTCGCCACTGAACTTGTGAATGAACTGCGTGGCGTTGGGGTTGGCGTACTTGCCGGGCGTCACCGGGTATGGGCCGGTGGTCTGCCCCACCACGTAAACGTCATCGTTCACGTCCAGCTGCACGAAGTAGCTCAGGTCAAGCCCGGTGCCCCCCACGTAGGTGGTGGAGAGCAGTGGTGAGCCGGAGGGGTGGAACCGTGCGATGAAGCCGTCCGTCTGGCCCCCACCATACGACGGAGACACCGGGGTGCCCGCGCTCGGCAGGTTGGTACTGGTGGTGCCCCCGGTGATGTAGATCTCGCCCGTGCTCGACACCTGGATGCCGAAGCCGGCATCGATCCCGCTACCGCCGTAGTAGGTGGCCCACAGCAGCTGCGTGAGCCCCGGGTCCATCCGGAACACGTAAGCGTCCAATTGCCCCTGTAGGGTGGTCTGCACCGCGCCGGGTGTGGTGGGCAGGCCATTGCTGGCCGTGCTGGTCACCACCAACGGGTTGCCATCGGCGTCCACGATGATCTCGCCGCGGAATGGGTCGCCGTAGTTGCGGTTCACGGGCGTGTTCTGGTTGAGGCCGTCGTTGCCCGCGCCGCCCACATATGTGCTGCCGATCAACTGGGTGGCATCGCTGCTCAGATGCAACACCACGGCATCACTGCCCGTGGTGTAGGTGAATCCGTACAGGCCCACGAATGGCGGGTTGTTGCCACCGCCGTAGGTGTTGTCGAAGCAGCCGGGGGTCGTGGGGAAGTTGGTGGAGCCGGTGGAGCCCAGGATGAAGAGCTCATCATCGCTGTTCACCACCATGCTGTGGGGCACCTCGTTGCCCGAACCGCCGATGTAGGTGCTCCAGACCAGTGCCGTGCCATCGGGCGAGAATTTCGTGATGCCCATGTCGACCGCGCCCCCCATGAAGCCGGGTTGCAGCACGCCCGTGGTGGTGGGATAACCCACACCGAGCACATGGCCGCCCCCGTACAGGTGGCCACTTTCATCATAGGTGGCGGTGAACCCGAAGTTGTCCGCGAAGCTGCCGCTATAGCTGCTGAAGACCACCACGGGGTCGATCACCAGCGGGTAGCGCGGATCGTGGCCGTAAGGCAGTTCGAAGCGCACCCGGTCGCCGTCCTTCACGTAGCGGCAATCCACCGGGCGGCGCTGGCCGTGCACCTCCTGCCAGGCCACGGGGCGCTGTTCCACCACGCGGCCCACCGAGGTCTCGATGAACACCAGCCCATGTTCCACGCGCAGTTCGTCCACCCCTTCGTACCGCATGGTGATCTGTCCCGGGTCCGCGCCCGGCGCCACCAGCCAGTCGTACTTCAACCCCTTGCTGCCATCGATCCGCATGCCGATGCCGGGATACACCTCGCTGAGCTCCACCCCACCATACACGGGCACCCCACCGGCCCACTTCGCGGGGTCATCGCCCAGGAAGTAGTTCACGTAGTGCGGAAAGCGGTGGGTGCCGGCGTGTCCCGACGCATGCCCCCCCTCGAAGTGCACCTTGTAGGCGTGCATCTGAAGCGGCTCCGGCACATGGTCCGGATCGCCGTGGCCCAGATGTTCGCCGCCCCGCGTGAGCACGTAGGTCAGCGCCGCGTTCTCCACGAACAGCGCCCCGCCCGGCGTACGTGCCTGGTAGCGCACCTGCGACGGCCATTGGCCCTTGTTCTCGTGAAATTGCAACGCATCACCACCCGGCGCGTGGCCATGGTCATGGGCCATGATGGTCGGGGTGGACAGCAGGAGAATGAGGAGGGGGTTGTAGACTTTCCGGATCATCTCAGGGGTGAATGTAACGCACACATCCTTCCGAAGAACGATCGGCGGTTGCCCGGTGGACCGAGGCTCCCGCGGGATCGGAAATGGAACGGCCCCGGGGTGCGGCCTCAGTTCGTGTGACGGAACTGCAGCTCGTACAGCTCCCGGTAGCGGCCGTTGAGGTCCAGCAGCTCCTGGTGGGTGCCCTCCTCGGCGATGCGTCCTTTCACGATCACCAGGATCCGGTCGGCCTTCTGCACGGTGCTGAGGCGGTGGGCGATCACGATGCTGGTGCGGCCTTCAGTGAGGCGCTCGGTGGCCTGTTGGATCAGCTGCTCACTGGCGCTGTCCACGCTGCTCGTGGCCTCGTCGAGCACCAGCACCTTCGGTTGGTGCACGGCGGCCCGGATGAAGGCCAGCAGCTGCCGCTGCCCGGTGCTGAGCAGGCCGCCCCGCTCCCCCACCGGCGTGTCGTATCCCTGCGGCAGGCGCATGATGAACTCGTGGGCCCCCACCTCCTTCGCCGCGGCCTCCACCGCCTCCCGCCCGATCGCTGGATCGTTCAGCGTGATGTTGTCGTGCACGGTGCCGCTGAAGAGGAACACATCCTGCAGCACCACCGCGATGCTGCGCCGCAGTTCGGCCAGTCGGTATGAACCGAGGGGCTGCCCATCGAGTAGGATCTGCCCGCCCTGGTGTTCGTACGACCGATTCAGCAGGTTGATGATGGAGCTCTTCCCGGACCCGGTAGGCCCCACCAGCGCCACGGTCTCGCCCGGCCGCACATGGAAGCTCACCCCATTGAGCACCGGCTCGTCGTCCACGTAGGCGAAGTGCACGTCCTCGAAGCGGATGTCGCCGCGCAGATCATCGGTGCCCCGGGAGCCCGTATCGGCGATGGCCGCCTCGGTGTCCAGCAGGTTGAACACCCGCTCGCTGCCCACCATGCCCATCTGCAGCACGTTGAAGCGGTCGGCCAGCTGCCGGATGGGCCGATAGAGCATGTTGATGAAGAAGATGAAGATGAAGAGGTCGCCCACGGTGGTGCCCCCGTCGAGCACGTCCTTCACGCCCCACCACACCAGGAAGGCCAGTGACACGGCGCTGAGGATCTCGACCACGGGGAAGAAGATGCTGTAGGCCAGCACGCTGCGGATGTGGGCGGCCCGGTGCGCGCGATTGATCTCCTGGAAGCGGCGGTACTCCTCCTTCTCGCGACCGAAGAGCTGCACGATGGCCATGCCCTGCACGCGCTCCTGGACGAAGGCGTTGAGCCGCGCCACCTGCGTGCGCACGTCCTGGAAGCTCTTGCGGATGCTGTTCTTGAAGATGTTCGTGGCCCACAGCAGCAAAGGGATGGGCAGCATGCACAGCAGGGCCAGCTGCCAGTTCCACGCGAACATCACCACCACCACCACGGTGAGCTTGAGCAGATCGCCCAAGATCATGAGCAGGCCCTGGGAGAAGATGTCCTCGATGGTCTCGATGTCGCTCACGGTGCGGGTCACCAAGGTGCCCACCGGTGTGCGGTCGAACCAGCGCTGCGCGGAACGGATGGTGTGGCGGAACAGGCGGTCGCGCAGGTCGAAGGTGACGGCTTGGCCCAGTTCGCTGGTCTTGTAGGCCTGCTGGAACTGCACCACGGCCTCCACCACCAGCAGCGCGATGACGATCAACGTGGTGAGCAGCAGCCCCCGCGCATCGCCGGTCATGGCGTGGTCGTCGATCATGCGCCCCATGATCAGCGGCCGCATCACCCCCAGTCCGGCCAGCAGGATGGTGAGGGCGAGGCTGATCCAGAAAAGGCTGCGGTATGGACGCGTGTAGGCGAACACCCGGGCGAACAGCCGGCGATCGAAAGCCTTGCCTTGGGCGGACCGTGCAGGGGTGCTCATGGTGCGATGCGGGGTTCAGGCCCGGGGGCGGGTGGTAGGAACGGATAGCTCACGTGCTCCAGGTAGAGGCCCCGCGCGGGCGCACTGCGACCGGCCGCCCCCCGGTCATGCGCGGCGATCACGGCGGCCATGTGGTCCGGCTCCCGATGCCCCCGACCGATCATGAAGCAGGTGCCCACCACGGCCCGCACCATGTTCCGCAGGAAGCGGTCGGCGCGGATGCGGAACCGATAGCCGCTGGGCATCATGGACCACTCGGCCACCCGCACGTCGCAGAGCATGGTACGGGCATCGCTGCCGGCCTTGCAGAAACTGGTGAAGTCCTGCCGGCCGATCAGATGTGAACAGGCGGCGTTCATCGCGTCCACGTCCAGCGGCGGGTACAGCACGTGGGCCCGGTCGGCCATGAAGGGGTCCTTGCGGCGCAACACCAGATAGGTGTAGCCCCGCTCGGTGGCGCTGAACCGGGCATGGGCCGTTGGGGCCACGGGGAACACGCGCTTCACCCCGATGCTCGGCGGCAGCAGGCTGTTGAGGCCGTGCACCAGGCGGTCGTCCACCACGCGGTCCTCCGGCGCATCGAAGTGGAGATAGAAGTCGAGCGCATGCACGCCGGTGTCCGTGCGACCGCAGCCCACCACGTGGAGGTCGGGCAGTTGCAGGGTGCGCCGCAGCACGCGCTCCATCTCCTCCTGCACGCTGGGCGCGTTGGCCTGTCGCTGCCAGCCCCGGTAGGGCGTGCCGTCGAAGGCCAGCTGGAGGAAGTAGCGGGGCATGGGGGCCGCAAAGGTACCCGCCGGCCCGGCCCGTCGCAGGCACTACCTTGCCCACCATGCGCATCGGCCTGCTCAGCGACACCCATTCCTGGCTCGATCCCCGCCTGAAGGACCACTTCGCGGAATGCGACGAGATCTGGCATGCCGGCGATCTGGGCCACGCTGCCGTGGCCGATGAGCTGGAGCGCTGGAAACCCCTGCGCGCCGTGTGGGGCAACATCGATGGCACGGATCTCCGCCTGCGCTACCCCGAGCACCAGCGCTTCACGGTGGAAGGCGTTCGGGTGTGGATGACCCACATCGGTGGCCGCCCCCCGCGCTACGACCGCCGCGTGGCCGCCGAGCTTCGCTCCTCCCCGCCCGATCTGTTCATCTGCGGCCACTCCCATATATGCGCCGTGCAGTTCGACCCCGCCGTGAACTGCCTGTACATGAACCCCGGCGCCTGTGGCCGCCACGGGTGGCACCAGGTGCGCACCGCCCTGCGCTTCACCCTGCTGGATGGCCGCCCGAAGGACTTGGAAGTGATCGAGCTGGGCCCCCGTGCGGGCCAATGAACGATCGATCGTGCAATACACCGACCGCTGCCGCCCGTTGCTCCGGTGGCCCCCCGCTACCTTCGTGTGTTCATGCGTCGCATCGTCCGTCTCATTCCCCGCCCCCTGCGCAACCGCTACGGTGCCGTGGTGTTGGGGCTTTTCGCCTGGGTGCTGTTCTTCGACCGCAACGACCTTTGGACGAACTGGAAACACCAGCGCGACCTGCAGAAGGCCCGCGAGCGGACGACCTGGTATGCGAGCGAGATCGAGAAGACGCGTGCCCAGTTGCGCGAGCTGGGCAGCGACCATGAGCTGCTGGAGAAGTTCGCCCGCGAGCGCTACCTCATGAAGCGCGCCAACGAGGACATCTTCGTGCTGGTACCCGAAAAGGAAGAGTGACCCTATCGGGCCGCGTGGGTGCAGCGGTGCGGCAATTCCCGGCAGAGGCCCGCCGCGAGCCGTTCCGTGCGAATGGCACGCCCCACCTGCCGGGGGTGATAACGCGTGTCGTGGAACAGACTGTCCGGGAGGACGAACTCCCCCGGCCTTCCCACCACAGTACGGCCCTGTGCCTCCAGGCCCGCCAGGATGGCTTCCGACCGCACGGGATCGTACCCGGATCCCGCACGAACCGGCCAGGTGTACACCACTTCAGCTCCCATCGCACGCGCACGGCGCTCCAGATCATCGGCGATCGGCGCGAACCGGGCGCTCAAAGCGCTTTGGGTGGGGGCAAGCCCGTCCTCCTCCAGCATCGCCGGTCGCGGCAGGTCCAGGTGGGCCACCATGTCACCATGGTCGTTGAAGCCGTCGGCACGGTATAGCGGGTGCGGCTCGGCGAAGGTCCATTTGCCCGTGCACTTCTTCACCAGGCTCTGCAGGCGCAACACCAGCAGCCCCGCCATGATCCGCGGGCGGTCCCACCAGGGCACGAACCGTATGGCCGCAGGGTGGCGGTCCACCATCTGATAGAGCACCTCGTGGTCCTTCACCGGATCGGTATAGTTCGATTCCTCCAGCGCCACCACCACCAGATCGCCGGGCCCCATGAGCTGCACGGCCTCGTTCTTCATGTAGCGGAAACCGAGGCCGGCGTGCAGGCCCATGTTCACCACGGGCATGCCCATTACGCGTTCCAGCGTGGCGCTCTCCACGCCGAAGGCCACGTTGCTCCCACCCACCAGCAGCACCTTGGGCGAGCCCACAGCCCGTGCACGCGCCTGCTTGGCGATGGAGGCGGCGGTATAGTCCACCGGTGTCACCGGAGGCGCCACCCCGGCCACGATCAGCAACAGGCAAAGCAGCAGCGCGCCGAAGGCCATGGCCCTGCCCAGGAAACGGAACGGCGCACAGGTGTTCATCCGCTCAGAACTGGAAGTAGATGAACTCATGGTTGGTACGCAGGTCGATGTGGAGCAGGAGCACCAGCACCAAGGACAGGTAACACGCCCAGCGTGCGGCCGGGGCAAAGGGCAGGTCCTGCAACGGATGCTGCCGGGTGCGGCGCAGCCACTCGATCAGCACCATCGCCGCGATCAACGCCATCTCGGGCCGCCCGATGTACAGCAGCACCGCTCCGGGGCTCCACAGCGCATGGGCCGCCATGGCCTGCACATAGGCGATGGCGTGCCCGAGGTCGGTGGCGCGAAAGAACACCCAGGCCACGGTGACCAGGAGGAACGTGGTGATGATCGCGGGCAGGTCGCGCAGGGTCGGCTCGTCGCGGGCCACGGTCCGTCCGCGCAACACCCCGGGCAGGTGGAACAGGCCGTGCAACAAGCCCCAGCCGATGAAGGTCCAATTGGCGCCGTGCCAGAGCCCGCTCACCGTGAACGTGATCAGGATGTTGCGCAGGCGTCCGCCCTTGCTGCGCCATCCGCCCAAGGGGATGTAGACATAGTCGCGGAACCAACTGCTGAGGGTGATGTGCCAGCGGCGCCAGAATTCGTTGATGGACCGGGAGAAGTAGGGATATGCGAAGTTGCGCGAGAGCTGGAAGCCGAACAGCCGCGCCATGCCGATGGCCATATCGGAGTACCCGCTGAAGTCGCCGTAGATCTGGAAGGCGAAGAAGAACGCGCCGAAGAAGAGGGTGATGCCCGAGGTGCCGGTCGGGTCCATGCTGAAGATCTGGTCCACGATGGGCGCGCAGCTGTCAGCGATGACCACCTTCTTGCACAGGCCCCAGAGCATCTGACGCATGCCGTCGCGGGCCTGGGCCGTTTCGAACCGGCGCGGTGCCAGGAACTGGCGCAGCAGCGCTTGGGCGCGCTCGATGGGGCCTGCCGCCAGTTGGGGAAAGAAGCTCACGAAGGCCAGGAACGCCACCAGATCGCGCGTGGGCTCCATCTGTCCCCGGCGGATGTCGATCGAATAGCTCAACGTCTGGAAGGTGTAGAAGCTGATCCCCACGGGCAGGATGATCCGCAGGGTGTGGATGTGCGGGTCGAAGCCCAGCAGGTGGAGCAGATCGGCGAACTCGGTGATGAAGAAGTTGAAGTACTTGAAGAAGCCGAGGATGCCGATGCTCACCGCGACGCTCAGCCACATCAGCCGGCTCTTGGTGCGCTCGTTGTCCGTGGCGGCGATGCGCAGGCCGATGATGTAGTCCGTGATCGAACTGATGAAGATGAGGCCGAGGAAGCGCCAGTCCCACCACGCATAGAAGAACCAGCTCGCCGCCAGTACGAAGAGGTTCTGCGCGCGCAGGCTTCGCCGGAAAAGCCCCCAGTAGGCCATGTAGACCACGGGGAGGAAGACCAGGAACGCGAAGGAATTGAAGAGCATGAAAAGCGAAGGCCGCTACCGGCGAAAGTAGCGGCCTTCGTTCAGTATGAAAGGGCCTTAGTGCTGATGCCCGCCCGGCCCATGCACATGGCCGTGCGACAGCTCCTCCTCCGTGGCCTCCCGCACGTCGGTGATCTCCACATTGAAGTGCAGCGTCACACCGGCCAGCGGATGGTTGCCGTTCAGGGCCACGATGCCGTCCTCCACGGCCATCACCGTGAACACGCCCATGTCGCCCTGCTCACTGCCTGCCTGGAACTGCATGCCGGCCTCCACCTTCTGGCCACCGAAGCGGTCCAGGGGCACTTTGTGCACCAGTGAAGGATCGATCTCCCCGTAGCCTTCCGCCGGAGGCACCACGGCCAGCACCTTGTCGCCGGCCTTCTTGCCTTCGAGTTGACGTTCCAATCCCGGCACGATCATCTGATGGCCTTGGATGTATGCGAATGCTTCGCGACCGGCACTGGTGTCCAGCAACTGGCCATCTGGGTCGTTCAGCGTGTAGTGGAACGACACCACGGAGTTCTTGGTGATCTGCATGGGCACAAGGTAGGCACGCCCCTCCCCGCGCACCAAGTGGGCAAAGGAAAAAGGTCCCGCCAGCGGGCGGGACCTTTCCGGTGCGGTCCGTGCGCGGATCACTCGTGGGCAGGCACCGCATCGGCGTGCGCCTTGCCCCCCGCACATGCGGCTCCCGAGGCATGTGCCTTGGCCGCGCAGCAGGCGGGCATGCCGGGGTGACCGGCGGCCGGAGCGCTGGTGGCGCCTTCCGCCTTCGCCCCGTGGCAGCTCGGTGCAGCGGCTTCGGTCATGGGAACCGTGGAAGCGGCACTTTCTTCGGCCGTGGCCTTCGCTTTGGCGGCGCAGCACGCCGGCAGGGCACCTGCCGCCTTGGAACAGATCTTCATCGTCTCCGGGGCCGCCGCATCCGGCGCGTCGGTGGAGGTGGATTGGGCGCTGATCGTACCGGTGAAGGCCACGATCGCGAGCAGGGACAGGAGTTTCTTCATGGTCGGTGATGTTGCCGCGGCCTTTCCCAAAATGGATGCCGATCGGCCGCTGGTCGGAAAGTTAGACGATCGCCGCAAGTCCGAACTTTGCGCCGATGGCCAACGACAAGCTCTTCGCCGCCTTCCCGCCCGCCACCCGTGCGCAGTGGGAGGCCGTGATCAAAAAGGAACTCAAGGACAAGGACCCGTCCATCCTGCAGGTGGCGGTGGCCGGCAGGCTGCTCGCCCCCTTCCACATGGCGGAGGACGATGTGCCGCGCAGCGAACGGCGGCGCGGCATCAAGCGTGCAGCCAACACCTGGCGCAGCACGGTGGCCATCGACGCCAGCGCGGCCCATGCCAACAAGGTGGCCTTGGAAGCGCTCACCGGCGGGGCCGATGCGTTGGAGTTCCTCGGTCGCCCTGCGGACCTCCGTGCCCTGCTGAAGGATGTATGGGTGGGCGCGATCGACCTGGCCATCGATGGCGATGCCGCCATGCTGCGCGACCTGCTCGCCCTTCACCAGGACCAGCGCACACCCGAAGCCGAGGTGAGCCTCTGTCTGGGCCTGCCCCACGACGCCGATGTGCGCGACCTGAAAGCTGTCGTGGCGAAATACCCGCGTGTGCGCCTCTTCGCCATTGCCGATGCCCAAAGCGAAGGCGGCGATCGTACGCGCCGTGCGCTGGAACATGGCGAGGCCCTGCTGCGCCACCTGCTCGAACAGGGCTTCACCATTGATGAGGCCTGCGCCCGCCTGCAGTTCCGGCTGCACCTGAGCGACGACCTATTTCTGGAAGTGGCCCGCCTGCGCGCCTTCCGCGAGGCCTGGGCCGCCGTGGTGGACCGCTTCCAGCCCGAGCACGACTGCTCGCACCACACCTGGGTGCAGGCCGTGGTCACCTACCCCGCCCGGCCCGGCTCCGCGCACGAGGACTTGATCCGCGGCACCTTGCAGGCCGTGAGCGCCGTGATCGGCGGCTGCGATGGGCTCACCATCCCCACGCCGAAATTGCCCGAGGGCGATGGGCTGGCCCGCCGCGTGGCGCGCAATATCCACCACCTGCTGCGCGATGAGAGTTTCCTGGGCCGCGTGGCCGATCCCGTGGGCGGCAGCTACACCGTGGAGCAGTTGACCGATGTGTTGGTGAAGGAGTTGGGCGTCGATCCACCTGCACCCATGGGCCATGAAGCCGGCAGCCCGACCATCGCGCACATCCCCAACCGCGAAGAGATCCCCCTCAGATCGTTCTACACCCCGGAGGACACCGAAGGTCTTGCGCACCTGCATTACGCCGCCGGCATCCCGCCCTACCTGCGTGGCCCGTACGGCAGCATGTACACCATCCGGCCCTGGACCATCCGCCAATACGCGGGCTTCAGCACGGCCGAGGAGAGCAACGCCTTCTACCGCCGCAACCTGGCCGCCGGGCAGATGGGCCTGAGCGTGGCCTTCGACCTGGCCACCCACCGCGGCTACGACGCTGACCACCCGCGGGTGAAGGGCGATGTGGGCAAGGCCGGCGTGAGCATCAGCAGTGTGGAGGATATGAAGATCCTCTTCGACAGCATCCCGCTGGACAAGATGAGCGTGAGCATGACGATGAACGGCGCCGTGCTCCCGATCATGGCGTTCTTCATCGTGGCGGCCGAGGAACAAGGCGTATCGCCGGAGCAGTTGCAGGGCACCATCCAGAACGACATCCTCAAGGAGTTCATGGTGCGCAACACCTACATCTATCCGCCGGGCCCGAGCATGCGCATCGTGGGCGACATCTTCTCGTACTGCGCCCGGAAGATGCCCAAGTTCAACAGCATCAGCATCAGCGGCTACCACATGCACGAGGCCGGCGCGCCCGCCGATCTGGAGCTGGCCTACACCCTGGCCGACGGCATCGAGTACGTGCGCACGGGGATGAAGGCGGGCATGCAGGTGGACCAGTTCGCCGGCCGCCTCAGCTTCTTCTGGGGCATCGGCATGGACCTCTTCATGGAAGTGGCCAAGATGCGCGCCGCCCGCCTGCTCTGGGCCAAATTGCTGCACGAGGTCGGCGCCACCGACAAGAAGAGCTTGGCCCTGCGCACCCACTGCCAGACCAGCGGCTGGAGCCTCACTGCGCAAGACCCCTTCAACAACGTGGCGCGCACCACGGTCGAAGCGTTGGCCGCGGCCCTGGGCGGCACACAGAGCCTGCACACCAACTCGCTCGACGAGGCCATCGCGCTGCCCACCGACTTCAGCGCCAAGATCGCCCGCGACACCCAGCTGTACCTGCAGAAGAACAGCGGCATCACCAAGTGGATCGATCCCCTCGGCGGCAGCCACTATGTGGAGCGCCTCACGCACGAGCTGGTGCACAAGGCCTGGGCCCACATCCAGGAGGTGGAACAACTCGGCGGCATGGCCAAGGCCATCGAGAGCGGTCTGCCCAAAATGCGGATCGAGGAGGCGGCCGCGAAACGTCAGGCACGCATCGACACCGGCAAGGACCGCATCATCGGCGTGAACGCCTTCCAAGTGGCCGAAGAGACCGCCATCGAACTGCTGGAAGTGGACAATGCCAAGGTGCGCGATCAGCAGGTGGAGCGCCTTCGGGTGATCAAGGCCACGCGTGATGAGGGGCATGTGGCCGCCTCGCTGGCCGCGCTGACCGCTGGCGCACGCGGCGGAGAGAACCTGCTGGAGCTGGCCGTGAAGGCCGCCCGTCACCGCGCCACGCTGGGCGAGATCAGCGATGCGTTGGAAAAAGCCTTCGGTCGCTATGCCGCCGTGCCCCGCGCCATCAGCGGCGTCTATTCCGCGGAAGCCATGCAAGATCCCGAGATGAAGGAGGCCATGCGCCTTGCCGATGCGTTCGCCAAAGCCGAGGGTCGTCGCCCGCGCATCCTCGTGGCCAAGATGGGTCAGGACGGTCATGACCGTGGCGCCAAGGTGATCGCCACCAGCTTCGCCGACATCGGCTTCGATGTGGACATCGGTCCGCTCTTCCAGACCCCGCAGGAGGTGGCGCGCCAGGCCATCGAGAACGATGTGCACGTGCTCGGCATCAGCAGCCTGGCCGGTGGCCACAAGACCCTGGTGCCCGAGGTGATCAAGGAATTGCGCGAGACCTACGGCCGGGCCGACATCCTCGTGGTGGCCGGTGGTGTCATCCCGCCCAACGATTTCGCATTCCTCAAGGACGCCGGCTGCTTCGACGTGTTCGGGCCGGGGACGAAGATCCCGAAGGCGGCGGTGGGGATCCTGACCCAGCTCATGGCCCGATGAGGATCACGGCCGGCATCTGCCTTGTGCTTGCCGCACTGCTGCTGTCCGGCTGTTCCTACATCGGCTCCTTCCTGATCTGCAATTTCACGGGGAGGGATATCGTTGTGCACTACAGCACCCATGCCCCCATGTCGCCGACCCACCTTTTCTCCAACGAGCCGGAGGTTTTCCAGGCACGTCTGCGCGGCGATAAGGTGGAACTGGGACGCGGCACCCTTATTCCCATCGAGCGGTACGAAGGGATCGGTCTCACACTCCCCACCGGTTGGGCCCTGATGACAGGTGCGGCGGTGAACGCGTGGGCCCGCACGGAGGAGCATTACGCGGACCTGCGCGAGATCCTCATCATTCAAGGGCAGGACACCACGCGCATTACCGGCACCACCTTGCCGTCGTTCGTTCGTGAGCTGGGCCGTGGGAAAGGACTGGTGATGCGCTGAGCACGATCCGCGGCCATGATATCACGCCCCGCCCACCTTCCCCCTCCAGCGTTCTTCCAACGCCCGCGCCCCACGGCCGAGCACCCCTTGGTGGTGATGATGAGCGCCTGCCTGGGCGGCGTGCATTGCGGGGTGGATGGCGGCACCAACGGGGATCACGCCCCGCTGCGATCATGGCTGGTGCGGCCCGAAGTGAAGCTGGTGACCTTTTGCCCGGAGGACTTCTCCTTCGGCACCCCGCGCATGACGCCCGACAACCACGGTGGCAACGGTTTCGATGTGCTCGACGGCAGGGCGCGCACCGTGGCCGAGGACGGCACCGACTGGACCGAGGGGATGATCAAGGCCGCCTACGCCATGCGCGACCTCGCGCTGAAGGAGCAGGTGGACCTGGCGATCCTGATGGACACCAGCGGCGCGTGCGGCAGCACGGTCACCTACCTCGGTTCGCGCTTCGCGGAGAACAAGGTGTACCAGCAGGGACCGGGTGTGGCCGCTGCGGCGTTGATCCGGGCCGGCATCCCGGTGATCTCCCAGCGCGACGATCGGTCGCTGCGCATGCTCCATGACCTGCTGGACGGCACCGCGTCATTCACCGACGAGCGCGACCATTGGGAGAAGGAGTGGTACCGAACCTACTTCGCCACAGGATCTTCCGACCACGCCTAAGGCCGCGTGGCGAACCACAAGTGGTGCTTGGTGCCCTTGTCGCGGTGGGCGAACACCTTCTTTTCCTCCACGCGGAAACCGGCCATGCCCAGCCTGCGCGTGAACGGCGCATCCGGATGGGTGGACCAGACCGCCAGCACACCACCGGGCTTCAACGCATCGTAGGCCGAACGCAACCCCCGGTGCGAATACAGCCGGTTGTTGTCCGCCTGCGTAAGACCCTCGGGGCCATTGTCGGTATCCAGCAGGATGGCATCGTACGCGCCTTTCCCGGAGCGGATCAATTCCAGCACATCGCCGACATGCACGATGGTACGCGGATCGTTCAAGGGATCACCGGCACGCGCGCCCATGGGCCCCTTGTTCCACTCCACCACCTGGGGCACCAGTTCGGCCACCACGGCGCGGCCCTTGGGCCCCAGTCCGCGCAGCACCGCCGCCAGCGTGAAGCCCATGCCCAAGCCACCGATCAGCACCGTGGCGGCCTGCGGGCTGGACAGTTTTGCCAGGGCCATATCGGCCAGCGCATCCTCGGATCCGTGATGGGCGGTGGTCATCAGCTCGCCCGCCATCCCGGCCACTTCGATGGTGTAGTCGTCGGTGCGCTGGTAGAACAGCAGTTCGCCGCCACCGGGGATCGGCGCGCGATCGAGCAGTTTGTTGATGCGCATTCTCATCGGCTGGACCTGGTGGTGGGTGCGTTCCGGGCGGCAAGGTCGGGAGAAGATCCCCCATCTTCGTTCGGTCCATCCCCACGCCCATGACCATCGCGCATCACCAGACCGGCAGCAAAGGACGCTTCGTCGCCATCGATGATGGCCGCGAGATCGGCGAGATGACCTACTCCGTGGCGGGTCCGGACAAGATCATCGTCGACCACACCGAGGGGTTCCCGGGGTCAGAAGGAAGAGGCGTGGGCATGGCCCTGCTCGAGGCCGCCGTGGCCCATGCGCGGGAGAGGCAGCTGCGCATCATTCCCTTGTGCCCGTTCGCAAAGCGGATGATGGACCGTCGCGCTGCGGAATATGCGGATGTCCGTGGCTGACCGGCCATGGATCGCGCCCCGCACCGGGCCATGGACGCGGACTCAGGCCGCGAGCCGCTCCTCACCTTCCTCGGCCACACGCTTCAGGCCCACCAATGATTCCACCCAGGCGCGGCCGGTGGCGCGGGCGCGGCGCACATCGTGGGGCAGGCCGGCAAAATCGCCATGCCACAGCTCCAGCCGGGTACGGCCGGGAGAAACTTCCTCTAAGGAGATGTCCACTGTGGTGAAGCTTGCCGGTTCATCGGGCAATTTGCCATCGAGCACCAGGCGGGTGTAGCGCATCCGATAGTTCGGGATCCATGCCATCAGGGTGCCCTTGGCGCGGGGCACTTCCTCCCCATCGACCTGTTCCACCCAGGTGACCGGCGCGCCCACCTTCCACGTGCTGCGCACCTGCCAGCCCTCCATGTACAGCTTGGTCAGCTGGGGGTCGGTGAGCGCGCGCCAAATGACGCTGGGCTCGGCGTCCACCAGCATGGTCAGTTTTACGGTCGTATCGCGTTCCATTGCCCCAGTGCTCTACATGTTCCATGCCGCACCGCCCCGTCGCCCCTCCACCGGGGAACCTCCCACCAACACGGATGTAATTGGCTATCAGGGCGGAAGGCCGGCAAGCCCCCCATCCCCCCCTTCATGGCCTTCACATTATTTAAGCTTTCGTGGCCCCCAGCCCTGCCATCGGGCGGCGACCTGGTTCGGCATAACCGGCCGGAAAATTGTTGCCAATGGTTAATATTGTGACCGAGGATCAGGACCCAACCCTACCCCAACGCAACCAAAACCCCTCACAACATGAAGAAGACATTACTCAGTCTTGCGATCGGGTTCGCCACGCTGGCCGCTCAGGCACAAGTGGTGACCTACGTGCTGGAGCCCGCCGAATTTGAAGGCCCCCTGGAATTCACCTGGGCCGAGAACTGGGGCCAAACCCCTGACCTGAACGACCCCGCCAACCAGATCACGGGTGAAGCGGTGTTCGTGGACGACGGTACGGGTGCCACCGCCCAACAAGGCTGCAACAGCCTGGTGAACGCTGCTGACATCGCCGGCAAGATCGCCGTGGTGTACCGCGGCACCTGCGAGTTCGGTACGAAGGCGTGGAACGCGCAGCAAGCCGGTGCCATCGGCGTGGTGGTCGTGAACAATGCCCCGGGCGCGCCCATCGCCATGGGTGCTGGCGCGGACGGCCCCAACGTGACCATCCCGGTGGTGATGATCACCATGGAAGCCGGTGCGATGCTGGCTGACGAGATCGCCGCCGGTAACGTGGTGCTGCTCATCGGCAGCGTGCTGGGCGTGTACGAATACAACCTGTCCACCGACCTGAGCCGCGTGGCCGTGCCCAACAAGACCGCCCTGCCGAGCGTGCTCACCAACGGTTTCCAGATCCCCATCGGCACCTGGGTGCGCAACTTCGGTTCGCAGGCCCAGACCGACGTGGCCGTGAACGTGGTGATCACCAGCGAAGGCGGCGAGGTGTACAATGAGACGTCGCCCACCGCCACGCTGGCCTTCGATCAGGAGGCGTACTTCGCCCTGCCGACCTTCAACCCCGGCAGCTTCAACGGTGGCTACACGATCACCTACAACGTGATCTCCAGCCACGCGGACGAGTTCCCTGACGACAACACCGCGACCCTCACCTTCCTCGCCGACGAGCTCATGGGCTATGGCCAGGTGGATCTGGAGGCGGGTGTGATCGTGCCTGAAGGCCACTACCGTGCCTCCAGCGGTACGGAGGACTTCATGGTGTGCTCCTTCTTCCGCGACGACAACGCCAGCCAGCTCGAGCTGCACGGCATCTGGACCTCTCTCGCCATAGGCGGTGGCGCCAGCGTGGAAGGTGAGTACATGGAAGTGCACCTGTACGAGTGGAACGATCCCGATGGTCCCGACTGGAGCTTCAACGCCGTGGACATGGTGGAGATCGCCGACTACGAGTTCACCGAGAACCTCTCCTCCACCCCGGTGTTCGTGCCCTTCGCCAACCCCTACCCGCTGGTGAGCGGCCAGAAGTACCTGCTCTGCGCCAAGTGCCTGGGCTCGGAGTGCTTCCTCGGCATGGGTGACGCACTGAACTACGAGGAGGTGGTGAACTCCACCGAAGAGCCCACCTACATCGCCGCCTACAGCGGTGGCGGTGGTCTCACCTACGTGCAGTTCACCGGCATGGAGTACGGCTATGCCACCGTGGCCGGTGAGATGCGCCTCCCCGTGAGCGTGCCCGAGCTGAACGAAGTGCGCACTGTGCCCTTCCCCAACCCGGCCACCGACCTTATCCGCATCCCGCTGAACGGCTTCAGCGGCAAGGCCGATCTGCAGGTGTTCGACCTCGCCGGCAACAAGGTGAGCGAGAGCCGTGTGGCCCTCTCCGGCGAATCGCTGACCATGAACGTGGGCGGCTTCAGCAACGGCGTGTACATCTTCCAGATGAACTTCGACAACGGCCAGCGCTCGACCTTCCGTGTGGTGGTGACGAAGTGATCCTTTCCTGATCCCAAAAGCGTGAACGCGCGGCCCACGGGCCGCGCGTTCCCTTTTCAGGACCGACCGGCTTAAATTGGCCCCATGCCTTCGTTCGATATCCAATCCAAGGTCGACCCCCAGGCCCTGCTCAACACGGTGAACGTGGTGAAACGGGAGATCGAGACGCGTTACGACCTGCGCGGCACCAACAGCACCGTGGAGTTCGACCCCAAGGCCCTGACACTGCGGGTGAGCACGGAGGACCCGCTCAAGCTCGACTCCATCGTGGACATCCTCCTGGAGCGTAGCGGCAAGCAGAAGGTGGACGTGCGCAGCTTCGACCTGAGCGCCGAACCGGTGCCCAGCGGAAAGATGCTGCACCGTACCATCACCGTGAAGCAGGGCATCGACCGCGAGACCGCCAAGCGCATCATCAAGGACATCAAGGCCAGCGGCCTGAAGGTGCAGGCCCAGATCATGGACGACATGGTGCGGGTCACCGGCAAGAAGATCGACGACCTGCAGGCCGTGATGGCGTTGTGCCGCGCGGGCGACTATGAGCGCCCCCTGCAGTTCGACAACATGAAGAGCTGAGCCGCCCGGAGACGACCGCCTCCTGCGCCGGTCATCGCGTAGGAATATGACGTGAGATGGTGGTCCATGTGCAGCGCCATCCGGCCGCTGCTATCCTGCTTGAGAGAAAGCCGCCGATCGTGCTGGTGTTGTTGGCAGCGGAACGGTGTCCCGGGAAACCCGAGAACAATTGTTCCGAACACAGCTCCTCCGTCGCGCCATCCGTGGAGAAGATGAGCCGATGGCAGGCGGACCCGACCACGGATAGTGCCCCGAAACCGGCGAAGAGATGGGCCTGTTGGCGGCCGACCGGGTTGACAACTGCGTGGAAAACTCCCCCCCCCGCCGACCCGGAAGGGCCTGGGCCCCGGGCTTGCTTTGTACTGATCCTCCGATATCACGCAATCTGCACCGCCCAACATGCTAGACCGGATATATGACCTGTATGAAGAATTGGATCGCAGACATGTGATGATCTCCTTCAAGGGGGACCTGACCGGCGACCTTGTCACGGCCGTGATGACCATGGTGGAACGCCGGGTGAACGCCATCGAACCCGATCCGCGGGTGCGCAAGCGGCTTTTCACCGTGGCGCTGGAATGTCTGCAGAACCTGTACCATCACAATGCCCGGGTGAAGCTGTCCGAGAATGGCGTGACGCCCACGGACGAGCCCCATGGCATGGTGATGATGGTGTGCACGGACAACGGCTACTCCGTACTGACCGGCAACTTCATGGCCGCCGGTGATGTGGAGCGGCTGAAGGCCCACATCGACCACATCAACGCCCTTTCCGCGGAAGAACTGCGCGAACTTTACCGCACCGAGCTGAGCAACGGCCAATACACCTCCTCGGGCGGCGGCGGGCTGGGTATGATCGACATCGCGCGCAAGAGCAGCGGCAAACTGGAGTATGGCTTTGTGCCATTCGGGCAGGACAATGCCTTCTTCAGTCTCAACGTGAACGTCACTTCATAGACCCCACAAATGGAACCACTGAAGCTGGAGGGGACCGCCAAGACACCGACGGTGAACTTCGACCCCACCACGGGGTTGCTGGAACTCCGTGGCCGGTCGATCCCAGAGGACTCGATCGATTTCTACCGACCGCTGATCGACTGGATCGATCGCTACGCCCGCAGCCCCCGGCCCAAGACCTCGTTGCACGTGCAGTTGGAGTACTTCAACACCAGCTCCTCCAAGTGCATCCTCGACCTGTTCAAGAAACTCGAAGGCCTGCGCATGGCCGGCAACGACGTGGGCGTGCTCTGGCACTACGAGCAGGACGATGAGGACATGCTGGAGGCGGGCGAGGACTACGCCGGGATCATCAACATCCCGTTCCGCATGGTGCAGGTGCAGGAGATCGACGGCGAGTAAGCCCCCGCTCTACCGACGGCGCCAGGCCAGCAGGCGTGGGAACACCCCAGCCCCCAAGGCCAACGACATAATGATGGTCATGCCCCAGAGGACGCCCACGTTGGCCCACAACGTGGGCGTTCGCCGTCCGGCCACCCACTTCGCGGGGGCGTGGAAGTGCGCACCGAACAATCCGGCGTGACGGGGCTCCAGATAGATGGGATCGCTTTTCTGCACCAGCTCGCCGCGGTACTCCACGATCATGTTCAGATCGTTCTTGTTCACCACCACATCGGCCAGACTTTCGTTGCGGTAGGCGTCCATGCGCGCGAAATAGGCGTCCCGTCCATCGCGCTCGATCGCCTCGGCAATGACGCGCTCCTTCTCGGCCTCGGCCTCCTTGTACACGCGGCGGTAGTGCAGTTGCAGCACCTGCAGCGCGCTGGAGACCTCGTCCAGCTGACGGTGGCTCACGAAGCCGGGGCGCAGGCGTTCCAGACCGTCCACCACGAACCCGTCGAGCAGGCGCATCTCCTTGGTGAGCTCGGTGCGCAGCAGGCTCAGGTCGTTCTCCAGCCCGGTGTCGACCAGGGTCCCGTCCAGCACCTTGCGCACATCCTCCACCCGGTTCTGCAGTTCGCGCAGCCAGAGGTCCTTTTTCCAGTTGGCCGTGCGCATGCGCTGATCAAGGCGATACACTTCCCGTTCGTGCGCGTTCTCCATGAACTGGGTCACGGCCAGGGCTTCGTAGGCCCAGCGGGAGGCCATGATGTTGCCGATCCAGGGCACGCGGTCCTCGGAGCCGAACCAGGGATGGAGTTTGTCGAACTTCACGATCACCCCGCTGAAGAGCAGCTGTGGGATGATCAACACGGGGATCATGATGTAGATGACCTTGGCACTGTTGAAGCTGGCGCTGACGTTGAGGCCGAGCACGTTGGCGAAGCAGGCGGTGGAGAACAGCACCACCCAATACACCAAGCTCATGTCCTTGATGCCCAGCACGCTGTTGCCCACCCACACGAAGAGGGCGGCCTGGATGGCGGAGATGAGGAACAGCAGGGCGTGTTTGCTGAGCAGGTAGCTGGCGCGGCTCAGGTCGAGGAAACGCTCGCGCTGCCGGATGTGCCGGTCGCGGATGATCTCCTCGGCGCTCACCGTGAGGCCCAGGAACAGGGCCACGATCACGGCGATGAAGAGGTATTGCGGCAGGTTGTCGTTCTGCCGGAAGATGTAGCCGTCGCCTCCCACGGCGTGGTACTTCAGGAAGAACGACATCAGGAAGGCCAGCGCCGGGGCCTCCAACAGGTTGATCACCACATACTGGCGGTTGGCCAGCTTGCTCAGCAGGTCGCGCTTGAAGTAGATGAACATCTGCTTCAGGCGGCCCGGCGGCGTGAAGGTGCTGCGGGGCACGGTGAGCTCCGTGGGGACCTCCACGGTCTGGCTGGCGGCCTGGGCGCGGTACACCTCGTTCCACGCTTCGGGGCTGATGCGACGCTGGTCGGTCTCGTTGCCGTACTCATCGACCATGCGCGCCTCGAGGATGTTGAAGATCTGCTCGGGGTTCACGTTGCCGCAGGCGCTGCACTGGCCCACTTCACTGTTCACCTGCCCGGTGATGCGCTTGAAGTAGACCACTGCGTCGACGGGATCGCCGTGGTATACCGGATGCCCCTCCTGGTCCATGAGCAGGAGGCGGTCGAAGAGCTTGAAGATGTCCGACGAAGGCTGGTGGATGACCACGAAGACCAGACGGCCCTTGAGCGCGAGCTCCTTGAGCAGGTCCATGATCATCTCCGAGTCGCGCGAGCTCAGACCACTGGTGGGCTCGTCCACAAAGAGCACGCTCGGCTCCCGGATCAGCTCCAACGCGATGTTGAGCCGCTTCCGCTGACCACCGCTGATGGTCTTGTCCAGCGGGCTGCCCACTTTCAGGTCCTTGGTCTCGTACAGGCCCAGGGAGCGCAGCACACGCAGCACCCGCTCGGTGATCTCCTCCTTGGAGGCACCGCCGAAGCACAGCCGCGCATTGTAGTAGAGGTTCTGGAACACGGTGAGTTCCTCGATCAGCAGATCGTCCTGGCTCACGTGCCCGATCACGCCACGAATGCGGTCGCGCTCGCGGTGCACGTCCACCCCATTGATCGTCACACGGCCGCGCGTGGGCGTGAGGTTGCCGTTGAGCACGTTGAGCAGGGTGCTCTTGCCACTGCCACTGCCGCCCATGATGCCGATGAGGCGGCCGCTGTTCTCGGCCATGTCCAGGGTGTGGAGCCCCGGATGGCCATTGGGGAAGGTGTACTCGATGGAGTCGGCACGGAACACGATGCGCGTGCGGTCGGCACGGCCCATGAAGGCGCCGAGGATATCGCTGTAGTAGACGGGCGTGCCACCCGACGGACGAACGCTGCAGCCGTTGTTGAGCACGTAGCTGCGGCCGGGTTCCATGGGCTGCCCGCTGAGCAACACACGATCGCTGCCCAGGTAGCGCACGGCGAACAGGTTCACGCTGGGCACGTGCAGCACACGCAGGTCGCCCTCCAGACCATGCACATGGATGTGGCGCGCATGCAGCATGGGGTTGCGCGTGGCGCCGTCGATGTAGAGGAGGTGGGCGGAGTCCTCGCGTTCCGGTGCCTCCATGCGCGTGAATGCGCGGCATCGGTTGAATTCCTCGGAATTGATGTTGAAGCTCTGCGCCACGAGCGTGACGAACTCCACCTCCTGTTGGGTGGCGCGGGAGTCGGCATGGATGAACTCCAGCAGGTGGAGCAGCACCGTGAACTTCTGGCGCTGGTTCAGTTCCTGGTTCACCTGCATGCAGATGCGGAGCACCTTCACCGAGTTGAGCGCCGTGCGCTTGCGGCCATTGCCGGCCTTGTGATAATCCTGCACATAGGCCTGGTAGCGCGCCATGTGGTGGGCGGCCACCTCGGGGCTGAACTGCTTCGCCAGGAGGCGCTCCAGGGCGGCGGCGTTCTCGGGTCGCACACCTTCGGCCACGGCATCACCGCGGGCGATGATGGCGAACAGGCGGAGCAGCGCGTTAAGGATCTTCTCGCTCATCGCGCGGATGCCCGACGAGGGCGGGGGAATGAATGATGGAGGATCGTACGTGCCAGCATGCGGACACCCGCGTGAGCGTGCCGACCGGCAACGCCCAAAAACGCGAGCGCCCCTCTTTACGGGAGGGGCGCTCAAAGGTTCAGGTGAGGTGCGTGCCTACTTCCGGAAGCCGATCAGGAGCACGGCACAGCCGCTGCCCACCTTGGATGGATCGAGCTCGGCTTCGATGGTCACATCGAGGGTATGGGCCACCACCAGGTCCCAGTACGGCGCGTTGCCGTGTTCCCGGTTGGTGTAAAGCAGGTTCCGCTGCTTGTCGTACACACTGAAGATCAGCGTGCCGTCCACCTCGCCGGTGCAGGCCGCCACCCGATAGGTGGTGCCGCCGAAGAGGGTAAGGCCGAACTCCGCCAATTCATCACCCTGCAGCAGGGCGCGGTAGAACTGCCCGTCCGGGATGTAGTTGGTGGTGATGTGCTTTTCGCAACGCTCGGCAATGCCGGGACACATGCCCTGGCCGTAAGCGGCCGATGCAAAGGCGAGCGCCAGAAGTGGGATCAAGGTCTTCCGCAACATCTTGGGATCGGGTCAGGAAAGGATCTGTGCACGAATGGCCGCCACATCGGCGGTGATGGCTTGCACCTTCTCTTCCGGGATGCTCACGGAAGACCGGCTGTTGATGTAGGTGGTACGCGCGGCGGCGTCGGTCACGGGTTCCTCAAAGGTGTACTCGCGGGTGATGGAGGCGAAGTGGTTCTGCAACTGCTTGAAGCCATCGAGCAGGCTGCCCACGCCTTCCACGTCCTCCAGCAGGGCCACCAGGCCGTCCAGGGTGACCTGCTGGTCGCCCACGCGGTCCATCAAGGTCCGGTCCTTGCGCGCAGCGGGGTCGCTCAGCGTGAGGTGCAGCGCCTGCAGCCAGCCACCGGCCAGCACCAGCGCGCTCACGTCCACGCGGTCGTTCTCCTTCAGATACGTGTCGGCCGCACGGAACGCCGTGCCGGTGAACACCAGCAGGCTGTCCTCATTGCCCAGATTGCCTTTGAAGCGCTCCAACAGGGTGCGATCGAAGGCATTGCCCAGTTGCAACTCGCTGCCCAGGCGTTCGATCACCTGCATGGTGGCCAGTGCGCGCTGACCATCGTTGTGCACGGTGGCGTAGGCCAGATCGGCACCATACATCCCGAGGGCCATTGCCTGGGCATTCCGGTTGGTCAACGAGGCGCCACGGTCCAGCGCGAGCGCGAGGTCCTTGTTATAGGAAAGGCCGGCCTTCCGGATGGCCAGCACCGTCTGTACCGGGGAGGGGACACTGAACACACGCCCACCGACGGCGATCCGCTGATCGTCGTTGGCCAGGGCCTGGTCCGTGGTGGTGGTCACTTGTTCCGGGGCCGGAGCGCCGCCACCGCACGCCCCCAGCAGAAGGCCGAGCCCGATGCCGAGAACCGGGACTGTTTTCAAGGGTTTCATCATGCCCATTGGGGTATAGCTACTTCCGATCCGAGCCGAAGGTAGACCCATGCATACGCAGCACCGGCCCGCAGAGTTGCCCCACTTATCAACACCACGCACGGGGAACGGGTCAGCCCCAACGCTCCAAGCGGCGGCCACGCAGGGCGTAGTAGCCGATGAAGGCATAGGCCGGGATGAGGATGATGTAGGCGGTGCGGGGCCCCACATCGGCCCGATCGGCCAGGTGGCCATAGAGCAGCGGCAGCAGCGCCCCACCCGCGATGGCCATGATCAGCAGCGCACTGCCCGTACCGGTGTGGCGCCCCAGGTCGCGGATCGCCAGCGGCCAGATCGCGGGCCAGACCAGCGCGTTGGCGGCACCCAGCAGGGCGATACACCCGACCGATGTCCACCCCGTGGTGAGCAGTGCGCACGTGGAGAACAGCAGCCCGGCCACTGCCGAAAGCGCCAGTGCCCTTTCCTGGGACAAAAAGCGGGGAATGAGCGCGATGCCCAGCACATAACCCACCACCATGGCGGTGAGCGTGGCACTCGTGAGGTTCTTCGCCTTCGACAGGGGCACGCCCTGGCTCACCGCGTAGGAGGAGATGGTGTCGCCGGCGATGACCTCCACCCCCACATAAAGGAAGAGGGCCAGCACCCCCAGCACGAGGTAGGGGTACTGCAGCACCGAACCACGACCTGCCATGCCGTGGTCCGTGGCGGTGTCGGTGGGGCGCAGCTCGGGCAGCGGGCTTTGGCGCACGGCCAGGGCGAGCAGCACCAACGCGGTGGCCATGCCGATGTACGGCCCCACCACACGCAGCGCCAGATCATCGAGGAGGTCCGTACGCGCAGCCCCCTGCAATGTGGCCAGGGTGTCGGTCAGGAGATCGGCGTCGGAAAGCACCAAGTATCCCATGATCAGGGGGGCCAGCACCCCCGCGACCTTGTTGCAAATGCCCATGATGCTGATCCGCCGGGCGGCGCTCTCCATGGGGCCGATGATCGTCACGTACGGGTTCACCGCGGTCTGCAGCAGACTGAGGCCCGTGCCGATGATGAACAGGCCGACCAGGAACACGGCATACACGCGGGTCCAGGCGGCGGGGATGAAGACCAAGGCCCCGAGCGCCATCACCAGCAGCCCCAGCACCATGCCCCGCTTGAAGCCGGTGCGCGCCAGCACCCATGCGCTGGGCAGGGCCATGACGAAGTAGGCGATGTAGAACGCGAACGTCACGAACAACGCCTGGTACATCGTGAGCTCACAGGCCAGCCGCAGGTAGGGGATCAGCGTGCCGTTGAGCCAGGTGACGAAGCCGAATAGGAAGAAGAACCCTCCGAGCATGACCAGTGAGGTCCAGTACCGTTGCGGCGTGTTGGGCATGAGCAATGCGGTTGCGGCCGGTGAAGGTATCGGGCGGGTGCCGGCGCTGCCGCTGCCACCGCAGCATGCATCAACACCGGGGTGTGAACGCGGGGACGCTCACCAGTTGAGATCGCGCTTGTAGTAACGCGGATAGCGGATGGTGCTGCGCACGCGGGCTTGAATGCGTTTCCATGTGGCGGAGGTCGCGTGATACACCGAGCCCGCCAGGTCCAGGCCATCCAGCTCGGAGCGTTCCCCGGAACGTTGCCGGGTATTGAGCGTTCGGCGCGCCATGCCCTACCGACCGACGAGCAGGCCGAAAAGTTGCCCGACCGCTGCGGTACTTTGCGGCCGTCGATGTACGTCGAGACCATCCTTCCGCTGGCCGTGCCGGGCACGTTCACCTATGCCGTGCCTGACAATTGCGGGCCGGTCAACCCGGGCATGCGCGTGGCCGTGCTCATGGGGCGGGGAAGACGCATGTACACCGCCGTGGTGCGCCGCGTGACCGACCATGCGCCCGAGGGACGGACGGTGCGGCCGCTGATCTCCGTGATCGACAAGGAGCCGGTGGTGACCGGAACGCAGCTCGCATTGTGGGACACCATCGCGGCGCATTATCTGTGCACCCTGGGCGAGGTGATGGTCGCCGCATTGCCCGGCCAGCTCCTGCTCCACAGCGAGACCCGCATCACCCTGGCCCACCAGGCGCCTTTGCCCGAGACCCTTCCCGAACAAGGCTCGATCCTTCTCCAGGCATTGGCGCGCCAGGAAGTGCTCACCCTGCAACAGGCCGGCGAACTGTTGGGCCTGAAGGACCCCATGCGGGTGGTGCGCAACCTCCTCGATCAAGGCGCCGTGACCCTGGAGGAAAAGCTCAAGGACACCTGGCGCCCCCGTACAGTGACCTTCGTACGACTGGGCACGAATGCGGCGAACGAGGACGCCCTGCGGACCTGGTTCGATGAACTGGAGAAGCGCGCGCCCAAGCAGCTGGCCATCCTGATGCGGTTCGTGGAGCTCTCCCGCTGCTTCACCGATGCGCCCAAGGAAGTGGAGCGCACCACCGTGCTGAACCGCAGCGGTGGCACCGCCGCCCAAATGGCCGAGCTGGTGAAGAAGGGCGTGCTCGCCCTGTACGAGCGGGAGGCCGACCGCCCCGCCGATGATACGACCGACCGCCCGCGACCCGTGCTCACCGCACCGCAGGAGACCGCGCTGGCCGCCATCCGCGAAGGGTTCAAGACGAAGGACACCGTGCTGCTGCGCGGAGTGACCTCCAGCGGCAAGACCGAGGTGTACGGGCACTTGATCGAGGAGCAGATCGATGCCGGGAAGCAGGTGCTGTACCTGCTGCCCGAGATCGCGCTCACCACCCAGCTCATCGCCCGGCTGCGTGCGCGCTTCGGCGACCGCATCGCGGTGTTCCATTCGCGGATGCCGCAGCGGGAGCGCACAGCCCTGTGGATGCGCATGCGCGATGGCAAAGCGCCGCCCATCGTGGTGGGGGCGCGGTCGGCCATATTCCTTCCGTTCCACGATCTGGGCCTGATCGTGGTGGACGAAGAGCACGACCCCAGCTTCAAGCAGCATGATCCGGCGCCGCGCTACCATGCGCGCGACATGGCGGTGGTGCTGGCCCGACTGCACGGCGCGCACCTGGTGTTGGGATCGGCCACGCCCAGCCTGGAGAGCCTGTTCAACGCGCACCATGGAAAGTATGGGCATGCCGAGCTGCTGGTGCGTCACGGCGATGTGGCCATGCCGCGCATCGTGCGTGTGGACCTGCGCGACGCCCGCAAGCGCAAGGCCATGCGCGGCCGCTTCTCCCCCACCCTGATCGAGCACATCGGGCATGCGCTCGCCCAGCGCGAACAGGTGATCCTCTTCCAGAACCGCCGCGGATACGTGCCCGTTTGGCAGTGCGGCCAATGCGGCTGGGTGCCCCAGTGCGACCACTGCGACGTGAGCCTCACCTACCACAAGCAGGAACACCGGCTGCGCTGCCACTACTGCGCACGGCACTACGCGCCACCCACCGCCTGCGGCCAGTGCGGCAGCACGCAACTGCACATGCTCGGCTTCGGCACGGAGAAGGTCGAGGAGGAGCTGGCCGAGATCTTTCCGGAAGCGCGCGTCGCCCGCCTTGATCAAGACACGGCCCGCGGGCGACAGGCCATGGAACGCATCCTGGAAGGGCTCGCCCAGGGAAGCATCGACATCCTGGTGGGTACGCAGATGGTCTCCAAGGGGCTCGACTTCGACCACGTGAGCGTGGTGGGGATCCTGCATGCGGACCAGATGCTGCGCTTTCCCGATATGCGGGCCCACGAGCGGGCGTTCCAGCTCATGGCCCAGGTGGCGGGGCGTGCGGGCCGGCGATCGAAGCCGGGCACCGTGGTGATCCAGGCGGACGAGGTGGACCACCCCATCCTGGACCTGGTGGCCCACCACGATGTGGAGGGCATGTACAAGCGCGAGCTGGCGCACCGCCGCGCGTTCGGTTATCCTCCTTTCACGCGCCTGGTGAAGATCACGCTGAAGCACCGCCACGAGGACCGTGTTGCGCACACCGCCCGGGTGCTCGGCGAGGAGCTGCGGGCCGGGTTGGGCGATCTGGTGCTGGGCCCGGACATCCCGGCGGTATCGCGCGTGAAGGACCGCCACCTGCGCGATCTGCTGGTGAAGCTGAGGCGCAGTGGTCACATGCAGGACAAGGCATTCCTGCGTGACACCATCGACCGGGTGATGGCCCGTCAGGAGAACGCGTCCGTGCAACTGGTGGTGGACGTGGACCCCGTCTGAGCCCTACCGCACCACCACACGAGCGGGACGTGTGTGGGGCACGGCCCACAGGTATACGCCCGGAGCCAGCGGGGGCAGGCCCACCGCACCCGCGCCCTGCCGCAACACCACCTGTCCGGTGGCCACGGTGCGGCCATCGGCGCCGTGCAGGGTCCAGTGCACGGGGCCATCGGCGAGCCCATCGACCCGCACCCACAGCTGATCATCCGCGGGGTTGGGATACAGGGACCAGGTCGGTGCAGTGCGCTCCTCCACGCCGATGGCATTGCAGGGCAGACGCAATTGATCGAACCAGGCCTTCACGCTGAACAACGCAGGCAGGGCACACGCCCCGTGGTCCAAGGTGGCGCCCACGCTCACGGCCTCCACCTGCGTGGCCCCGTTGCTCTGCATCGCCCCGAGGGCCACCAGACTGTTGCCGTACGGCACGTGGGTGTCACCCTCGCAGTAGACCATGCGCACCGGCGCCTGCGGGGACCAATCGTACACGTCATTGTCACGCAGCGTCACGCGGAAGAAATGGTCCGGATCGTTGAGGAACTCCGCGAGCATATCGTCCTTCAGGATCTCCACCGGCACGGCGGGCATGATGGCGTTCACCGGTCCCGCGCCGTTGTTGCCTTGGAACAGCGGCGGCAGCTCGGTGGCCCACGGCTCCTCGAGCACCTCCGAGAGGTCCGACACGAGGTCGGGGTACACGTGGTGGTAGGCGATCACCACATAGGGCAGATAGTACGGCGCGGGGTAAGGGAGCGGTGCCACCATGACATCGGCCTGCACACCGCTCACATCATAGGGGCCGCTGCACGGCGCGCTGGCCACCACATTGAACTCGTCGGGGTACAACTGCTCGATCATGCGATGGGTGGCCATGCACGCATGCCCGCCCTGCGAGTAGCCCGCCAGGAAGACCTGTCCGTTGAGCTGCACACCGCGCTGGGCACAGAACTCGCGGGCCGCCCGGATCATGTCGATGGACGCGGAGGCCTCCGACGCCGCATGGATGTAGGGGTGCATGCCGGGCCCGTCGCCCAGGCCGAGGTAATCGGGCAGCACGCCCACATAGCCCGCCGCCCCCAGGACATGGCCCACCATGATCTCGCCGCTGAGCCGCGACGGCACCTCGTGGCGATGCAGCACCGTGCCGTGCATGTAGGCGGCCAGCGGATGCACACAGGGTGGGCCGGTGGGGATCACCACCGCCCCGCTGGCCTGGGTGGGTGCGCCATGGGCATCGACGGTGTGGTAGATCAGTCGATGGACCTCCACGCCGAACTGGGCATCGAACACACCCTGCCCCATGAGCTGCGCCGTGGTGAGCGTTTGGAGGAGGCTGTCGGAAATGAGGACCTGGGCGCGGAGCGGGCACACGGCCACTGCGATGAGCGCACCCAGCAGGGAGAAGGAGCGGAACTTCATGGGATGGTGGGCCGGGACAAGATAAACCGCCGCGCGAAGCACCCGCCTACGCTTCGTCGGTCATCATCCGCACCAGCCCCTCCCACAGCCGACCGGGAGGCGAGGGCGCCTCCACCTTCACACGGCCGCCATGCACGGGATGCGCGAACTCCACCGAGCGGGCGTGCAGGGCGATGGTGCGATCGGGCTCACCGCGGCGGGCGCCATACTTCACATCGCCCTTGATGGGAAAGCCGGCCAGGGCCAGCTGGGCACGCACCTGATGGAACGCTCCGCCCTCGGGCACCGCCTCGATCAACGTGTACCGATCGCCATGCGCCAGCGGGCGCGCCACCAGGCGCACTTCTCTTCCACCGGCCCCGGCGCGTGCGCGGTGAGCACGGGTGTCGTGGATCAAGCGATGCGTGAGCACCTGCTCCCGCTCCCACCGGCCCTCCACGATGGCCCAATACACCTTGTGCACAGCCTGGTGGCGGAAGGCCGTGTGGAGGGCCGAAAGCGCGGGGCCGTTCAGCGCGAACAACACCACACCGCTCACCGGCCGATCGATGCGATGCGGCGGCTCGGCCTGGTGATGACCCAGCTGTTGCCGAACGCCGGTGCGCAGGTCCGGGTCACCGGTGCGATCCGGCAATACGCTCAGCCCGCCCGGCTTCCACACCGCGCAGAGGGCCTCGTCCTGGTACAGCACGTGGATCGCTCCGCCCGGATCCGTCATATGTCCTGCTGCGTGGACGGGTTCAATACTGCTCGTCCTTGCTGGGGAAGTCGCGGGCCCGCACATCGCGCACGTAGCCTTCGATGGCACCGGTGATCACCTGGTGCAGGTCGGCATAGCGGCGAAGGAAGCGCGGGTTGAACTCCTTGTTGATGCCGAGCATGTCGTGCAACACCAGCACCTGGCCGTCCACTTCGTTACCGGCACCGATGCCGATCACGGGGATGGACACGCTTGCGGCCACCTCGGCGGCGAGCTTGGCGGGGATCTTCTCCAGCACGATGGCGAAGCATCCGGCCTCCTCCAACAGCTTGGCGTCCTCGCGCAGGCGCTGCGCCTCCGCCTCCTCCTTGGCCCGCACCACGTAGGTGCCGAACTTGTAGATGCTCTGCGGGGTGAGGCCCAGGTGGCCCATGACCGGGATGCCGGCGGTGAGGATGCGTTCGATGGAGCCGATCACCTCGCGGCCACCCTCGAGCTTCACTGCATGCGCGCCGCTCTCCTTCATGATGCGGATGGACGAGTTCAGGGCCTCCTTGGTGTTGCCCTGATAGGTGCCGAAGGGCAGGTCCACCACCACCAGTGCCCGCTGCACGCCACGCACCACACTGCTGGCGTGGTAGATCATCTGGTCCAGGGTGATGGGCAGGGTGGTCTCATGGCCCGCCATCACGTTGCTGGCGCTGTCGCCCACCAGGATCACATCCACCCCGGCACCATCGACCAGGCGCGCCAGGGAGTAGTCGTAGGCGGTGAGCATGGCGATCTTCACCCCACCGGCCTTCATCTCCTGCAGGGTATGGGTGGTGACGCGCTTCACGTCCTTCAGTATGGTGCTCATCGGAGAAGGGATGGTCGACGGCGATGATGGGCCGGCCGGGTTGATCGGTTGCGATGCCGGGGGCAAAGCTAACGGCGGTGGGGGCCGATCGTCCGTTCCCTGTGGTGCGGTCACGTGTCCCGGCCACGGACCTACCGCAGCCCGGCCCCGCGGTGCCACTATGTGCCCCCGGTTATCTTTGCCCCCCACCCCTCATCTCGATGACGCGCACCCCCATCGCTCTGTTCGCCGCCACCGCGCTGCTCTCGGCCTGCAGCACCGACCTGGACCTGCTGGCCCCCTACGAGGACCACACTGTGGTGTACGGCCTGCTGAACATGCGCGACAGCGTGCAGTTCATCAAGATCAACAAGGCGTTCCTGGGCGAGGGCAATGCGCTGGATCATGCGCAGGTGCCCGACTCCAATGAATACGGTGATGAGGCCTTCGGCCACCTGTGGGTGCACAAAGTGGTGAACGGTCAACGCGTGGCCACCTTCCCGCTCCAAGACACCACCATGACCGGCCGTGACCCCGGCCCCTTCAACAACCCCGAGCACAAGCTCTACTACTTCCGCGACCCCGGCACCTACAATGTGAACTCGGACGTGGTGTATCTGGATGCCTCGGCCCAGTATGAGCTCGACCTGCATGTGAAGGGCAAGACCGTGTCGGCCATCACCCCGATCGTGGACGACTTCAACTTCTTCAGCACCCTGCAGAACCCCGGCACCACCGTGCAGTTCATGGGCGTGCAGGGCGGGTACGGTTCGTTCCGGGTGCGGTGGCTCTCCGGCCGCGATGGCAAGCGCTACGTGGGCCAGTATGAATTCATCTATGATGAGATCCGCGGGCAGGACACCGTGCGCAAGAGCTTCCTGCAGGGCATCGGCAGCCGCGTGAGCGCCAACAGCCAGGTGGTGGGCGAGGAACTGGAGGTGCAGGTGAGCGGTGAGCAATTCTTCGCCAACGTGGCCAGCCGCATCCCCAACGACCCCACCGTGGACCGCCGGATCTTCCGCGGCCTCGTATTCCACTTCACCGTGGCCAACGACGACTTCCACACCTTCCTTTCCCTGAGCGAGCCCGTATCGGGCATCGTGGAGGAGCGGCCAGAGTACTCCAATATTGATGGTGCCTACGGCATCTGGGGCTCGCGCTACACCAAGGCCACCCCGGTGAAGCGGCTCCACGTGAACTCCATGGCCGAGTTGCAGGACGGCCCCTTCACCGCGCACCTGCGCTTCTGCAGCGGTTTCGCCGAGGACGGTGCGTACTTCTGCAACTGACACCGGGCTTTCCAGCACCTGTGACATCGCGGCATGGGCGGGCATGATCGGCCTGCCTGAACGGGGCATTCTGTCGTTCTGGCAGTTCACCCCCCCACGCCTTGTCCGTAGTTGCCTCTTTTCGTGGCAGACCGGGACCGTGGCACAGGCATTGACGGGGCGCCGGCATCGCCTCTCATCCATAGGAGGTCATTAAAAGCAAGCAAGACAAACCAATGAGCAAGATCATCGGCATCGACCTGGGCACCACCAACAGCTGTGTGGCGGTGATGGAGGGGAACGAACCCGTGGTGATCGCCAACAGCGAGGGCAAGCGCACCACGCCCAGTGTGGTGGCCTTCGTGGAGGGTGGCGAACGAAAGGTGGGCGACCCCGCCAAACGGCAGGCCATCACCAACCCGGTGAACACCATTTTCTCCATCAAGCGCTTCATGGGCTGCTCCTACGACGAGACCGCCGGGGAGACCGGCCGCGTGCCCTACAAGGTGGAGCGTGGTCCGAACAACACCCCGCGCGTGGCCATCGGCGACCGCCACTACACCCCGCAGGAGATCAGCGCGATGATCCTGCAGAAGATGAAGAAGACCGCCGAGGACCACCTGGGCACCACGGTGACCGAAGCGGTGATCACCGTGCCGGCCTACTTCAACGACGCGCAACGCCAGGCCACCAAGGAGGCCGGTGAGATCGCCGGGCTGAAGGTGCGCCGCATCATCAACGAACCCACCGCCGCCGCCCTGGCCTATGGCCTTGACAAGCGCGGCAAGGACTTGAAGATCGTGGTGTTCGACTGCGGTGGGGGCACCCACGATGTGAGCGTGCTCGAGCTGGGCGATGGCGTGTTCGAGGTGAAGAGCACCGACGGCGACACCCACCTGGGCGGTGACGACTTCGACCAGGCCATCATCGACTGGCTGGCCGACGAGTTCAAGAACGACGAAGGCGTGGACCTGCGCAAGGACCCCATGGCCCTGCAGCGCCTGAAGGAGGCCGCCGAGAAGGCCAAGATCGAGCTGAGCAGCACCACCAGCACGGAGATCAACCTGCCGTACATCATGCCGGTGGACGGTATCCCGAAGCACCTGGTGCGCACCCTCACCCGGGCGAAGTTCGAACAGCTCACGGACGGGCTCGTGCGCCGTACCATCGCCCCGTGCGAAAGCGCGCTGAAGAACGCCGGGCTCACCGTGAAGGACATCGACGAGGTGATCCTGGTGGGTGGCAGCACCCGCGTCCCCGCCATCCAAGAGGCCGTGCGCAAGTTCTTCGGCAAGGAGCCGAGCAAGGGTGTGAACCCCGATGAGGTGGTGGCCCTGGGCGCCGCCATCCAAGGCGGCGTGCTCACCGGCGATGTGAAGGACGTGCTGCTGCTGGACGTGACCCCGCTGAGCCTGGGCATCGAGACCATGGGCGGTGTGATGACCAAGCTGATCGAGGCCAACACCACGATCCCCACCAAGAAGAGCGAGGTGTTCAGCACCGCCAGCGACAACCAGCCGAGCGTGGAGATCCATGTGCTGCAGGGCGAACGCCCCATGGCCGCCGACAACCGCACCATCGGCCGCTTCCACCTGGACGGCATCCCGCCCGCCCCGCGTGGCGTGCCGCAGATCGAAGTGACCTTCGATATCGACGCCAACGGCATCCTGCACGTGAGCGCCAAGGACAAGGCCACCGGCAAGGAGCAGAGCATCCGCATCGAGGCCAGCAGCGGCCTGAGCAAGGATGAGATCGAGCGCATGCGCAAGGAGGCCGAGGCCAACGCCGAAGCCGACCGCCAGGCCCGCGAGAAAGTGGACAAGCTGAACGCCGCCGACAGCCTCGTGTTCCAGACCGAGAAGAGCCTGAAGGAATACGGCGACAAGATCCCGGCCGATAAGAAGAAGCCCATCGAAGAGGCCCTGAACCGTCTGAAGGACGCCCACAAGGCCCAGGATGTGGACGCCTGCGAGAAGCTGATGGCCGAGCTCAACACGGCGTTCTCCGCCGCCAGCCAGGAGATGTACGCCGCCGCCCAGCAGGCCCAGGCCGATGGCGCCGCCAACGGTGGCCAGGCCGCCGACGGCGAGGTGACCGACGTGGACTTCGAGGAAGTGAAGGACAACAAGTGACCCCTGTGCGCTGCCTGGGCGGCGCACACTCCCCCAGCCGAACACCCCGCGCCATGGCGCGGGGTGTTCGCGTTCATGGCCTGCGCCGCCCCGCGCATCGGGCCTTCGCTTATTATTGCCTTCAAACCATTTCCATGCGATCCCGCCTACCCATCCTTCTGGCGTGCATCGGGCTGATGGGCTGCGGCCAGCAGGCCGGAGCGCCTGCCTCCAAAGGCACCGCGCCGGTGGCCCCCGCCTCCACCGCCATCACACCCACCCCCGCCCAGACCGTATCGCCCTGGGCCACACTCGACGCCCAGGAACTGGCAAACCGGCTCAAGGGCGCTGACGACCAAGCGGTGGCGCATGTCTTCCGCGAACTGCGGAACACCGATCTGCCCGCGGATTACACCCCGCCGACCTGGCTGGCCGACGCACCCGACGGGTTCACCGCACGCAAGA
>CAYXKE010000020.1:0-20834 GCA_964464935.1 uncultured Chryseobacterium sp.
CAGCGCGGTCTGGGTGCGTTGGTGCTCGGCGATCTCCCGTTGCAATGCTACGCCGGCTTGAGGGTGCAGGGTGGCGTTCGCCAGTGTGACCTGCAGGACTCCCTCGTCCCAGCCTTGGAGCGCCCTCACCTGCACGATGAGGGCGTTATCGGACACGGTACGCAGGGTCAGGGGCCCATCGATGTGGCCCTGCATAAGCTTTTCAAAGCGGTCGCGGTCGGCGTGATGAAAGCGCTCCACCACCAATTCACCTTCCTTCACGGAACCCAACAACCCAAAGGCGGCATGGTTGGCGAGCAAGACCCGCCCCTGCTGCAGCAAGATCACACCCTCGGCCAGTGGGCGGAACAGCTCCGCCGCCCAGGCCAGGCGCTCATGTGTACCGATGGAAGGTATTCCCTGTCCGGTCTGCATGATCTGGATGGCTCTCCCGGATCTCTCACGGCCTCAACTGACCTTGCACTTTCGGCGGGACCGGATCGCCGTCCAAACGTATGACCTGGCCATCCTTGTATCGGATGGTAAGCACCGGATATCCCTGTTCATTGTAGAGCACGTGATCGCCCTGCTCCACACCCATCACGTAACGCCCTTCGCGCTGCAGCTGGCCATTGGGCCACCACCAGCGGTGCTTTCCATGTCGCTCGCCGGCCACGAACTGCCCTTGGAAGATCCGCTGGCCCTTGTCGGAAGTGTGCACCCAGGATCCATCGCGCAGGCCATCCTTGTAGGTACCCTGCTCTTTGTGATCCCCGTGGCTGTAGGTCCACATGCCTTCGCGACGGCCATCGATATACTGCCCTTCGGTGATCAGCTTGCCTTGCGGATCGTATTCCCGTGAGGGGCCGTCCTCACGTCCCCGGCGGAACTCTTCCTCCCGGTGCAGTTTCCCGTCCGGATAGTACCAGACCCATGGCCCGTGCGCCAAACCATTGAGGTACTTGCCCTTCTGCTCCACCTGGCCCCCCTTGTGGAAAAAGTGCCATTCGCCATCGCGTTTGCCGGCCTTGTATGCGCCTTCGGCCTTCTTCTCACCGGTGGGGAAGTATTCGGTCCAGGCGCCTTCCATCATGCCCAGCTCGTTCACCATGCCTTCGCTTACCAGCTGGTCACCTGCATAGATGCGCGCACCGGTCAGCTCACCGTCCGGGCTGTAATGCCGGAAAAGCCCCTCCTTCCGGCCACTGCGGGAATAGCTGCCGATGCTGGCCACCTTGCCGCCGGCGTGGAAGGTGCGGCGGATATCCACCGTGAGCTGCTCCTGCCCCACGGTGTCGATCACGCCCTGTTCGAACTTGAGCATCTCCTTGAGGTTGCCGTCGCGGTCGTACTCCTTGTACACCCCGTGGCGCTTGTCGTCCACGTAGGTCACCTCCCACATCACCTCCCCGTTGGGATGGAAGCCTTTCCAGGGGCCTTGTCGGAGACCCTGGCGGTCCAACTTGTTGATATCCTCACGGCGCCGCAGCATGCCCGCCGCATAGTGGAGCAATGCCACCACGCGGCCGTCCTCCGCGTACTCGTACCCCCTCCCCTCTTCCTTTCCGGCCACGTAAGGCACCTCCCGGGCCACCTGACCGTTCGGATGGTAGTGGCGGGCCACCCCCTGCCGCAGGTCATCCGCGAAGGGCTCCACGCTGAGCAAACGGCCTTCCTCGTCGTAGCGGCGGGTATCGCCGTGGCGCTTGCCCGCCACATAGGCGATCTCGCTCTCCTGGGTGCCTTCGGGCCGGTAGAAGGTCCACGTGCTGTCCAGCAGACCGTTGCTCCGGCCGCCCTCGGATCGCAGTGAACCGTTCTCGTAGTAGTTGCGCCACCAACCTTCGGGGCGGCCATCGATCATCAAACCTTCGCTGCTCACCTGGCCATTGGGATGGTGGAACTGGGTCCACTCCTGGCCCCAGGCCACCGCGGCCCATGACCACCACACAACGATCATCCACTTCTTCATAAGGAACTTGTTATTAAAGAATTGGATGTTGTTATGATAGGGCTGTTGATCGTGTGGATGATCCGTGACCGACGGACTTGCACGAATGGGTTATCAAAATTACTGCACCGGTTATGAACGATCGGTGCACAGCGGCTCGGCTAAGATCTGCCTGATCCTCTGTTCCATGGGTGGATGACCTGCTGTTCCGCGGTCCAGCCCAATGTGGAAAACTCGTGGGCCTGTGGACAGTGGTCGATCATGGGATCCGAGTGCATGGTGGACCAACAAATCGGGTTGTGGATGTGCCGGGGATCTTTAAGGGGCCCGGAGCGATCGTGAACAGCGGAAAGGTTATCAGCAGTTTTCCCGTGTATGAACAACGATCCCACGATCCCACGGTGGGATCCTCCGAAAGCCACGGATATCTTTGGGCACCAACACTTCACGCCTCATGCGCATCGCCATCGGAAGCGACCACGCCGGTTTCGAGATGAAGGAACAGGTCCGCCGGCACTTGATCGAGCTGGGGCATGAGGTGACCGACCACGGTACCCATTCCTCGGACAGTGTGGACTATCCGGACCATGCCCACCGGGTGGCCGATGATGTGGCCAGCGGTCGTGTGGACCTGGGGTTGGTGCTGTGCGGCAGTGGGAACGGGGTGAATATCAGTGCCAACAAGCACCGGGGTGTCCGTTCGGCCCTCGCCTGGCGACCCGAGATCGCAGCGCTCGCCCGGCAGCACAACAATGCCAACGTGCTGGCGCTGCCGGCCCGTTTCATCACCATGGAAGAAGGAACGCGCATCGTGGATGCGTTCCTTGCGGCCACCTTCGAAGGCGGCCGGCACCAGCGTCGCGTGGAGAAGATCGAGGCCACGGCGTAAGGGGCTGCCCCGTTGTTCAAAAACCTGCTCATGCGGATAACTGCTTTATTGATCACGATCGGCTTGGCGGCTTCGGTCCAGGCCCAACAGGCTCCGGTCAGCCCGGTGGAACGTTATGCCGAACTGATCAAGCGCGAGGACCTGCGTCGGGACCTGGAGTTCCTGGCCAGCGATGCACTGGAAGGAAGGGACACCGGCGAGCGGGGGCAGAAGATGGCGGCCGCGTACATCCGGCAGCAGTTCATTGATGCCGGCATCCCCCCGGTGCCCGTGGAAAAGGGCATCGAAGAGGGCTACTATCAGCCATTCGACCTGGTGGTGGATGAAATGGGCGCGATACAGCTGCGCAGCGGTGGACGAGCGTTCCGTTTCATGGAGGAGATCCTCTACTTCGACCAGTCGCACGCCCAAGATGGGCACCGGATCGCTGAGGTGGTGTACCTGGGCGATGGCACGGATCTCAAGGCCGCAGGCGATCTGAAGGGCCGTGCCATCTGGGTGCATCGTGATGACGCCTCACCCATGGGGATCATGAGCTGGCTGCGCGGCAACATGGAAGGGATCGAGGCCACCGGTGCATCCACGCTGTTGGTGAGCACCGAGGCCTTGGGCACGCTGAAGCAGGCGATGGGCCGCTTCCTGCTGGGCAAGCGGATGCGCCTGCCTCACGCCGATGCGGCGAAGAAGGAAATGTCCGACGGACTCCAGACCATCTTCATCGATGCGAACGCCATGGCCGCCCTCATCGGTTCGCCGAAGAAGATGGCCGCGGCGCGGAAAAAGAAGCCGGGGCGTGCGGTGCCGGTAGACATCACCGTGGTGAACACGGGAGGTACGCGGACCGTGCGCACCGAGAACGTGCTGGCCTACATCGAAGGCACGGAGAAGAAGGACGAACTGGTGATCATCACCGCCCACTACGACCATGAGGGGGTGAAGAATGGCGAGGTGTTCAATGGCGCCGACGACAATGGCAGTGGCACCGTGGCCGTGATGGCGATCGCACGTGCCTTCGCCCAGGCCAAGGCCGATGGCCATGGACCATTGCGCAGCGTGTTGGTGATGCTGGTCACCGGTGAGGAAAAGGGTTTGTTGGGGTCACGCTACTACAGCGAAGAACCGGTGTTCCCGCTGGAGAACACGGTGGCCAATCTCAACATCGACATGATCGGTCGGGTGGACAGTGCCCATCGGGAGAGCGGCCCGTACGTGTACGTGATCGGGAGCGACCGCCTGAGCAGTGACCTGCACGCGATCAATGAGCAGGCCAACACGTACGTGGGGCTGGACTTGGATTACCGATTCAACGCAGCGGACGATCCCAACAAGTTCTACTACCGCAGCGATCACTACAACTTCGCCCGCAAGGGGGTGCCGGCGATCTTCTACTTCAGCGGTGTGCATCCGGACTACCACACGCCCGCGGATACGGTGGACAAGATCCGCTTCGACCTGGTGCACAAGCGCGCGTTGCTGGTTTTCCACACGGCTTGGGAGCTGGCCAACCGACCCGAGCGGATCGTGGTGGACAAGTCCGGGGAATAAGGACTGGTCAGGGCAGGGGTTCGGCCAAAAGCTCCTGAAGGAATTGCGCCGTCTCCTGCTTGAAGGCGGTGTAGTGCGCACCGGTGCCGGGCCCATAGAACCCGGTATGGATCCGGCGCACCTTGCCGTCGCGCCCGATGGTGATGGAGGTGGGAAAGCTCATCACACGGTCCAGGAAGGGCAGTTTTTCGGCCACCACTTCCTTTTTGGTGCTTCCGGCATAGCAGATGGGGTACCGCAGCCCCAGGTGGTCCCTGAAGCGCTCCAATGCCGCCACCGCGCGCTCGGCAGTGGGGTGGCGCTCGAAGGCCACACCGATCACTCGCAGGCCATCGTCCCCGTACTTGTCCACGAACTCCTGCAGCATCTGTGATTCGTCCACGCAGTTGGGGCACCAGCTGCCGAGCACCTGCACGATGACCACGCGCCCCTTGTGTGCCGTGTCCTGTGGCGACACCGTGCGACCCTCCAGGTCCGTCAACTCGAGCGCCACCATGTCGTAGCCCTCCTTCAGGAAGGTGAGCGAATCGGCCGGGCGCAGGCGATAACCGGGATCGCGCACGGCCTCCCAGCGATCGCGCCCATGGCGGCCCCAGAATGCGGTGCCCACCAATGAATCATTGCGCCAGTGGCCAACGAACAGGTTCGCTTGGAATCCATTGAACACGCTCAGTAGCATGGAATCGCCGCGCACAACGCCTTCCAGGAAGCGGTGGTCGCCGGTCTCGGTGGCGAAGGTGCCGGTGAGCAGGCCATCGCGTTGCTGGGTGAAGAGGCCCAGGGCCGGAGCGGGGTCGCAGCAACTGGAGTAGATGAGGGTGCGCCATTCACCGGTGATGTCCATGGCGGGTGCGGGCTGGTGTTCGAAACGGGCCCGATCGCCGGCTATGGCGCGGAAGGGCAGGGCATAGTCCTCACCCCGCAGGTGGTTGCGCCATTCGCCGGTGAGCAGGCTGTCGCCGTGGCGCACACAAAGGAATTCCGAGTCGTACAGCGGCATGCGGATGTGCACGCTGTCGGCCCGGATGTGCAGGTCAGGCACGGTGATCCGCTCGGACCCATTGCGCACCACCATCACCAATGCGCCGGCACTATCCGCGGTGATGTCGAAGAGGAATGGCATCCTCACTGGTATCGTGTCATCGGGGCTGGTGATGTCGAGCTCGGCGTGCCACGCGCCCAAGCGCAAGGCCGCACTGGCCGGGTCCTTGGCGGGCCCACAGGCGATGAACAGGACCGTGAACAGGCCGATCGTGAGGAGTGCGCGCATGCGATGGGAATGGGCGTAATGTAGGTGCCGCGGTCCATGCTCCCGCGCCATAGCGCAGAGCACGCGTGCCATCCTGTCCCGTGGGATCAGAGATCGAACTTGATGCCTTGGGCGAGGGGCAGCTGGGTGCCGTAGTTGATCGTGTTGGTCTGGCGCCGCATGTAGGCTTTCCACGCGTCACTGCCGCTCTCACGCCCGCCACCGGTCTCCTTCTCACCGCCGAACGCACCACCGATCTCCGCACCGCTGGTGCCGATGTTCACGTTGGCAATGCCGCAATCGCTGCCGGCCGCGCTCAGGAAGGTCTCCGCCTCCCGCAGGTCGCGGGTCATGATGGCGCTGCTCAGGCCCTGTACAACACCGTTCTGGATGGCGATGGCCTCCTGGATGTCGCCGTCGTAACGCATCAGGTAAAGGATCGGGGCGAAGGTCTCCTGCTGCACGATGGGCATGTCCGGACGGGCCTCGACGATGGCCGGGCGCACGTAGCAACCCGAGCCATAGCCCTCGCCGGTGAGCACACCCCCTTCCACGATCACGTGGCCGCCTTGTTCACGGGCGGCTTCCAAGGCCTTGAGGTATTGTTCCACGGCCGCCTTGTCGATCAGCGGACCCACGTGGTTGCGCTCGTCAAGGGGATCACCGATGCGCAGCTGGGCATAGGCCTTCACGAGCTTGTCCCGGAAGCTGTCGTACACCTTGTGGTGGATGATGAGACGGCGCGTGGTGGTGCAGCGCTGGCCGGCGGTACCCACCGCGCCGAACACACATCCGATCAGCGCCATGTCCAGGTCGGCTTGATCACTGATGATGATCGCGTTGTTGCCGCCCAGCTCCAGCAGGGAGCGGCCCAAGCGGGATCCCACGGCCGCGGCCACGGCCTTGCCCATGCGGGTGCTGCCCGTGGCGCTCACCAACGGCAGGCGGTCATCGTGGCTCATCCATTCGCCCACCGCACGGTCGCCGTTCACCAGACAGCTCACGCCTTCAGGCACCCCGTTGCGGGCGAACACCTCGGCGATGATACGCTGGCACGCGATGCTGCAAAGCGGGGTCTTCTCACTGGGTTTCCAGACACATACATCGCCGCAAACCCACGCCAGAGCGGTGTTCCAGCTCCACACGGCCACCGGGAAGTTGAATGCCGTGATGATGCCCACGAGGCCCAGTGGATGCCACTGTTCATACATGCGGTGGTCGGGGCGCTCGCTGTGCATGGTGAGGCCGTAGAGTTGGCGCGAAAGGCCCACCGCGAAGTCGCAGATGTCGATCATCTCCTGCACTTCGCCCAAGCCTTCCTGCAGGCTCTTGCCCATTTCATAGCTCACCAGTTTGCCCAGCGCGGACTTGTGTTGGCGCAGGGCTTCGCCGAACTGGCGCACCACTTCGCCCCGCTTGGGCGCGGGCCACTTGCGCCATTGCTTGAACCCCTCTGCGGCCGTTCCCATTACGCGGTCGTACTCCGCGCGCGAAGCCGTGCGCACCGTGCCGATCAGTGCGCCGTCCACGGGGGAGTATGACTGAACCGCAGCGCCTTCACCGGTGAGCCATTCCGAGCCGGTGCTTACCCCACTTGCCGTGGAGGTGATGCCGAGTTGTTCAAGGATCGATGCGAGGGCATGCGGGGCGGTGGAGGTGCTCATGAGGGGTGGCTGAAATGATCGGCAAAGGTAACTCGGCGTGGAAGCGGCCGGTCCGGGATGGAGTGCCCTTCAGGCCTCGAACCCGCGTGGTTGATAGAACTCACTGGTGCTCAGGGTGTTCCTTATGGCCTTCATATTTTGGCCACAATGAACGAACGCCTGCGAGGCGTAGGTATGCGTCCAGAAATGATCCCCAATTGACCAGGGGGCGAAAAAACGGCCTTCTCGCGGGTGGTGGGTATTGGGCGGGGTCGGGAAGGGTCAGATCTTGGCCTTTCGTGCCAGGAAGAGGGTGCTGGAGGTACTTCGCCGTCCGAACAGAGAGCGAAGCGCGGACCGGGTGCCGATGACCAAGCTCTTGATGAACGCCATGGCCATGTGCGCTCCGCGATATTGTTCGGAGAGCATGCTCACATAGTAGGCATCCAGCCACATGCGCCGGGTATCGAGCAGCTCGAACCCATGTTCGTGAAGGAGGCGTGCGACATCCTGCCTGCGGAAGTGGTAGAGGTGCCGCGGAACATCATAAGCCGCCCACCAAGTATCATAGTATTCCGCATCCCAACTGTCCCGGTCGGGCACGGCGATGATGAGCAGGGCATTCTCGTCCGAGATGGCGTGGACCTTCTTCAGTGTACCGCGGAGGTCGTGCAAGTGTTCCAGCACGTGCCACATGGTGACGATCTGGAACTGCTCCAATGACTGCACCGCGTGCAGGCTGGGCAGTACGGGCAGGCTGTAGTTGGCGATGGCGCGTTCCCGTGCTTCAAGGTTCGGTTCCACGCCCTCCACTTGATAGCCGCGGCTGCTGAGGTAAGCCAGGAATTCGCCCGTGCCACAGCCGATGTCGAGTACCCGACCGTTCGGGCGGTAGGTGCGGATCAAGTGGTGTTTGCTACGGATCGTATGCCGGCGGGCGAATTGATAGAGCCGGTCCCGGAAGGTGGTCCGGGAATTGGTATGGGAGATGTAGTCCGGACTGGCGTAGTACCGTCCGATATCCGATGCGGGAGGGCGCGGGTTGGTGTAGCGGAAGCCGCACGCGGAGCAATCGACCACCGCAAAGACCGCCTTGGAAACGCTGTGATCAGGGATCGATCGGAACAGTGCGGGGGGTACGCTGGAGGCGCAGATCGGGCAGGCGGGGAGGGTCTCCATGGGCGAACGTTCCACGTGGAACAGATCGGTTCTTTAGCGTCCGAGGTACACCAACAACACGCTCAGATCGGCGGGCGATACGCCGCTGATGCGGGAGGCTTGGGCCATGTCCGTGGGGCGTACAGCGGCGAGTTTTTGACGGGCCTCGGTGCTCAGCGAGGTGAGCTTGTGGTAGTCCATATCCGGGTCGAGGGGGATTGACCCCAAGCGACCGAGTTTATCCGCGAGTTCGCGTTCTTTTTCGAGGTACCCCTCGTACTTGGCCTGCACCTCTACTTGTTCCACCACCTCGTCACGCAGCTTGCCGAACGTGTCGGCCAGCTCGGCGATGCGGGGTGCAAAGGCGGCTACATCGGGGAACTGCAGCTGGGGGCGAAGGAGCAGGTCGTGGGCCTTTAGACGCTGTTTGAGCGGGGCCGTTCCACGTGGAACGATCACCGGATTTGCCACCTCGGGGTCCACACTTTCAGCCCGGAGCGATCGGGCCAGGGCACTGACGTACTCCCGCTTCTGTTCCGTCCGGCGCATGCGTTCGTCCGTGGCCAGCCCGATGGCATGACCCCGCGGCGTGAGGCGCAGATCCGCATTGTCCTGGCGGAGCAGGATCCGGTATTCCGCCCGACTGGTGAACATGCGGTATGGTTCTTCAGTGCCCTTGGTAATGAGGTCGTCGATCAGCACACCGATATACGCTTCGTCCCGCTTGAGCACAAAGGGGTCCCTCTCATGGACTTTCAGATGGGCATTGATGCCGGCCATCAAGCCTTGGCAGGCCGCCTCCTCATAGCCGGTGGTGCCATTGATCTGGCCCGCGAAGTACAGCCCCTCCACCAACTTCGTTTCCAAGGTGTGCCATAGCTGGGTGGGGGGGAAGTAGTCGTATTCCACGGCATAGCCCGGTCGGAAGATCCGTGCGTGGGCGAAGCCGGGGATCTTGCGCAGGGCGGCCACCTGCACCTCCTCGGGCAGGCTTGTGCTGAACCCATTGATGTAGGTCTCCACCGTGTTCCAACCCTCGGGCTCCACGAAGATCTGGTGGCGGTCCTTGTCAGCGAACCGCTCGATCTTGTCCTCGATGCTGGGGCAGTATCGCGGCCCCACCCCTTGGATGCGCCCGGTGAACATCGGACTGCGGGAGAACCCCGTACGCAGGATGTCGTGCACCTCCGGATCGGTGTAGGTGATCCAGCAGGAGAGTTGCCGCTCCAAGGGACGGGTGCTGTCGGAGAAGCTGAACTTGGCGGGCACCTCATCGCCCCGCTGCTCTTCCAGCTGGCTGTAGTCGATACTGCGGCCGTCCACCCGGGGTGGGGTGCCGGTCTTCATTCGACCGGCCTCGAAGCCCAGTTCCACCAGCTGCTCGGTGATCCCGTGGCTGGCCTTTTCGCCGGCCCGCCCACCCCCGATCTGCCGCTCACCGATGTGGATCACCCCGTTCATGAAGGTGCCACTGGTGAGGATCACGGCGCGGCTGCGTGCGATCATGCCCGAGCTGGTCCGCACACCCGCCACCCGTCCGTTCTCCACCACCATGCCCGCCACGTTGTCCTGGCGGAAATGGAGGCGGGGAAGTGACTCCAGGACACTGCGCCATTCTGTGGCGAAGAGCTGCCGGTCGTTCTGGGTGCGGGGGCTCCACATCGCAGCGCCCTTGCTGCGGTTGAGCATGCGGAACTGTACAGCGCTGCGGTCGCTCACAATGCCGGACCATCCGCCCAGGGCATCCACCTCCCGCACCAGTTGTCCCTTGCCCACGCCACCCATGGCCGGGTTGCAGCTCATCTGGCCGATGACCCCCATGTTCATGGTGATCAACAGCACGGAAGAGCCCATGCCGGCAGCCGCTGCTGCGGCTTCGCACCCGGCATGGCCGGCACCTACCACGATCACATCATAACGCTCCTGGTCCATCATGTTCGGTTCGCATCACCCGGGTCCCCGGGCGCGCTGTGGTGGCCGGAAGCGTGCGGTGACCCGCGATCACTTCCCCTGCATCCGGTCCGCAAAGAGCGAGGTACCGGTGTTCACAGCGGACAGGGAACGGGCAAAGATGTGCCCGAAGTCATCGGGGTTCGCCAGGAACACCTCGATGCCCACCCACACCTGATCGCGCACGATGTAGCATTTGGCCACCTTGGCCGTGGCATTGGAGTGGTCGCATGCGGCCAGCACCTGCTGGCGTTCCTCCGGGCTCTCGATGGCCCAGATGTTGGGCAGGGCGATGCGGAAGTAGCCCGGGTCGTCCGCCTCCACGTCGATGAAGTACGTGCGCCCTTCGGACTTGAACACGACGTCGCCATCATCGTCCACCGTGGGGCGATAGCCTTCCTTGGTCAGATAGGCCATGTACATCGCCTGCAGATCGGCGGTGGTGGGTTCGGGCGACTGGGCTTGGGCGGTCACCACGAGGGTCAACGCCACGAGGGCGATGGAGAGGTTGCGTAGGAGCATGTGGAGGGGGTAAAGAGTACAAGAATAGTGCGATCGATCCAGGCGGAGGCGTCCGGGCACGGACTTTGCAAAAGTGGGGGTATGCGATCCCTTGAACACCCCCTGACCAGGCCCCGGCCGTGGCGCCGCGCCTTCCTGCTGCCTGTGGTGGCCTTGCTGGCGGCGGTCACCCTGGCCCAATCCACCTGGCCGGTGGAGGTCCGCAACGGTTCCGACCGCATCGAGGTCCACGAGCCGCAGCCCGAGGCCATCGATGGCAACCGCCTCTCCCTGCGCAGTGCCGTGGCCGTGCACCAGAGCGGCCAGGCCGACCCTGTGTTCGGTACCGTTTGGGTCGATGCGGTGATGGAGATGGACCGCACCACCCGACTGGGACGGATCACCGGGTTCACCGTGACAGATGTGCGCTTCGCCGGCCTGAGCGAGACCGAACGCGAGGCGCTCGGGAAAACCCTTTCGGAACAGATGCCCGTGGTGGGTCCGGTGCTCTCCCTGGACCACTTGATCGCCGCCTTGGAGCGTGAACAGGAAGGGGTGGGCGAGTACGAGAACACCCCGCCGGAGATCATCTACATGGAGCGGCCCGGCGTGCTGGTCTACGTGGACGGCGAGCCCCGTTACGAGGCCCTGGAGCGGCAAGCATCCAAGTACGATGACCCGAACCACCTGCCCCCCACCGGCAAGGTGGAACGCGTGCTCAACACCCCGTTCGTGATGCTGCGCTGGAACGGTGGCCGCCACTACCTCTTCGGTTCCGGCTCGTGGTTCAGTGCGGAGACGATCCAAGGACCCTGGTCGCGCGACTACAGTGTGCCCCAAGTGGTGCGCGATGTGGCGAAACAGGTGGAAGAAGGAGCGGAATTGGAGACCCGCGCCGCTGATGGATCAAGCGTGGCGCCCACCATCGTGGTGCGCACCGGGCCGGCCCTGCTGATCGACCTGGACGGCGCCCCGCAATGGCGTGCCATTCCGGGCACTGGTCTGCATTACGCGGCCAACACCACCAAGGACCTCTTCCGCGACGGCAGCACACAACAGTATTACCTGCTGGCCTCGGGCCGTTGGTTCGCCACGGCCGATCTGGCGGCGGGCCCCTGGCGCCATGTGCCCCCGGACAAGCTGCCGGCCGATTTCGCCCGGATCCCCGAAGGCTCCGTAAAGGATGGTGTGCTGGCCCATGTGGCGGGCACCAATGCCGCCCGCGAGGCCGTGCGGGACACCTATGTGCCCCAGACCGCCAAGGTGGACCGCCGCACCGCCACCCTGCAGGTACAGTACGATGGCGATCCCTGGTTCGACGTCATCCCCGGTACGGCGGTGGAGATGGCCGTGAACGCCAGCACGACCGTGCTCCGCATCAGAGGGCGCTATCATGCCCTGGACAACGCCGTGTGGTACGATGGTCCCTCGCCCCACGGGCCGTGGCAGGTTAGCACGGCGGTGCCGGCCGAGGTGAACACCATCCCGCCGAGCAGCCCCGCCTATAACACGCGGTACGTGTACATCTACGCCCACACCCCCGAGGTCGTATACGTGGGCTACACCCCGGGCTATCTGGGCGGCTTCGTGCAGTGGGGCGTGCCCATCTATGGCACCGGATACTACTACGCGCCCTGGCCCCGCTACTGGCGTCCGCGGCCCTTCACCTGGGGGTTCCACATGTACTATGATCCCTGGGTGGGCTGGGGCTACAATTGGGGTTGGGGGTGGACCTGGTACTACCCGCGTTGGTACGGGTGGGGGGGTCACCACCACTGGGGCTGGGGGTGGTGCGGCCCGTACGGCTACCACCCGCCCGTGGTGTACACCAACCACAGTTATTACGGGCACCGCAGTTCCCTGAACTCCGGCCGCACGGGCGGCACCCGAGCCGCCGATGGCGGTGTGCGCAGCTCTGCCCGCGACCTGTACACCGGCCGCGAGGCCAATGGGATCACGCCTGCGCGGGTATCGCGTGCGCGTACGGAGGGCACCGGGGGGCGCACGGTGAACGCCACGCAGGGCGCTTCTGGTGGTCGTTCCGACTACTTCAGCGACCGCGAGGGTAATGTGTACCGCCGCTCCGGCGCGGAGACCGAGCGCTTGATGAACGGGAAGTGGGAGCAGGTTCCCGCTGCCGACCGCACCGGTGGCCGCGATCAGGGGCGTCCGGCGGCCACGCAGGAGCAGAACGTCGGTCGTACGGCCCCGGCTCCCGTGCAGCAGCCTTCCGCGCCGCGTACGCCTGCACCACCCGTGCAGCGACCGTCCACGCCGCATACGGCCCCGGCCCCGCAGGACATCCAGCGTGACCGCGAGCGTGGTCGCCAGCGGGAACAAGGCTATGAACAGTACCAGCAGCGGCCGTCCACGCCGCCGCCGGCGCCTCAGCGCACCGCCCCGTCCGTGCCGCAGGCCCCCCGCTCGGCCCCTGCTCCGGCCCCGCGGAGCACGCCCAGTGCACCGCCCGCCGGAGGTGGTGGCTCCCGCAGTGGCGGTGGGGGTCGGCGATGAAATGAAGGCGGCCTAAGCGCGGGTGCGCGCCCAGCGGGACAGGTACTTGTCCTCCTGGGCGCGCATCGCTTTGCGCTGGGCGTCGGTCTTGTCCTTGTGGCCCAGCAGATGCAGCAGGCCATGCACCATCACGCGGCGCAGTTCCTCCTGCATCGGGACACCGAAGGTGGCGGCGTTCTCCTTGATGCGGGGGTGGCTCAAGAGCACCTCGCCCTCGACCTCCGGGCCTTCGCCCAGCACGAAGGTGATCACGTCCGTGTGATCGTCATGGTCCAGGTATCGCCTGTTGAGGTCCAGCATGGCCTTGGCGTCCATGAGCACAAAGCCCAGGTCGGCGATGGTGCGGCCATGATCCCGGGCCACGTTGTTCAGCCAATTGCGCAGGCGAGCGCGTTCACGGAAGGCGTCCGGTACGTCGCACACCGTGAAATGAATGGGGGGCATGATCACTCGGTCACGGGCCCCAGTGCGAAGCACATGGTCACCGTACTGCCATTGTCGCTGAACTCCACCTCATCGGCCAGGGCGCGCATGAGGAACACACCACGGCCGTGGGGCTTCTCCAGGTTCTCCGGGTCCGTGGGGTCAGGCAGGTTGGCGTAGTCGAACCCCGGCCCTTCGTCCTGAACAAGGAACTCCAGCATGCCGTCATCGCGCTTCCGGTAGCCCAGGTGCACGGACTTGGTCGGGTCCAGGCGGTTGCCGTGGTGGATGGCGTTGTTGACCGCCTCGGTAAGGGCCACCAGGATGTTGCCGTAACGGCTTTCGTGCACGTCAAGGTCCGTGCACGCCTGGTCGATGAGCTTTTCGGCCAAGGCGATGTTCTCCGCTTTGGAGGGGAAATCGATCCGTTGGGCGTGCTCCAGTTCTCCGGTCGGTCGTGCCATGGGATCAGGGTCGGTCAAAAGTACCGAAATATGCGTTCACGCGGTCGCGGTAATACGGTTTGAGGCCGGGCGGTACCGTACGCAGCAGCTCGGCCTCCCGCGTGCGCTGACGCACGTGTTCGAAGTAGCGTGCGGGGTCGGGCGCGGGCCTGTCGCGACCTTCCTGGCTGAGGCGTTGCTGGTCGAGCTCGCGTTCCCGCTCGGCCTTCTCGTGCTCCAGCAGGCGGGTCATGATCTCTTCTTGGCGGCGCATGGTGGTGCGGTCGATCTGCCGGTTCACGATGTCGCGCTCCTGCTTCTCCATCTCATCGGCGAGCTTGTTCAACTCGTTACCGGCGCCGCTGCCGTCCTTGTTGAGTTCCTGGGCCAGCCGCTGCATCTCCTGGCGGATGGCGGCCTGCTGGGCGGCCATGCGGGCCAGCTCCTGGCTCATTCCCTGCCCCATGCTGCCGGGGTTCTTTTCGCCGGGCTTGGGCCCCTTCTCCATGGCCTTGCGCATCTCTTCCAACTGCTTCTGTAACGCCTGTTGCTGGCCCTTAAGCTTGCCCAGATCGGGTTTGCTGCCCTGCCCATTGCCGGGCTTGTCGCAACTGCCTCCCTTGCTGCTCTGGGCCTGGCTCATCATCTGCTGCAAGGCCTCGTCCAGGAGCAGGGCGAGGTTGTTCAATCCGGTCATCGCGTGTTGCTGGCGTTCGGTGGCCTGGGCCTTGTGCCGTTCGTTGGCACGGGCTTCACCCATGTGTTTAACGGCCTCGTCCATGTTATCGTTCACCGCGTTCATCTCCCGGTTCACCACACTTTGGATCTGGGGCACGCGCTTGCTCAGGGCGAAGAGCGAGTCCTCCACCACCTTGGCATCGTCGCGCAGCTTTCGCTGTTTGCGGCCCTGTTCCACGAAGCGCGGGTCGCGGATGTGGGTGTGGCCCACATCGGCCATCAATGCCTCCTGTTCGAAGCTCAGATGGAGCAGGTTCTCCAGCAGCTGCCGCAGCGCGTCCATGTCCTCGCTCTGCTGCTCTTCGGCACCGGCTTCCATGGCGCTTTCGAGCTGCTGGGCCAGCTGGTCCATCTTCTCGCCGGCGGCCTTCTGCTTGGGGCTGGCCTTCTTGGGCTGGCCCTTTTGCAGGTCGTCACGGCTCTGCTGCTGGTCCTTCTGGATCTCCTCCTCCTGCTGATCGGTGTTGGGCACGTCCATGGGGCGCTCCAGCTCCTGGTTCTTCTCCTGCAGCTTGTCCAGATCGCGCCGCAGTTCCTCGAACGCCTTGTTCAGTTCCTCCTGTTTCTTCTGCAGTTCCTCGGAAGGGGTCTTTCCCTGTTCGCTTTCCTCGGCCAGCTCCTCCTGCTGACGGGCCAGGTCGCGCAGTTGTTCGGTGATCTCGGTGGCCATCTGCTCCACCTCCATCTGCTTGAAGATCTCCAGTGCGCGGTCCAGCTCTTTCTCCACATCCTCCTGGCCCAGCTGCATGTCCTTGATCTGGTCGTAGAGCTGGTCCTTGTCCAAGCGGTCGAGCATCTCCTGCATCTGGCGGTAGAGCTCCTTCATCTCCTCGCTCAGCACGTTGTCGAACAACTCCTGCAACTGGCGCTGTTTCTCCATGAGCCGCTCGTCCATGGCGCGGAACTCCTGCTGCTGCATGTGGTTCTGGCGCAGGCGCTCGTTGTTGTGTTCGATGCGCTGCTGCAGCTGTTGCTGGCGCTGCAACACGTTCTCGAGCTTCTGCCGGTCCTGCCAGCCCACCTCCTTCTTCTCCACCATGTCGCGGCGCAGCTTCTCCAGCTCGCGTTGCAGCTCCCGGGCTTCTTTGATGTGGTCCTGCAGTTCGTCCTTGATCGCCTCGTTCTCCTGATCCTTTTGCTGGGCGAGTTCGCGCAGGCTCGGTGCGGCGAACACCTCGGTGCGTGAGCGCGTGCGTTTGCTGCCGTTCACCCCGTCGTTGTCCCACACTTCGAACCAGTGCTCGATGCGGTCGCCCGGTGCGATGGGCAGGTCATAGAGCTCCCAGCTGTGGAAGAACTCCTGCCGGGTGGCGGTGGGATCGATCCGCAGCTCCTTGCTGCCGCTTCGCAGTTCGGCGGGCACGCTGTCTCCACCGCTGGCGAACTGATAGTGGAACACCAGGCGCCGCAGCCCATGGTCATCGCCGATCACCCCGCGGTAGAAGAGCCGCTTCAAGGCGGTGCTGTCCGTGCGGGTCTCCACCTGGATGGTGGGGAACAGGTCGGGCAGCACCTCCACGCGGTGGTCCAGCGTGGCTTCCGCGCTGAGGTCGCCGTGGCGCGGCACCATGCTGTACACGGCGCCCGAGAGGAAGCGGTGGGTGGCGGTGAACATGGCGCCGTCGGGCGTGCGGGCCTGCGGAACGAGGGTCTGCGTGGAGTCGTTCAGGCGCAGGTCCAGATGATCGGCACGACGGGCGTGGATGTGCCATTTGACCCGTGTACCGACAGGCACCACCAGATCGCCGGGCAGGCCCATGCGTTCGGCCGGCCGGCCCAGATAGGCCGGGTAGTCCAGCTCCACTTGAATATCGAGGAGCATCGGGTGCGGCAGGGCGCGCAGCACGTGGGTGTTGCTGGCGATGCCTTCCGCGGTGAGGCGGAACGGGATGTCGTGTTGCACGTTGCGGAAGCGGTGCACGAAGTGGCGTGCATCGCGTTTCACCAGCGGCACACGTCGGCCCTCCAGGTCGATGTCCACCTGCTGGGGCACGACATCACCGCGCAGTTCGACCACCAGCTCGAAGTCCTGCTGCTCGGGCACGGCCAGTGTATCATTGAGCACCACGAATTGGAAGGGCGCCTCGGGCACGAACTCGCTGCCGTGACGGATGAGTCGCTGGGTGGGCCCGGTGATGAGGCTGGGTGCGGCCAGGAGCAGCACGATCAGCAGTGCCAGGGGCGGGAGGGCATAGCGCAGATGGCGCGTGTTGCGGCTCAGGTCGATGGCGTTCACGAAAGGGATGGGCTGCAGCTCCCGGCTGCGTTGGGCGATGGCGGCTTCGATCAGCTCACGACGGTCCGGATCGTGCGCAGCCATTTCGCGCAGCTGCAGGGTGTTCAGCAGCTTGTCGCGCACCTCATGGAAGTGGGTGCCTACAATGCGGGCGGCCTCGGCATGATCGATCACAGGCCCCAGCCGAAAGAGCTTCACCAGCGGGCGCAACACGAAGCGCCCCAAGATCAGGGCCATGGCCGCCACGGTACCCCAGAAAAGGAGGGTGCGTGCCGTGGTGCCGAAGCGACCGATGTACTCCAGCAGGGCCACGACCAGGAACACGCCCACCACCAGGCCCATGCTGTACAAGAGACCGCGGATCAGCTGGTCCTTGTAGTACTTCCGGATGAAGGCATCCAGCTTGGCGATAAGCAGGTCATAGTCGGAGCGGACCATGGTCAGGGGCTGGTACAACGCACCCCGCAGCGGGCTTGTTGCAGAACAAAGCTAAGGTGCGGGGGGCGGGCGCTTCAGCGTACAATGGTGCGCACGGTATGCACATGGTCACCGGCACGCACCACCACGGCGTAGTGGCCCGGTGCCACGCCCGGCATCAGGGCGGTGTGCAGCTGGCCGTTCACCACCGGTGCCGTGCCCTGCCACACCATGCGGCCCAGCTGGTCGGTGAGGTGGATCATGGCTTGGTTCCCGGGAAGGCCGGTGCCCACCACGGTGAACGCCCCATCGTTCGGCACCGGGTAGGTACCCAGGCGCATCGCATCGGTCGGGATCTCGGTCATGCCCACCCCGAAGTCCTCCACGGCGAACGTGGCCGTCACCACGCAATCATGCGGCGCGTTGATGGTCACGGCATATTCGCCATTGCCGCCGATGATCATGAACGGCTGGTCGCCATTGGGCAGCGGCTCCCCGTTGAGGGTCCAGGTGTAGTCTTGGAAGCCGCCGGGCACGGACAGCACATCCCCGGTGCGTACGATCGTCACGCTGGGGCAGATCACCCAGGGTTCGCTGGTGGCGGTGCAGCCGTATGCATTGGTGACCACCACCTGCCAGGCGCCGGCCATGTGCGGATCGATGCACGCACCAGTGGCGTCGGGCACGGTGTCGCCGTCCACCAGCCAGATGAACTGCAGCAGGTCATCGCCCTCCACGCAGAGCTCGCCGCTCTGCTCATTCAGCATCAGCACCGGCTCGGGCATGGGCAATACATGCACCAGGTCGGTGTCGTTGAACTGCTGCAACACCTGCAGTGCGATGTTCAGCGAGCCTGCCGTGCCATTGGCCACCATGAAGGGGTGGGTGCCGGCGGTGGAGAGGGTGATGTTGTAGGTGCCGAGGTGGTCATCGGCGCTCACCACGTCCTCATCCCAGAAGCTGATGCTGTAGGGCGGGTTGTTCAGCACCAAGCCCAGGTTGTTCCAGGTCCCGGAGGTCTGGTCGTCGATGGTGCTGCTGGTGTAGCTGTTTCCATTGCCGTCGGTGAGCACGAAGTAGAGGTCGGGGCAGGTGCCGATGAAGGGTGTGCCGCAGTTGCACAATGGTTCCTCCACGTCGTTGCACCAGCCGCCGTTCACGGAGGTGATCTGCACGGACTGGAGCACGTGGCTGCTCACGGTGGTCTGCAGGCTCACGGTGTAGGTGCCCGGGCTGTCATAGGTCTGCACGGGCGGGTCGGGCTGATCACTGGTGTTGCCGTTCCCAAAGTCCCAGGCCCAGGCCATGGGCTGCGGGCTTGCATCGATGGCGGCGTGGAAGGTCACCTCGGCGCTGCCGCATGCCGATGCGGGTTCGAACGTGAAGCTGTTGTTGCCGCCTGCGCCAGGCAGCACCACGAGGTCCGTGGAGAATTGCTGCGGCACGGAGAGCGAGAAGCCGCTGAAGGAGACCTGTGCCATGATGGCGATGGTGATGGGGAAGGTGCCGGGGCCCAGCGGAGTACCGCAGATGCGGGCGCAGCCGAAGCTGTTCTGCGGGGGGAAGTAGGTGTTGTTGGGGCTGTTGGTCTCCACCGCCATGCCGAAGGGCATGCCGTACACCCCCGTGATGGTCATCTGTTCGAAGGAGAGGTCCAAACCGGTGCCGGGGTCCTGGAACTGCACGGGCAGCCAGAAGGTGATGTCGGTGCCATAGGGCTCGCCGGCGGTGGCGGGGGGCAGTTCCGATGGGCAGAGCGCGGGGAATGGCGGGTCCGACAGGCAGGAGGTGTCCACGGCACAGCCGGGGCACTGGGCCGCAAGGGCGCAAGGCGCGAGGAATAACGCGAGCGCGAGGGTCGGCTTGGCAGGGGACATGGTCCGAAGGATGGTGGAGAAAGATAGCGGGCTCCACCATACCGCCATGGTCGTGCCGCCGATCCTCTATATTCGCCGGCCGTTCCTGCTGTTCGGGAGGCGCATTTTGATGGTCGCGTGGCCGAGGGGTTAGGCACAGCTCTGCAAAAGCTGCTACTGCGGTTCGAATCCGCACGCGACCTCCAGCGGAACGGCCAGGCCTCAGGGTCTGGCCGTTCCGGTTCCATACCCGGTGGTGCGCTCCGGGCCGCACATACCGATCTTCCCGTTGCTGCGTTGAGGTACCCACCCGCCCTTGGAACGAAAATGACCGCCCGCTCGCTCCTCGCTCTCCTTGGCTGGTCGTGCTGCACGCTTGTGCCGGCCCAGGGCCTGGGCCCCATCGGTTCCTGGCAGGACCATTTCGCCTACCGCCAGGCCCGCAGCGTGGAACTGGGCGGGGGCATGGTCTACTGCGCCACCTCCAACGCGGCCTTCCGCTACGACCCGTCCTCGGGAGAGATCGAGCGGATCACCAAGGTGAACGGGCTCAGTGACATCGGGATCAATGGGCTGGCGTGGAACGCGGAGCGCGCCGCCCTGCTGGTGTACTACGAGAACGGCAACCTCGACCTGGTGTACGCCGACGGGGCCAGCTACAACATGTCCGACATCAAGCGGGCGAACATCCAAGGGAACAAGCGGGTGAACACCGTGCTGATGGATGGCCCGATGGCCTACCTGGGCTGCGGTTTCGGCGTGGTGGTGGTCGACCTGGCGCAGCGCGAAGTGCGCGACACGTGGTTCCTCGGCCCGAACGGCACGCACGTGAACGTCTCGGGCATCGCCATCCACAATGATTCGATCCACGTGGCCACCACCGACGGCCTCTTCCGGGCCTACCGGTATGCGCAGAACCTGGCCTCCTTCACCAATTGGCAGAAGCGCACGGACCTGCCCGCGCACATGGTCAACGGGCCATTCAATGCGCTGGCGGCCTTCAACGGTCGGCTGGCTGCGAACTACGCCGGTGCCGGTGGCGCCGATACGCTGCTGCTCATCGATGGCGAGGGGGTGCATCGCTTCGAACCCCTGTATGGCTCGCGTGTGCGTTCACTGAAGGTGAGCGCGGATGGTCTGTACATGAGCGTGACGCTCCATGATGCCATCCGCGTGTACGGCGCTGACATGGCCGAGGTGATGATGAACGATTGGTACGCCGACACCTGGGTCGACGCCCAGCAGGCCGCGTACGGCAATGGGGTGATCTGGGTGGCCGACCGGCGCATCGGACTGGTGCGGGCCACGGGGGGCGGGGCGGGATACACCATCGCGCCACCGG
>CAYXKE010000020.1:20934-27686 GCA_964464935.1 uncultured Chryseobacterium sp.
ATCGGACTGGTGCGGGCCACGGGGGGCGGGGCGGGATACACCATCGCGCCACCGGGCCCGGAGAACAGCAGCGTATACCGCTTGGCGGCCGAGCAGGGTGTGCTCTTCGCAGCCACCGGTGCGGTGTCCGGCACCTGGACCAACAGGTACCACAAGGCGGGGGTGCACCACTATGCGGATGGATATTGGGTCACCAACCACTTCGAGAATACCCCGCTCATGGTCGGGGCCAATGATTTCGCCGGTGCCGCCAATGACATCATGGCGGTGGCCGTGGACCCGAACGATCCCGGCCGGGCTTTCGCGGGCAGCTGGGACGATGGGTTGTTGGAGTTCCGTGACCGGGCGCCCCTCAAGTGGTGGAACAACAGCAACAGCACCTTGCAGCAGGAGATCAATGGTCCTGCGGGCAAGGTCAACATCGGCGGCCTGTCGTTCGACAGTGAGGGGAACCTCTGGATGACCAATGCGCTCGCTCCGGCGGTGCTGGCCGTGTACACGCGGAATGGCGAATGGCGTTCCTTCACCCCCGGTGCGCTGCTCAACAGCAACTACCTGGTGGCCGATGTAATGGCCACCACCATCGGGCAGAAATGGGTGGTGCGTCCCCGCGGGAACGGCCTGCTGGTGATGTACGACGGAGGCACCGTGCTCGATACCGGCGATGACCGGTACCGCCTGATCACCAACGTGCCGGGCAATGGCGGCCTGCCCACGAACGACGTGCGTGCCGTGGCCGAGGACCTCAACGGCCACATTTGGGTGGGTACCGCGCAGGGTCCGGTGGTGTTCTACGATGCCGCAGGGCTTTTCGGCAACAGCCCGCAGGATGCGCAGCAGATCCTCCTGGAGCAGGACGGCAACGTGCAGATCCTCCTGGAGACCGAGGTGGTGACGGCCATCGCCGTGGATGGCGCCAACCGCAAATGGATCGGTACGGAGACCAGCGGTGTGTTCCTGATCGATCACGACGGACGCACCCAGGTGGCCCACTACACCGCCGAGAACAGCCCGCTGCCCAGCAACATGGTCCATTCCATCGCATGGGACGGCACCTCGGGCGAGGTCTACTTCGCCACCAGCGCAGGCATCGTGAGCTACCGCAGCAGCGCCACGGAAGGCTCGCTCACCAGTGAATGCGCCAAGGTGTTCCCCAATCCCGTGCACGAGTCCTACACCGGCCCGGTGGCGATATCGGGCCTGATGTTCGACAGTGAAGTGAAGATCACCGACGTGGCCGGCAACCTGGTATACCGCACCACTTCGCTGGGCGGGCAGGCCATCTGGCCCGGCACGGACATGAGCGGCAACCGGGTGGCCACGGGGGTGTACCTGATCCTGGCCACCGACCGTTACGGCTCGTCCAAGTGCAACACCAAGGTGTTGGTGGTACGGTGAGCAGGCCGCCTGCGGTGCGAGCACGTGCGTCATGCTGATCACCACGCGCGCCATCCTGCTTCGGGCCATCCGGCACGGTGACCGCACGGTGGTGCTGAACCTGTGGACCACCCATGCGGGCCTGCGCAGCGCCGTGGTGCGTACGGGGGGGCGGCGCGGGGTGTCCGCGGCCGTGCTGCAGCCCTTGGGCCGGCTCGAAGTGGTGATGGATGAGCATCCGGAGCGTGACATGCACCTGGTGCGTGAGATGCGCGTGGAAAAGCCCTTCCTGCGCCTGCATCAAGACCCCCTGCGCAGTGCGGTGGCCCTTTTCGTGCAGGAGCTGCTCTATCGCGTGTTGCGCACCGACGGCGCGGAGCACGGACTGTCGGAGTTCCTCTACCACGCGCTGGACTTGCTCGATGAGGTGCCCGACCTGAGCCACTATCCGCTGGTCTTCCTGCTCGACCTCGCCGACCATCTCGGCTTCCGACCGGTGTCGCCCGGCCCCGGCGAGGACCGCTTCGACCCCGTGGAAGGGCACTTCGTGCAGGGCGGCGCCATCCATGGAGCCACACTGGACCCCGAACACAGCAGCGCGCTGGCCCGCCTGCTGGAGGTGCATCTGGCGGAGGCGCACACGCTGGCCATTCCCGCCCGCCTGCGCCGCGCCCTGCTCGACCACCTGCTGCTCTACTACCGCATCCACTTGGAGGGCATGGGCGATCTGCGCTCGCCGGCCATGCTTCACCAGGCCTTGGGCTGAGGCCACGCGCCCGGCGATAACTTCGCCCTCCCACCGCGCAGCCCGGCGCACATGGCCGATCGGCCCGCCGCCGCGGACCATTTCCCCAGCCCACCATGCCCCACACCGCGATGGCCCACCCGCCCGTGGCCGCCAAAGAGGACCATGCCATCACCGTGCATGGCCACACCCGCATCGATCCCTACCACTGGATGCGCCTGAGCGAGGAGCAGCGCAAGGCGCCCAGCCCCGATGACCACACCCGGCGGGTGCTCGCACACCTGCGCGCAGAGAACGCGTACACGAACACCGTCCTGGCCCCCATCTCGTCCCTCCGCGAGCAGCTCTTCAAGGAGATGCGCGCGCGCATCAAGGAGACCGACATGAGCGTGCCCTTCCGTGAGAACGGGTACTGGTACCATTACCGTTACGAAGAAGGGAAGGAGTACCCCATCCATGTGTGGCGCAAGGACGCGCCCGGTGCGGTGGAGCAGGACCTGCTGGACGAGAACGCGCTGGCAGCGAACAGTTCCTACTTCGACCTGGGCGATTACGAGGTGAGCCCCGGCAACACCGTGCTGGCATATGGCATGGACCGCGTGGGACGCCGCCTCTATGAACTGCGCTTCCGCGATCTGGTGACCGGTGCAGAGTTGCCCGATGTGATCCCCGCGACCGATGGAGGCTGCGCCTTCGCCGATGACCGCACGGTGTTCTACGTGCGCAAGGACAAGACCCTGCGCAACCACCGCATATACCGCCACCTGTTGGGCACCGACCCCGCCTTGGACGTGCTCGTGTACGAGGAGAAGGACCCCGCGTTCAGTTGCGATGTGTACCGCAGTCGCAGCGACCACATGCTCATCATCGTAACGGAGAGCACGCTCAGCAGCGAGTACCGCTATCTGCCCGTGAACGACCCCCTCGGGGAGTTCCGCGTGTTGCTGCCGCGCGAGGAGGAGCACGAACACACGGCCATCCACGTGCCGGCCACGGACGGCCGCCCGGCCAAGTGGTACATCCTCACCAACTGGCAGGCGCGCAACTTCCGACTGATGGAATGTGCCGAAGGCGCCACGCACGACAAGGCCAGCTGGAAGGAGGTGATCCCCCACCGCGACGATGTGCTGCTGGAGGACGTGGAGGTGTTCAAGCACCACCTGGTCATCAGCGAGCGGCGCGACGGTCTCACCCACCTGCGGGTGCGGCGCCTGTCCGATGGCCGCGAGCACGAGATCGCCTTCAACGACCCGGCCTACACCGTGTACACAGCCGTGAACCCCGAGTGGGACACCACCGTGCTGCGGTACGGCTACAGCTCCATGACCACGCCCAGCAGCGTGTATGAGCACCCGCTCGACGGCAGCGGCCCCGATGTGCTGCTCAAGCGCCAGGAGGTGTTGGGCCGGTTCGACCCGAACGATTACCGCAGCGAGCGGATCCGGGTGCGCGCACGCGACGGCGCGATGGTGCCCGTGAGCCTGGTGTACCACAAGGACACACCCATCAACGGCACGGCCCCACTGCTGCTGTACGGATACGGCAGCTACGGCTACAGCCTCGACCCCGGCTTCAGCAGCGCCCGTCTGAGCCTGCTGGACCGGGGGTTCATCTTCGCCATTGCCCATGTGCGCGGCGGTGAGGAGCTGGGCAGGGCGTGGTATGAGCACGGCCGCATGGAGCATAAGCACAACACGTTCAACGACTTCATCGACTGCGCCGACCATCTGGTGCAGCACGGCTATGCCGATCCCGCACGCGTGTGCGCCATGGGTGGCAGCGCTGGCGGGCTGCTCATGGGTGCCGTGGTGAACATGCGTCCTGATCGCTGGAAGGCCGTGGTGGCCGAGGTCCCCTTCGTGGACGTGGTGACCACCATGCTCGATGACTCGATCCCGCTCACCACGGGCGAGTTCGATGAGTGGGGTGATCCGAAGGAGCTGGACGCCTACCGGCGCATGCTGTCCTATTCGCCCTACGACAACGTCCGCCACGCCCATTACCCCGCCATGCTGGTCACCACGGGCCTGCACGACAGCCAAGTGCAGTATTGGGAGCCTGCGAAGTGGGTGCAACGCCTGCGCGAGCACCAACTGGGCGATGCGCCGATCCTGCTGTACACCAATCTGGAGGCCGGGCATGGCGGTGCCTCGGGCCGGTTCGAACGGTTGAAGGAAGTGGCGCTCGACTACGCCTTCCTGCTCTGGCAGGTGGGCCTGCACGTGTGACCGGGGTCGTCAGCTGGCCAGGCGTTCGGCCCAGACGATCTCCTCGGGCTCCATGGGCACCACCTGTACGGGAGCGCCCTCAGTGCGCATCCGCTCATAGTCGCGGATGCTGGAGAAGAACAGCAGCTTGCCACCGCCGGGCGTGCCCTGGGCGTCGGTGCCCTCCACCTCCCAGATCACCCCGTACACCTCCTTGCCCGAGCGAAGCTTGAACCGGCAGTGCGTGTGCGCGAACGTGCGGATGTGCGAGACTTCCATGATGCACGGATAACGGAATGACCACCGCAAAGTACATGCGTGAGCGGTGCCGTGCGGAGGCAAGATCTCAACACCGTGCGGGGACCTGTTGATAAGATCCGCCGCCGGTCCCGGGCGGGGGGTCAGGCCTTGGGGTCGCGGTGCACCACCAACCGCTGGCCGGCCCGGATCATGTCGCTGCGCAGACCGTTCCAGTGTTTCAGGTCGCGCACGGTAACACCGTACTTCCTGGCGATGATCCCCAAGGATTCGCCACTGCGTACCGTGTGGGTATGCTTGGTGGTTGCGGCTGCCTTTGTCTGGGACACGGCCACCGCCTCCTCGCGTACCGGCGTGTTGCGCAGGGCCTTGATGTAGTCGTAGCGGATGGTCTCCTCGTTGGACACCATGATGCCGGCGGCTTCCTTGGGCAGGTAGATGGTCACGGGCTGGTCCACGTCTGGCACGATGCCGCGCTTGAAGGTGGGGTTCATGTCCAGCATGTCCTGCCGCGCCACCCCGGTGCGCTCCGCCAGGGCCGCAAGGTCCAGTGGATAGCACACCTGCACGGTGTCCATCTCGTACTTGCAGTAGGTGGGGGCCACCGGATAGATGTTGTGGTCCGCGTGATGATTGAACAGGTAGTTCACCGCGATGAAGGCCGGCACGTAGCCGCGCGTCTCCCGGGGCAGGTACTCGTATATGTCCCAGTAGCCCTTGCGGCCGCCGCTGCGGCGGATGGCCTTGTTCACGTTGCCGGGCCCGCAGTTGTAGGCGGCCATGGCCATCTCCCAGTCGTCGTACATCCGGTAGAGGTACTTCAGGTAGCGGCAGGCGGCATCGGTGCTCTTGTACACATCGTGGCGCTCGTCGATGTAGCTGTCGGCGTACAGGCCGAACATCTTGCCGGTGGGCAGCATGAACTGCCACAGGCCCACCGCACCGGCGCGGCTGCGGGCGCTGGGGTTCAGGGCGCTTTCCACCACGGCCAGGTACTTCATCTCCAGGGGGATGCCGTGCCGGTCCAGGGCGGCTTCGAACACCGGGAAGTAGAGTTCGGCCAGCCCCAGCAGGCGGGCGCTCATCTCGCGCTTGCGTTCCACGTACAGGTCGATGAAGGCCCGCACCGGCGCATTGTAGGTGAGGTCGAAGGGCGTGGCCGCATCGAGGATGGCCAGCCGCTCGCGGTACACCTCCTCGGGCCACACCGGGCGCTCATCGGGCGCGAACCCGTGCACGTTGAGGTGGGCGGTGTCCGTGGTGAAGGTGGAGTACTTGATCCACGGCATGTTCGCCAGGTCGTCCAGCCGGGCCAGGATGGGGTCGTCGGGCAGCAGCTCGAACGGTTCGCGCTCCTGCGCGCCCGCGAACTGGGCCAGGAGCAGCGCAACGAGAACAGAGGGGATGGATCGCACGACCATGGGGGCACTGAAGGGTCACGAAGGTACCCCTACTACGCAGCGATGCCGCCGTTGTTATCACGGCGGTCGTCCACAAGCCGATGTGGGCCGTCAGAACAGGTGTGCGGCGGCGGCGAAAAGCCGGGCCTCGTCGAAGGGGCGCCCCATGAGCTGGATGCCGAAGGGCATTCCGTTGGGGTGCCGGCCGGTGGGCAGATTGATGGCCGGGGTGCCGGCCAGGTTGGCCTGCACGGTGAAGATGTCCTGCAGGTACATGGCCACCGGGTCGGTCACGGCGCCCAGTTCGAAGGCGGTGGTGGGGCCGGTGGGGCCCAGCAGCAGGTCGTAGCGCTCCAGGGCTTCGAGCGTGCGCTGCTGGATGATCCGGCGCACCTTCTGGGCCTGGGCGTAATAGGCATCGTAGTAACCGCTGCTGAGCACGAAGGTGCCAAGCATGATGCGGCGTTGCACCTCCGGACCAAAGCCTTCGGAACGGCTCAGTCGATAGGTCTCCTCCACGGTTTTGGCGGCCTTGCTGCGGTGGCCGTAGCGCACCCCGTCGAACCGGGCCAGGTTGCTGCTCGCTTCGGCGGTGGCCACGATGTAGTAGGTGGGTACCTGATGCTCCAGCAGGGGGATCTCCACCGGCTCCACCGTGTGACCTTCCGCACGCAGGCGGTCGATATGGGCCTGCACATGGGCGACCACGACGGGGTCCATGCCGGGGCGCTCCAGCCCTTCGCGGAAGTAGCCGATGCGCAGGGG
>CAYXKE010000020.1:27786-37237 GCA_964464935.1 uncultured Chryseobacterium sp.
CGGGGTCCATGCCGGGGCGCTCCAGCCCTTCGCGGAAGTAGCCGATGCGCAGGGGACCGGGCCGCGTCAATTCCACGGGCTCCACCACGCGGGTGCTGGTGGTGCTGTCGCGGTGGTCGTGGCCCGCCATCACCCGGTAGAGGGCCGCCGCGTCGCTCACGTTGTGGGTGAACGGCCCGATTTGATCAAGGCTGCTGGCGAAGGCGATGAGCCCGTAGCGGCTGATGCGTCCGTAGGTGGGCTTGAAGCCCACGGTGCCGGTGAACGAGGCCGGCAGCCGGATGGAACCGCCCGTGTCACTGCCCAGGGCGCCATGCACGATGCCCGCCGCCACAGCGGCCGCAGAGCCGCCTGAGGAGCCGCCGGCTACACGCTTGGGGTCGTGCGGGTTGTGCACCGGACCGAAGGCGCTGTTCTCGTTGCTGCTGCCCATGGCGAACTCGTCGCAGTTGGTGCGCCCCAGCACCACGGCGTCGGCGGCCAGCAGACGTTCCACCGCCGTGGCGCTGTAGGGCGATACATAGCCCTCGAGCATGCGCGAGGCGGCGCTCACGCGGTGGTCCTTGTAGCAGATGTTGTCCTTCAGGCCGATGATCATGCCGGCCAGCGGGCCTGCCTGCCCCTTGCGCAGGCGTTCGTCCACCCCCCGGGCGTGCTCCATGGCCGAGTCGGGGAACAGCTCCAGGAAGGCGTTGAGATGCTGTTGCGCCTGGGCCGCCTCCAGGGCGGCGCGCGTCAGGTCCTGCACGGTGGCCCCTTGGGCCAGCGCCGCGCGGGCTTCCGAGAAGGTCTTCGGGGTGCTCACGCCGGTGGGGCCTTACTTACCGTCCTCCTTCTTGTCGTCACCCTTGGTGGCGTCCTTGAACTCTTTCATGCCCTGGCCCAGGCCACGCATGAGCTCGGGGATCTTCTTGCCGCCGAACAGGAGCAGGAGCACCACCACGATGAGAACGATCTGCCAGGGGCCGATCACGCCGAGCGGTACGAAGAGCGGGAGTGGGGTCATCACGGTAGTGGATGTGGGCCAAAGGTAGATCGCCCGGTGGCAGCGCGCCGAACCGCTCGGCGGGCCGCGCCGGCCGCGGTGGTGCGGATGCTTTGACCATCGCTTGGCCACGGCGCTATCTTCGCCCCCCTTTTACAGCCGGACAAGGGCCCGTAAGCCCTCACCAAACACCATGAAGCTCACCGCCTTCAAATTCGATCTACCCAAGGAACAGATCGCTCTCTACCCCACCAAGGACCGCGACGGAAGCCGCCTGATGGTGCTTCACCGCAAGGACGGGAAGATCGAACACCGCAAATTCCGCGACATCCTGGACTACTTTGATGAGGGGGACACCTTCATCCTGAACAACACCAAGGTCTTCCCCGCCCGCATGTGGGGCAACAAGGAGAAGACCGGCGCCAAGATCGAGGTGTTCATGTTGCGGGAGCTCAACCGCGAGAGCCTGCTGTGGGATGTGATCGTGGACCCCGCCCGCAAGATCCGCATCGGCAACAAGCTCTACTTCGGCAAGGACGACGAGCTGGTGGCCGAGGTGATCGACAACACCACCAGCCGCGGCCGCACCCTGCGCTTTCTCTTCGACGGCACCTATGAGGAGTTTAAGAACTCCATCATGGCCATGGGCGAGACGCCCCTGCCGCACTACATCCGCCGCGAGCCCGAGCCGAGCGATGCCGAGCGCTATCAGACCATCTATGCCAAGGAGGAAGGTGCCGTGGCCGCCCCCACCGCGGGTCTGCACTTCAGCCGGGAGTTGATGAAGCGCATGGAGTTGAAAGGCATGCAATTCGCCGAGGTGACCCTGCACGTGGGCCTGGGAAGTTTCCGCCCGGTGGAGGTGGAGGACCTCACCAAGCACAAGATGGACAGCGAGCAGGCCATCATCACCCGCGAGGCCTGCGACATCGTGAACCGCGCCAAGGACACCAAGAAGCGCGTGTGCTGCGTGGGCACCACCACCATGCGGGCCATCGAAAGCAGCGTAAGCACGGAGAACCACATGAAGCCGTTCAATGGGTGGACGAACAAATTCATCTACCCCCCCTACGACTTCTCCATCGCCGACAGCATGGTGACCAACTTCCACATGCCCGAGAGCACCCTGCTGATGCAGGTGGCGGCCTTCGGCGGCTACGAGAGCGTGATCAACGCCTATCAGGTGGCCATCAAGGATAAGTACCGCTTCTTCAGCTACGGCGACGCGATGCTCATCATCTGAACCGGCGCACCACACCACACCGCGACGGGGCCGCCTCCAAGCGGCCCTTCGCTTTGGACCACATCGCCCAACCGTTGCCTGCACCGGGCCGCTGAGGTTTCTTCACACCATGGAACGCACCACCATCATCGTTGCGGGAGGCAGCGGCAAACGCCTGGGCGGACCAGTGCCCAAGCAGTTCCAGACCGTCAACGGGCGCCCGCTGCTGATGTGGACCATCACGGCCTTCCACCGGTTCGACCCCACCATGCCGTTGATCGTGGTGCTGCCCCGGGAACACTTCGACATCTGGCGCGCCCTGTGCATGGGCCACCGGTTCCAGATCGACCACCAGGTGGTGGCCGGGGGCGAGCAGCGCTGGCACAGCGTGAAGGCCGGGCTGGCGCTGGTGAAGGGCGATGGCCTGGTGGCCGTGCACGACGGGGTGCGCCCCATTGTGGGCCGTGAGCTGATCGGCCGCTGCTTCGACGCCGCCCACCGCCAGGCCGCCGCCATTCCCGTGATGCCCGTGGTGCCCAGCATCCGCGAGACCACCCCGGAGGGCAGCCGCGCGCTGGACCGGTCCAGACTGCTGGCCGTACAGACGCCCCAATGCTTCCATGTGGACCTGTTGCGCAAGGCCTTCGAGCAGCCCTACGACAGCACCTTCACGGATGAGGCCACACTGGTGGAACGCATGGGTGTGAAAGTGGCGCTGGTGGAGGGCGATCCCGAGAACATCAAGGTGACCACGGCGATGGACATGCGCCTGGCGGAGCTGCTGCTCAACACCCCGGGTCAGTAGCCTGCCCCCATTCCCGGGACGTACCGGCCTCCGACCGATGGACCACCTGCACCAAGTGTTTGCCTGTTGACCAGCTTTCGGGAACGATATGCAGCGCAGCACCCCCCATGCGGGCCGGGTGCACCGGGCGGCCCGGGTTCGATGATGCGTCCATCGGCCAGCGGCTCAGCGGAGAAAGAAGTGCCTTGAGCATCGACCTTTGTGCACATGGCCGCCGTCACGGATATCCGTTCCCTCTCCCTCGATGAGATCAAGACCCTCGTCGCGGAGCTCGGCGAAAAGCCCTACCGCGCCAGGCAGCTGTGGGAATGGCTGTGGAAGAAGAAGGCCCGATCGTTCGATGACATGAGCGATCTCCCGAAGGCGTTCCGGGCCATGTTGGCCGGGCGGACCGTGCTGCGGCCCCTGGTGCTGGTGGAGGAACAGCGCAGCCAGGACGGCACGGTGAAGTGCGCGTTCAAGACCTGGGACGGCCATGTGGTGGAGGGGGTGTTGATCCCCACGCCCACGCGCCTCACCGCGTGCATCAGCAGCCAGATCGGGTGCAGCCTCACGTGCAGCTTCTGCGCCACGGGCAAGCTCAAGCGCATCCGCAACCTCGATGCGCAGGAGATCTTCGACCAAGTGGTGCTGATCGACCAGCTGGCGCACAAGTATTACAGCGAGGGGCTCACCAACATCGTGTACATGGGCATGGGCGAGCCGCTGCTCAACTATGGCAACACGCTGCGCAGTGCCGAGCGGATCACCGCCGAGGATGGGCTGGGGATGAGCGCCCGCCGCATCACCGTGAGCACCGCGGGCATCGCCAAGATGATCCGCAAGCTGGCGGATGACGGCACACGCTTCAACCTGGCGCTCTCGCTCCACGCCGCCAATGACGCCAAGCGCGACCGCATCATGCCCATCAATGCGCAGAACTCGCTCAGCGAGCTGAAGGACGCGCTGCGGTATTACACCCGCACATTGCGGCGCGAGGTCACCTTCGAGTACATCCTGCTGCGCGGCTTCAACGATTCCATCTCCGACGCGCAGGAGTTGGTGCGTTATGCCAGCGATGTGCACGCCAAGGTGAACCTGATCGAGTACAACCCCATTGATGCCGGCGGCTTCGGGCGCACCGACGCCAAGGACGCGGAGGCCTTCCAGCAATACTTGGAGAAGAAAGGCATCATCGCGCGGATCCGCCGCAGCCGGGGGCGCGACATCGATGCGGCGTGTGGCCAGCTGGCCAACAAGAACCAAGCGGTGCAGAAGACACCCGGTGCTTAGCGCGCCGGTGCCGGGAAGTGCATGGTGAAGGTGGTGCCGCGCCCCCGTGCGCTGCTTACATCGATACCCACACCGTGTGCGTCGAGGATGGAGCGGGTGGTGACCAGGCCCATGCCCAGCCCGCCCGTGCGCTTGGAGAAGAACGGCGTGAACAGCTTGCCGAGGTCTTCGGCGTCCATGCCCCGGCCATTGTCGGTGATCATCAGCACAGGTCTGCCCTGCTCGCGCTTGATGCGCAGCTCCACCAGCCCGGGGCCCGAGTCGATGGCCTCGATGGCGTTCACCAGGATGTTGGTGATGGCCAGCACGCAGGGCCCCTTGTCGGCCATTACGGTCTGAGCGGTGGCCTCCTCGACCACCTGCACGTCAACGCCCCGAAGCCCGGCGCGGTCGCGCACGGTGGCCGCCGCCGCGCGCACCAGGTCGATCAGCGCGTGGTTCTCCAAGGCCACATCATGGCGCCGGGTGGACTCGAGCATCTCCTTCACCAGACCGCCGATGCGGCCCAGGTTGCGCTGCATGATCTCCAGCAGGCCGGCCGCGGCGGGGTCGTCGGCCATGTCGTCCTGCAACTGCTCCAGGGCGAGGTGGATGTTGGTAAGCGGATTGCGCACCTCATGGGCCAGCGTGCGGGTGATCTGCCCGATGAGCTCGTGCCGCTCCTGGTCCTTGGCCACCTGTTGCAGGAAGCGCTGTTCCGTGATGTCCGTGAACACCACCAGCAGACCGTCCTCCAGCTTGGCCCGGTCGGTCATCAACCATTTGTCCACGGTACCGCCCAAGTGATGCATTTCGCCCCGGGCCACGCGCCCGGTCTCCACCACGTGACGGAACTCATCGAACAGGCCGGTGGTGAGGTCATCGGGGAAGAGGTCCAGCAGGCGGCGGCCCACGAGCTCCTCGTGCTCCAGGATGGCACAGGCGCTTTGGTTGGCCATGGTCCATTCCATGTCGATGACCGCCCCCTGGCCATCGCGTACGGCGCTCAGGGTCATGATGCCGGCGGGCGAGGTGTCCAGCACCTGCTGCAGCAGGTCCTGTACGGCGCGATGGGCGTTCACCTCATCATCCAGTGCACGCACCTTCGAACGAAGCATGAACTTCACCTGCTCGGTGCGGCGCAAGGCATGGCTAAGGCGCCACACCAGCCAGGCCGTGACCAGGATGGTGAGCAGCAGCATGGAGACCAACAGGCGGGGCGAGGTGCCCTTGTTCATGCCCGGCGCCAGCAGACGCTCCCGCTCGCGGGCGATATCGTCCATGATACCGCGGAACAGCGCCCGGGCGTCGTCCATGGTGCCCCGCCCGAGTTCCAGGCGTTCCTTTTCGGCCCGGCGACCGTAGTAGGCGCGCTGCTGGCTCCGCACCAGCAGCCGGTGCATGTCCGTGGCCCGGGCGGTCTGGCGCAGCAGCGAATCCACGGAGGCCTCGAACCGACTTCCTTGGGCCAGCACGCGCAGCTCCTCCTCCTCTTTCTCCCGGGTGGCCATGGCCAGCAGGTAGGGCTGCAGGTAGGTGGAGTCGTTGGTGAGCAGGAAGCCGCGGGCGCCGGTCTCCTGGTCCACCAGGCGTGAACGCACATCCTCCAGTTCCAGGGCCAGGGTGTTGAGGAAACGCAGCTCCACCGTGAGCCGCGCATGGTCGCGCATGCTCAGGTGGGTGAGGTACGTGAGGCCGAGCATGAGCATCATGGTGCCCACGAACAGCAATACGATGAGCCGACGCTCCATGCGTTCCTTGCCGAGTTCCTCTGGCATGGTGGGGATGGGTGAGCAATGCGGGTGCGATCACACCTCGATCCCGAAGCCCTTGAGCTTGTTGTAGAGCGTCTTGCGGTCGATGTTGAGCTGTTCGGCCGTGCGGGATTTGTTGTAGCCGTTGCGCTCCAAGGCCGCGAGGATGGCGCTGCGTTCGGCCTGATGCGCCACGTTGCGCAGCCCCTCCGCGGTGGGCTCGGCCGCTTTGCCCGGGGGCGATGCGGCGTTGCCGGCCAGCACCACGGCGGGCAGACAGTCGGCGGTGATGGTGCTGCCGGTGCTCAGCAGCACGGCGCGCTTCACCACGTTGCCGAGTTCGCGCAGGTTGCCGCTCCACACATGGTCCATCACGGCCTTCATGGCGGCCTCCTCGAAGCCGGTCACCTGGCGGCCCAGGCGGGTGTTGGCTTGCTCCATGAAGTGAAGCGCGAAGCGGGCGATATCCTCCTTGCGCTCGCGTAGGGCGGGCAGGTGGATGGTGAACTCATTGATGCGATGCAGTAGGTCCTCGCGGAAGCGGCCCTCGGCCACGGCCTGTTGCAGGTCCTCGTTGGTGGCGGCCAGGATGCGCACATCCACGCTGATGTCCTTGGTGCCGCCGATCCGCTTGAACCGGCGCTCCTGCAACACCCGGAGCAGCTTCACTTGGTTGTCGTAGGTGAGGTTGCCCACCTCGTCCAGGAAGAGCGTGCCGCCATCAGCCTGCTCGAAGCTGCCCGCACGATCGCTCACGGCACCGGTGAAGGCGCCCTTGGTGTGGCCGAACAGCTCACTGCCGGCCAACTCCTTGGGCAGGGCGCCGCAGTCCACGGCCACGAAAGGACCGTTCGCACGGGCGCTCATGCGGTGGATCCGCCGGGCCACGTATTCCTTGCCCGTGCCGGTCTCACCGGTGATCAGCACGCTCATGTCCGTGGGCGCCACCAGACCGATGTGCCGGGCGATGGTCTTCGCCTCGTTGCCGGTGCCCTCCACGTAGTTGTCGTCTGCCGGCGGGGTGCCCTGCGGGGTGGCTGGGGAGCGCGTGGAGCCGGTTTTTGGGTCGGGGCCCGGGTTGTCGGCCAGGGCGTCCTGTACGCGCATGAGCAGCTCATCGGGATAGAGCGGCTTGCCGATGTAGTCGAACGCGCCCTTGCGCATCAGTTCCACGGCCAGGCGCACTTCGGAGTATCCGGTGATGATGATCACCTTGGTCTTGGGCGACGCCGAGCGGATGTGCTGGAGCATCTCCAGACCGTCGGTGTCGGGCAGGCGGTGGTCGCACAATACCAGGTCGAAGGGCGTGCTGCCCAGCAGGGTGCGGGCCTCACTGCCGCGTCCGGCGGCGCTGGTCTCATAGCCCTCCTTCACCAGGAAGCGGGAGAGCAGCAGGCGGATATCGGGGTCGTCGTCGATGATGAGGATGCGGTGCTTGGTCATGGCGAAGGGGCTATTGGGGGCCGTTGGACAGGCCCATGCTGTGCAGGATATGTGAGCGGGAGAACGGTTTGGCCACAAAGGCATCGGCCCCGTAGGCCAGTGCCGATGCGGAACGGGAGTCGTCGGCACTGATGCTGATGCAGCGTGCGGTGGGATTGGCGGCGCGGATCTCGGGGATGAGTTCGTGGCCCAGGCCGTCGGGGAGGTTCACATCGATGAACACCACATCGAAGCGGTGTTGTTCGAGGGCTGCGCGCGCGCTGGCCAGGGTCGCGGCTTTCATGCTGGTGATCCCGGCCTGCTCCAGGAGCACGGCCAGCAGGTTGCGGATGTCGGGTTCGTCGTCCACGATGAGCGCGGTGCCTTGCATGGGGTATTGGGTCGGAGAGCGAAATGGCGGCAATGTGGTTCCCGCCGTCCATGGCCAAGTTCGTGCCTCGGCGTGCCGGGGCCGCGAAATGCGGTGTGGGGCGGGTGTGGGGGCTTCGGGTGGGGTGGGGTATGGGAAGCCCAGGCGTCATTTTGGGGAATGGGTGCCCCGCCAACGTAGGGTCGTGGCACGGCATCCCGGGGCTTCAAGATACGCCGCCCGGAGGGCGACCGGGTGCGGCCGGGCCAGCGGCACGGATCTTTCCCTGCGGTGCCCTGTCGCTCTGATCAAAACCACCAAAATCCTCACATCATGCTTCGCTGGGCCGCCATCTTCCTCGTCATCGCCATCATCGCCGCTGTCTTCGGTTTCGGAGGCATCGCTGCGGGCGCCGCCTCCATCGCCAAGGTGCTCTTCTTCGTTTTCCTCATCCTATTCGTGCTGAGCCTGCTGTTCGGTTCCAAACTCTTCAAACGCTGACGCTATGACCCACCTACGCCTCCTTTCCACCTTGTGCGGCCTGTGTCTCACCCTGTTGGGCACGGCCCAGGAAATACGCTTCTTGGGCGGCTACTCCGGCAGCCAGGTCCGTGAGGCCGGCGATGAGGCGTGGGTGGGCCGCGCCGGCTGGTCCCTCGGTGCCGATGTGCTGCTGGGGCGCCGCGTGTTCCTGCGCAGCGGCGTGCATTTCCACGTGCGCAACCTCAACTACACCGTGGCGGGCACCACGCCCGATGGCACCGTGTTGGGCAACGATGTGGAGTTCCGCTACACCAGCCGCTCCTTGCGCATCCCCGCACACCTGGGCCTGCGGCTGATCAGCCCGGATGATGACCCGGTGATCAACTTCTACATCTTCGGTGGCCCCACCGCCATGCTGGCCCTCAGCGCCGACCTGGACAACGACGAACTCGAAGTGGAGACCCGTCCGGCCCAATGGAGCATTGGCTTCGGCGGTGGCCTGGAGCTCGGCCCCCTCTTCGCCGAAGTGGGCTACGACGTGGCCATGAGCAACGTGTTCAAGGGCCAGGCATTCCGCACCAATCCGGAGGTGAACCACATCCAGGCGCTGGCGGGGGTGCGGTTGCGGCTGGCGCGGTAGGGAACCGCCCTGCCCGGCGGTGAGCCGGCTTGCTGCGCCATCAATGTTTCGGTGCGCACCGGCACGCCGTAGCTGCCGATCTGCCCGAATCCCAGCCCGGTGAAGGCAGTGCCATCGTAGTACGTGCTGCTCAGGGCGAGCAGCCGGGGCGTGGCCTCTTCCCATTCGTCTATATGCCGCAGCATGTCGGCGCGGAGATCGAAGACGCTCATCGTGCCATCGTTCTCGGCCTCGTAGCTGCGGGCCTGTTTGGCTCGATCAACGATGAACTGGTCCTCGGTGTCCTTGTATATGTACGCCGTGGTCATCGCGAGCGTAGCGAAGCGATGGCCGCCTGCGGGCTGTCCGCTGTGGCCGTCTTGCAAGCACCTACGGCTGTGGCGCTGCGGTGGCTTCCTCCGGTCGCCTCCTCGCTGCGCACACCCGCTGGGCGCTTGCTGCGCCGGGCCGCCACTTCCATCCCGGGCGGGAGCTACCGTTGCTGGCGATGATCCGTTCACAGGGCTGAAGCTATGAACT
>CAYXKE010000021.1:0-35775 GCA_964464935.1 uncultured Chryseobacterium sp.
GCACGGGAGTTCCTGCTGAACCTGATGCGGAACAGCCGCGACGCCATCTGAGCCACGGACCGCCCTGCGGCCCACCCGTGATGCCTGGCGTGATCCTCAAATACTTCCCCGACCTCCCGGACGAACAGCTGGCCCAGTTCGCTCGCTTGGGCGAGTTGTACGCGCACTGGAACGAGCGCGTGAACCTGATCTCGCGCAAGGACTTCGAGCACCTCTACGAGCGGCACGTGCTGCATTCGCTGGGCATCGCCAAGGTGGCGACCTTCGCCCCCGGCACGCGTGTGGTGGACGTGGGCACGGGCGGGGGATTCCCCCTGGTGCCGCTGGCCATCCTGTTCCCCCAGTGCCGCTTCCACGGCATCGACGGCATCGGCAAGAAGATCATGGCCGTGAACGGGGTGATCGACGGCCTGGGACTCACCAATTGCACCGCCGAACAGGTGCGCAGCGAGGCGCACAAGGCCCACTATGATGTGATCGTGAGCCGTGCGGTGACCGCCTTGCCCGAGTTCCTGCGCATGACCAGGCACCTGGTCACCAAAGGGCAGGGCCGTCTGTACTACCTCAAGGGGGGCGAGCTGGCCGACGAACTGTTGCCCATCCGCCAGCGCTACCGCGTGCATGAACTGTCCCGCTTTTTCGAGGAGGGGTTCTTCGCCACCAAGAAGGTGGTGGAGGTGGAATTGTAGCCCGCCCAATGCCGTTGTGCGTGGATGGGGAACGGAACAACGAACAGGATCGCGATGGCCCATGTGCATGCTGTTGATCGGACCGGCGGTATGGGGGGCAACCTCCGTGGGCAGCGTTCCGCCCATGTGCTTCGTCCTACAGGCATGCGCATCCTGCATGGCGTGCCCGCCTTGATGCTCTCATGCACCCTCCTGGGCCAGGTCCTGGTGCAGGTTCCTCCGGAGCGCTACGGCGTGGACCCTGCTTTGGGGGTGATGGTGGTGGCCATGAGCGGCGAGGAGGTCGCGGCGGAATGGGCCGGGTTGAAGATCGGCGTATCGGCCGACGTGTCCTACACCTTCATGGTGCCCGTGGAGGACGTCCTCACGGGTGTGCCGTACGATGCAGTGGGGCCGGAGGGTGAGGAGGTCGCCATCTTTTTCACCGACCTCCCGTTGGTGAAGGTCCACACCGAGCATGAGATCCCGGACGAGCCACGTGTGCCCGCCTTCTTCACCATGTGGGCGCCGGAGCAGGTGCTGGTCCACCATCCGATCGGCATTGAGATCCGCGGCGGATCGTCACAGGATCACCCCAAGAAGAGTTATCGGTTGGAGTTCCTGCTCCATCCGGACCACCTCGATCCGGTGGACGTGGCCCTGCTGGGCATGCGCTCCGACGACGACTGGAACCTGGAAGCCATGGCCATCGAGCCGCTGCGCCTGCGGTCGGTGGTGGGGCAGGAGTTGTGGATGGACATCCACCAGCCGTACTACGGGCAGCTGGCGCCGGAGGCCCGCAGCGGGGTGCGTCATGCCTATGTGGAACTGTTCATCAATGACGCCTACAAAGGACTGTACGCGTTGGGCGAGCGCGTGGACCGCAAGCAGCTGCAGGTGATGCCCTACGCGTGGGGCGTACAGGGTGAGATATACAAGGGTGTGGGATGGGGCGGATCCACCTTCACTGCCATTCCGCCGCCTTTTGCACCGGGCGACACTCATTGGGGGGGCTTTGAGCATATCTACCCACGGGGCCATCCCCAATGGGAGGAGCTGGCCGACTTTGTGCACCTGGTGGTGGAGGGCACCGCCCCGGACCTCTATCACCAGTTGGACCAGCGCTTCCACCGCGGCAACGCCATCGACTACTATATCTTCCTGAACGTGCTCAAGGCCGTGGACAACACGGGCAAGAACATCTTTCTGGCACGCTTCAACACGGGCGATCCCTATTTCTACGTGCCCTGGGACCTGGACGGCACCTTCGGCTGGTCGTGGGACGGCACGCCCGATCCCGGCATCCTTTGGTCGCTGTCCAATGGCCTCTTTGACCGATGGCTGCAGGACCAGTCCGTGGGCGGTTTCCGCGATGATCTCTGCCGCCGGTGGGATGAACTGCGCGCCGGCCCGTTGGCGCTGGATGCCATCATGGACCGCTTCCACACCCACCACGCCCGCTTGGCCGCGTCCGGGGTGTACCACCGGGAGGAGCGCGCCTGGGAAGGATACCTCCACCAGCCCGGGCACCTGGGCTATATCGAGAACTGGCTGGCCGAACGGCTGGGCCATCTGGACGATGGCATGGAGGCCATGTGCGTGACGGTGGGTGTGCACGAGCACCGGAACGCATGGGATGTGCAGGTCTTCCCCAACCCCGCCACGGACCATGTCACCGTGCAGCTTCCCGAGGGCCGGGTCGGCATCCCCGTGCAGCTGATGGACGCCACGGGGCGCATCGTTGCGCAGGAGCGCATGCTGAGGTCACGGGTCGAGATCCCGCTCCGCGGGTTGGCGGCCGGACTGTATCACGTGGTCATCAGCCCGCCGGGCCAGGCACCCGTGCACCGGGCGCTGCTGGTGCATTGAAGGGCTCAGCCCGCCTGGCTCTGCATCCGGCTCAGGCTGTGGTACAGGCCGCGGGTGTCGGCGATCAGCTCGTTGTGCGTTCCGCTCTCCACGATCGTGCCCTTGTCCAGCACCAGGATCTGGTCCGCATCGCGGATGGTGCTCAACCGGTGCGCGATCACAAGGCTCGTGCGCCGTTTCATCAGTTCGTCCAGCGCCTCCTGCACCAGGCGTTCGCTCTCGCTGTCCAGTGCGCTGGTGGCCTCGTCCAGGATCAGGATCGCCGGGTCTTTGAGCACCGCACGTGCGATCGCGATGCGCTGCCGTTGACCGCCGCTCAGCTGGATGCCGCGCTCGCCCACCACGGTGTCGTAGCCCTGTGGGAATGCACTGATGAACGCGTGGGCGTTGGCCTTGCGCGCAGCATCCTCCACCTCGGCCTGGGTGGCACCGGGACGGCCGTACGCGATGTTCTCACGGATCGTGCCGCCGAAAAGCAGCACTTCCTGGGGCACGATGGCCATGCGGTCGCGCAGGGCGGTGAGGTCGTAGTCGCGGGCATCCCGGCCGTCGATCAGCACGCTGCCCTGCACGGGGTCATGGAAGCGCAGCACCAGGGCGGCCACGGTGCTCTTTCCCGCGCCGCTGGGCCCCACCAGGGCGATGCGTTGACCGGGCTCGGCGGTGAACGACACGTCGCGCAGCACGGGCACATCGGGACGTGAGGCGTAGTGAAAGCCCACGTGCGCGAAGGTGATGCGGCCCTGCAGGGACAGGCGGGCGGGCTTCCCGTCCAGGCGCACCGGTTCGGCGGTCTCGTCGTGCAGGTCCATCAGCCGTTCCGTGGCCCCCACGGCTTTCAGCAGCGCGGTGATCTGTTCAGGGATCCCGGCGATGCTGGCACCGATCATGATGCTGAACGCCACGAACGAGGTGATGTCGCCCACGCTCATCGCGCCCGCCTCCTTGAGCAGTGCCGCGCGGTATACCACGAACACCACCACGCCGAACATGCAGAAGATGATGAAGCTCACGAAGCCGCCGCGCCAGCGCAGGCTCTTCAATGCCAGCCGCCGTGCATCGCGCACGCTGGCCCCGTAGCGCCCCGTCTCGTACGCCTCGTTGCTGAAGGCCTTCACGCTCTGGATGCCCTGCAGGGTCTCCTCCACGATCACGTTGCTGTCAGCGATGCGGTCCTGCACCTGCTTGCTCAGCTTGCGGATGTAGCGGCCAAAGAACACGGCGACGAGCATCACCACCGGAAGGGTGACGAGCATGGTGAGCATCAGCTCGGTGCTCAGGTAGGTGAGGGCGATGATGCACACGGTGATCACCACGAACTGGCGCAGGAACTCGGCCAGCACGGTGGTGAAGGTGTCCTGCAGCAGGGCCACGTCGGCGCTGATGCGGCTGTTGAGCTCGCCCACGCGGCGTTGGGCGAAGAAGCTCATCGGCAGTCGCAGCAGGTGGGCGTAAGTGTCCTGTCGCAGCCGGGTGAGGGCGTTCTCCGTCACCGACCCGAACGACCAGATGCGCCAGAAGCCGAAGAAGGCCTGTGCGGCGAACACCAGCAGCAGCAGCTTCAGGATGGCGTGCACGTTGCCGGTGTCGCTCAGCGGTGCCTCCCAGAAGCCGGTCAAGGGGCGTGCGTCGATCAATTTGCCCACCAGCCATGGGAATGCCGCACTGAGCAAACTGGTGAGCAGCAGGCACAGCATGCCGAAGGCGAACAGCCCCTGCTGGCCGCTCATGTAGCGGAACACGCGCAGGAACTTGCGCAGGGCGTCCTTGGAAAGTCGGGCCGGCTTGGCGTCGTCGTCAAGCGCGGGGCGGGGGCGGCGGGCGGCCATGGGTCAAAGATCGCGCGCCCGGGTGAAGCCTATGCGGCGCCGTGCACCGCGGCCATCCGGTCGGCGATGTGATCGAACAGGTTCTTCAGCGGCTTCTCCACCATCATCTTGATGAAGGGGTTGATCTCGCCGTTGAACACCTGCCAGGCGGTGGTCACGCCATCGGCCTCCTCCATGTGCACATCGAGGGAGAAGGGGAACGGGCTGCGTTCCGTGGCCTTCATCTTCAGCAGCGTGGGGGGCGTGCCGCCATCGAGCGCCAGGCCGATGGTGGCCGCGCCCTGCACCTTGAAGGAGCACGAGGCGCCGTCGCTCTTCCATTCGCTGATGCGGCCTTGCGGCAGGAGCTGCTCGAAGTTGTTCATGTCCTGCAGGAAGGCGTACAGCTCCTGGGCCGGTTTGGCGATGGTCACCTTTTTGCTCTCGATGGTGGTCATGGGGATCGTTCAGTTTTCGCCACGATGGCCCGGGTGGTCGGAATGACGAACGGTGCGTCGCACGCCCGGGTCGCGCCCGGGATCGGTCATTTCGAAAGGGCTTCAGCTTGTTCACCCCACCCGGCCGGGTCCTTCCTCCAGGCGTTCAGGGTGTCCAGGTCCTTCTCCGTGATGTACCCGCTCCGCAGGGCCTGGTCCAGCAGCACGTCGTAGTTCGTCAGCGCATGCAGGGGAACGCGCTCCTTGGCAAAGGCGGCGGCGGCCTCCGGGAAGCCGTAAGTGAAGATGCACACCATGCCCTTCACCTCGCATCCGGCGGCGCGCAGGGCCTTCACGGCTTTCAGGCTGCTCTTGCCCGTGCTCACCAGGTCCTCCACCACCACCACGGTACGGCCCACGGTAAGGTCGCCCTCCACCTGGTTCTGCAGGCCGTGGCCCTTGGCATCCGGGCGCACATACAGGAACGGGAGCCCCATGTCGTGTGCCACCAAGGCGCCATGCGCAATGCCCCCCGTGGCCACGCCGGCGATCATGTCCGGCCGACCAAAATGGCTGTCGATCGTGTGCACGAACTGCTGGCGGATGTAGGTGCGCACCGGCGGGTAGGAGAGGCTCTGCCGGTTGTCGCAGTAGATGGGCGAGCGCAGTCCGGACGCCCAGATGAAGGGCTCCTTCGGACTAAGTTTGATCGCCTTGATCTGCAGGAGGAATTCCGCGATCTTCAGCGCCGGATCCAAACTCGGGGACATGCCGCAAAGGTACGACGTTTACATGGGGGGCAGGCCGTTGGTGCTTGCTGCGGAGGCGCCCCGGGCACCGCTCCCGCAGGGCTTTCAGCAGCGCGTGTACCGCACGCTCGCCGACCTTGACGCGGCCATGGATGCCATCGCCCGGACGGACGGTCCCCCGGGCATTTTCCTGGTGGCCGATGACCTCGACACGTTGTGGGATGCGTTCCGCGCCCGCTTTGTGTTCGTGCAGGCCGCCGGGGGGGTGGTCCAGGATGAGCATGGCCGCCTGCTGGCCATTCGCCGCTTGGGGATGTGGGACCTGCCCAAGGGCAAGGTCGATCCCGGCGAAGCGATCGATGGGGCCGCGCTGCGCGAAGTGCGCGAGGAATGTGGCGTGCAGCAGCTGGCGCTCGTGCGTCCCATCGCCCACACGTGGCACACCTACGTGCGGGACGGGCGCGAACACCTGAAACGCACCGATTGGTTCCTCATGCAGGGGTCTTCGGCCGATGTGCTTGTGCCCCAGGCGGAGGAGGATATCGCCGAGGTGGCCTGGCTCGAGCGGGCCACTGTGGAAGCGATGCGCGCGGAGACCTATCCATCGCTGCGCCGTGTGCTCGATGCCTGGCTCGCGATGGATCCCCCCCCGGGGGTCAGTCGTCCCACACCTTGATCCGGCCCTGGTGCAGGCCTTCCGTCCGCATCCGGTGGAAGATGGCACCCAGCCCGTCGCTGGGCAGCGGCGCGGGCGACCACTCGAGCACGCCATCGTTCAGCAGCAGGACGGCGGGCAGGGTGCGCAGGCGCAGGTCCTCGCGCAGTTGCAGTTCGGCCGGGGCGTGCAGCCAATTGGCGAAGTACTCCTTGTAACGTGCGCGGTGGGCCACCACATCGGTCAGCGCCGTGTCCAGGCTGATCACCGTGATGGGCGGGATGCCGTTGTACGTACGGTCCAATTGTGCCAGCCCGGTGAGCTCCAGATCGCACCAGGTACACCAGCTCGCCGTGATGAAGACGCAGGCCGGTCCCTTCAGCAGCGAGTCGATGTCCACCCGGCGGCCGCGCAGGTCGGTGAGGTGCACCGGCGGCAGGCGGTTGCCGGGCCGCATCGTGGTGATGTCCCAGAGCATGTTCGCCGCGATCTGGCGGTGCGCGGGATAGGGAGAGCGGGTGGCCACTTGGTCGATCAGGCGGAGCACGTCCTTGCGCGACAGGCGGGGGTGGTCGTGGTGGATGTAGAGCTGGTCCAGCATCACCAGTTCGGCCAGTTCATCGCTCTCGCGCAGGAAGTCGTGCCGCGCGAACAAGGCTTTGAGGCTGTCGGTGGTGGGCATGGCCATGGCGCGCAGGGTGGCGGGCTCATGGCGCACCAGCAGGTAGCTGTCCAGCAGCCCCGTGAAGAGATCGCGGATGAAGCGCACCTGTTCGGGCACGGTGGTGTCGATCGGGCGGCCCTTGAGGTGGCGTTCGAACAGTGCACGTTCACTGGCCCGGGGGCCGAGCCGCAGCCCCGCCACGCCATAGGAGAGATACCGCTCGAACCAGGGGTCGTCGATGCCGCGGTAGAAGCGGCGCAGCTGCATTTCGAAGGTGTCCACGCGGGCGCTCGAGAGGTTCGGGGTGACGAAGAGGGTGGGGGGGCGCTCCGGCGTGCCGACGGTGCCTTCCCCGCGGCGCACCACGTCCACCGCCTGCATGCCGCCCGCCCGGTCCGTGGCCAGGTCGGCCATGAGGAAGTCGTCCAGTTTCTCGTTCAGATCGCTGGTCAGCGCGTTGATGTCGAGCGGCTCCACCTCGAGCAGTTCATAGGTCGCCTGCGTGGTGCCACTGATGCTGCGGGGCATGTCGGGGGGCGGCGGTCCCAGGCGCACGCGCAGGTCGCTGCCCGGTCGCACGTACAGGTCGGCATGCGTGTCGCCCACGCGCAGACGGATGCGATCGGTGCCTAGCGCGGTGCCGGTGACGCGGGCGGTGCCCTGCGCATCGAGGATGGCCGTGGCCACCCGCTCCATGCGCTGGGTGAACAGGTCCATGCAGCGGTACACCAGCAGCGGACGGTCGGCGTGGTCGGGGGCTTCCACCCGCAGCACATAGTCCTGGGCCACCAGGCGGGTGGCCATCCACAGGGTCGCCCACACGGTGAGGCTCCGGATCACGCTCATGGTTCCATGGTCAGGCGCATGGGTACCAACGCGGCCACATCGGCCTTATTGGCAATGAGCTCACGCACGATGGTGCTGCTGATGTGCGCGTGCTCGGCCGTCGCCGGAAGGAAGATCGTCTCCACACCACCGATCTGGCGGTTCATCAGGGCGATGCTGCGCTCGAAGTCGTGGTCCGTGCTGTTGCGCAGCCCCCTCAGGATGAAGCGTGCGTTCACCCGCTTGCACAGGTCCACTGTGAGGCCTTCGAAGGCCATGGCCTCCACCTGGTCCAGGCCGGCGAAGGCTTCACGGATCCACGCCAGCCGCTGCTCCGGGGGGAACATGGTCCGCTTGCTGGCGTTCACGCCCATGGCCACCACGATGCGGTCGAACAAGGGCAGGGCCTGCTTCACCAGGGAAACGTGGCCCACGGTGATGGGGTCGAAGGAGCCGGGGAGGACGGCGATGCGCGCGTTCATGGGGATGCGGTGTGGGGGTGGAAGAAGCTGAACTGCACCAGCCCGTAACGGCGGGTCTGCTGATAGCCCGGCAGATGGGCCAGCGACACGTGCGAGGAGTGCTCCAGGATCAACAGTCCGTCCGGTTCCAGCAGGCCGGCATCGAGGATGCGGCCGGGCAGCTCCGCGATCTCGGCCATCGCGAAAGGCGGGTCGGCGAAGATGATGTCGAACCGGCCGTGGCGTCCGTTCACAAAAGCGAACACATCGCTCCGCACCACCCGCCATCCGGGCTCGTTGAGTTGGGTGGCCAGGCGCTGCATGTGGGCCGTGAGCACGCGGTCCTGTTCCACGGACACCACCTCGGCGGCCCCGCGCGAGAGGAACTCCAGCGAGATGTTGCCTGTGCCGGCGAAGAGATCGAGCACACGGATGCCTTCCAGCGGTGCGGTGTTCACCAGCACATTGAACAGGCCTTCCTTGGCGAAGTCGGTGGTGGGGCGGGCCTCGATGCCCTTCGGCGGGTCGAAACGACGGCGGCCGTATTTGCCACGGATCACGCGCATGCGAACTGTTCGGTAAGGGCCAGCCACTGGTCCGGTACGGTGGGACGACCTTCGATCACATCGGCCCAGGCGTGCGTGGTGGGGGGCACGGGCAGGCCGAAGTAGCGGCCCACCAAAGCCCGTTCGGAGGCGGTGAGGTGCGTGCCGCACAGATGGAAGGAGGAATCGGCGGGCACATGGCCGGTGCGCTCGCAGGCCAGCAGGGCGAAGTAGAGCACGTCCTCGGCGGTCTGTACGGGAAAGGTGTTGCACAGCAGCAGCGTATCACCCCGTTGCACGGCCACGTCCAGGCGGTCCGCGCCCCGATGCAGCAGCACCAGCGGACGGTCGGCCGTGAGGCGCCGGGCGGCCTGCACCATCAGCACGCCCATGGGCAGGGAACGCGCATTGGGGTGGCGGTCCAGCACGCGGTGCTCCAACCGGTCGTCGTGCACATAGATGCAGGTGGCGCCGAGGTGGCCCACCGGTTCGTGGCGCATGGCGCCGGGGGGCAGGCCGCCATGCACCAAGGCCAGATGGCGGGCCTCCGTGCCCTCGGTCAGTGCACCGTCCGGCACCAACGTGTTCCATTCGGGCAGGGCCACGAACGACACGCTCTTGGGCTGGGTGGGCACCAAGGGCGAGGAGAGGGCATCGCCCTCGCTCCAGTGCAGGGCCATGGGGTGGCCGGTATGCACATCGTGCACGCACCAGGCCGAAAGGCCCGGTTCCACCAGCACGCTCAGGTGATATTTCCGCGGCGCCTCGGGTTCATAGGCGTGTGCGCGCAGGCTGCCTTCTTCCATGGTCAACGGCCGGTCCAATTGCCTTCCAATGAGGGGGTGGTCATGCTTCCCACGGACAATGTGTCCCCGGGCGACCACGGCTCGGGGTCCTTCGCTTCGAACACCGGCACCAGCACGCCATCACGGTCGATATGGCCGGCCCGCACGATCAATTCCTGGTCCGTGCCCGGCAGGGTGCCGAGGGTGGCGGGGTCGAAGGGATACATGCGGTCCTGCTGGGCGCTGGTGAGGCCGAAGAGCCGTTCCATCACCGGTACCCACACCGTATCGGGCGCCGCTTCATCGGGCGTTCCGCTGACACGGGTCTTGAACACCAGCGGCACGTGGCCATGCTGCACGAACTGGCGCAGGGCGTCCACATCCGCGGTGAAATGGCCGTACGCCTGCCGGTAGCCCAGCTGCACGGTGCGCACGTCCTTGAGCGACTGCACCACCAGGGCGTTGCGCTCGGCCACCGCGGCGGCGAACTCGTTGCTGCGTGCCACCGAGCGCACATTGCGCCAACCCAGCAGCACCGTGGCCAGCAGCAGCAGCACGCCCAAGGTCAGGCCGGTGCGGCGGTCAAGGCGGTGCATGGCCAGCATCAACGCCAGCACCCCGGCCAGCAGGGTCAGCCCGGCGCCCATCAGGGTCCACGGCCCCGACCCACGGATCAGGCCGGTGAGCAGCAGCAGCACACCCGCCCCGATCAGCACGGCCGGTATGCCCCATTTGCGCACGCCTTCCATTGTTCTTCGTCGGTGCTCAAAAGTACGTGCCCGGCCATGCCACCGGTACATTTGGACCATGCGCCGTTCCGCCCTGCTCTCCGCCTTCATCCTGTGCACCGTCCTTTCGGCATCCGCCCAGCACCCCACGGTGCAGGCCATCCTCGAGGCGGTCCGGATCGATTCCATCATGGACTGCCTCGAGAAGCTCACCGGCGAAGAGCCGATCGACCTGGGCGACGGGCAGCAGACCATCACCAGTCGCCACCAGCAGCAACCGGGCAATGTCCTGGCCCAGCGCTGGCTCACCGCCGAACTGGAGCGCATGGGCTACGCCCCGGTGCTCGACACCTTCAGCATCACCGGCATCAACGTGCTGGCCTGGAAGACCGGCACGGTGCACCCCGAGGAGGCGGTGATCATCTGTGCCCACTACGACTCCGCCCCCGCCGGACCCGTGGCCGCGCCGGGGGCCGATGACGATGCCAGTGGCTGTGGCGCGGTGTGGGAGGCCGCCCGCCTGTTCCGCGATGTGGAGTTCGCCTACTCGGTGCTCTTTGCCTTCTGGGACGATGAGGAGCAAGGTCTGCTGGGCAGCAAGCACTTCGCCCAGCAGGCGGCCATCAACGACATGGCCATCCGCGGCGTGGTGAACATGGACGCCATCGCCTACGACGGCAACGGCGACAAGAAGGCCCGCATCCACACCCGGCCCATCGCCAACTCCTTCGAGCTGTCCGACACCGTCTTCGCCGTGCGGGCGCACTACGCCATCGACCTTGACCTGATCCTCACCAACCCCGGTGCCACCTACAGCGACCACGCGTCGTTCTGGAACAACGGCTACGGCGCCATCCTGGTGATCGAGGAGTTCGGCGCCGATGGCAACCCCTACTACCACACTTCCAACGATCGCATTGTGCACTTCGACCTGCCCTACTATGAGAAGCTGGTGAAGCTCTCCCTCGCCACGGCCGCCACCCTGGCGGAGCCGGTGGGCGAGGTGGGCGTGGCCGATGTCGCTCCGCGCCGGACCGATCGGCTGAACGTGTACCCCAACCCCACGTCCGGCGACGCGCGTTCCTGGCTGGTCACCTCCTCGGGCGGTACCTGGACCCTGGAGCTGCTCGACGCCCTCGGCGCCCGGGTGGCCCACCTGTTCAGCGGCCTGCTGCCCCCCGGCGACCACCGCTTCGACCTGCCGCTGACCGCCCTGCCCGCCGGTGCGTACCTGCTGCGTGCCACCAGCCCCACCGCGCCGCCGGTCACCTTGCGCGTGGTGAGGACCGGCGGTTGATCGGCCACAACGCAGCCACTTCCCCCGCCGCCGGTAACTTCGCCGACCCCGGCGCAGCAAGGTGCCCGGACATCCCTCATGCGCATCTCCTGGAACTGGCTCACGCAGTACCTCGGCACGCCGCCCGGTGCGGCCCTCCCCACCCCTGATGAAGCGGCCGTCCTGCTCACCAGCACCGGCCTGGAAGTGGAGGGCGTGGAGCAGTTCGAAGCCGTGCCCGGCATGCTGCGCGGTGTGGTGGTGGGCCATGTGCGCACCTGCGAACGCCACCCCGATGCGGACCGGTTGAGCATCTGCACGGTGGACGTGGCCCAGGGCGAGCCCCTGCGGATCGTGTGCGGTGCACCCAATGTGGCGGCCGGCCAGAAAGTGCTCGTGGCCACCATCGGCACGGAGATCCGCTTGGCCGATGGCACCGCGTTCACCATCAAGAAGAGCAAGATCCGCGGGCAGGAGAGCCAGGGCATGATCTGCGCGGAGGACGAACTGGGCCTGGGTGCCAGCCACGACGGCATCATGGTCCTTCCGGCCGATGCACCGGTGGGCATGCCGGCCGCCACCTACCTCGAACTGGCAAAGGACCACGTGCTGGAGATCGGCCTCACACCGAACCGCACCGATGCCATGGGCCATTTGGGTGTGGCGCGCGACCTGGTGGCCGCCCTGCGTCATCGCCACGGCAGTGCCATCGAGCTGCGCCAGCCCTCCGTGGACGCCTTTGCACCGGATTCGGACGAGCGCACCGTGCAGGTGGAGGTGCAGGCGCCCCATGCGGCAGCGCGTTACGCGGGTATCACCCTCACCGATGTGCGCGTGGGGCCGTCGCCCAAGTGGTTGTGCGATCGGCTGCGGGCGATCGGGCTCAAGCCGATCAACAACGTGGTGGACGTGACCAACTACGTGCAACATGAACTGGCCCAGCCGTTGCACGCCTTCGACGCCGACAAGCTCGCGGGCGGACGGGTGGTGGTGCGCATGGCCCGCGCTGGCGAGGCGTTCACCGCGCTGGACGGGAAGACCTACACGCTCACCGCGGACGATCTGGTGATCGCCGATGCGGAGGCGCCGGCCTGTCTGGCGGGTGTGTTCGGCGGTGCGCACAGTGGTGTGAGCGAGGCCACCACCGCGGTGTTCCTGGAGAGCGCCTGCTTCGATCCTGCGCATGTGCGCCGCACCGCTCGTCGTCATGGCCTGCACACCGATGCCTCCTTCCGTTTCGAACGGGGTGTGGATCCCTCGATCACGGTGTTCGGGCTGATGCGTGCCGCCCTGCTGTTGAAGGAGGTGGCCGGCGCCCGCGTGGTGTCCGCCATCACCGATATCGGCGAGCCGCCTGCGCGGCGCAAGGTCGACCTGGCGTTCGTGGAGGTGGAGCGCCTCACGGGTGTGCCCATCGCCCCCGATGAGGTGGTGCAGATCCTGGAGCTGCTCGACTTCAGCGTGCTGCACCGCGATGCCGATGGCCTGCAAGTGGCCGTCCCCGGGTGCCGGGTGGATGTGCAGCGTCCGGCCGACGTGATCGAGGAACTGCTGCGCATCCATGGGTATGACCGCGTGCCCCTTCCGCAGTACCTGAAACTGCCCGATGTGCCGCACCCGGCACTGAGCATGGAGGAGCTGCGTCGGCGCACCGGGCAGCACCTGGCTGCGCGCGGGATCTTCGAGGTGATGACGCCCTCGCTGATCAATGGGGAGCGGTGCGTGAGCAGCGGCATGGCCACCGCCGCCGACCTGGTGACCATGGCCAACCCGCTCAGTTCCGAACTGGACGTGCTGCGCCCCACGATGCTCTTCGGCATGCTGGGGGCGGTGGCCCACAACCTCAATCGTCAGCGCAAGGACCTGGCGCTTTTCGAGCGCGGGCGCGTGTACCGTCGCGTGGATGGTGCGCCGCGGGAGACGGAGACCCTGGGCCTGGTGTTCACCGGTCGCCGTTTCCGTGAGAACTGGCGCAGTGCCGCCCGACGCAGCGACCTGTTCGATGTGCGCGAGGAGCTGGAACTGTTGTTGGAGCGATGTGGCCTGCACCACGATGCCATTTGGGAGCCCAGTGAACATCCGCTGCTGGCCCAGGCGCACACCTTGCACATCGATGGCGCGGCATGCGGCGTGATCGGTGAAGTGCGTAGGCCCGTGTGCAAAGGCGCCGATGTGGACCAGCCCGTGTTCTTCGCCGAGCTCGATGAAGAGCGGCTGCTCGCGGCCTGTCAGGCCCGCACCGTGCGCCACGCCGGTGTGCCGCGCTTCCCGGCCGTGCGCCGTGACCTGAGCCTGCTGGTGGATGAGCAGGTGCGCTTCGCCCGGCTGCGTGACCTGGCCTTCCAGGTGGAACGCAAGCTCCTCAAAGCCGTGGGTCTGTTCGACGTGTACCAGGGCGACAAGCTCCCCGCAGGCCGCAAGAGCTATGCGCTGAGCTTCGTGCTGCAGGACGACGCGAAGACCCTCACCGACGAGCAGGTGGACAAGGCCATCGCCCGCATCCGCCACGCCTTCGAGAAGGAGGTGGGTGCCGAGCTGCGCGCGTGAACCGCCACGTGGTCTCCCCGGTCACGGCAGCTGCCAGCCCACGCTGAACTGGCCGCCCCAAGCGGTGGAGCGCCGGACCAGATCCGTGCCTTCCAACGTGTTGAACAGCTGTCCGCGCAGGGCCGGGCCGGCGCCCATGGTCCAGCGCTCACCAAGGCGGAAGCGCACCACGCCATGAGCGGTCCAGCCGAGCACCAGCGCCCGGAAGTCGGCCTCGTGCATATCGGTGTAGCCGGTGGAGCCGGGCAGCAGGCCGCGGCGTCCACGCAGTGCACCGACCGTGGGCCCGCCCCGCACGGCGAACTCCCATCGCCCCACACCGGTCCGCGCTTCCAACAGCAGCGGGATCTCCAGGTAGCTGGTGCGGTTGCGCTGCTCCAGGGCCGTGCGCTGCACATCCTCATGCGCCACCGTGCCCGTGGACGATACCAGCACGAGCACCGTGGTGTCCACGCTCTGGGTCACCTGGTACACCTGGCCATTGATCACCGTGGTGCCGGTCACCTGCAGCAAGGTGGTGTCCACGCCTTGCAGCTGCCAGGTGAAGATGTGCTCGGTCCACGATCGGCGCAGGTCCCGGGAGTGCATATCCTCGGCGTAGGTGAGCAAATGCAGGCCCACGCCCACGCCGAAGTGATCGCCCATGCGCATCAGTTCCGCGCCCCAACCGAAGGTGGTCGATCCGGCGTGATCGGTGGCCCAGTCGTCGGTAGCGCTTCCGGTGTAGCGGGTGCGGGTGTGGAACGCCGCACCCCATGCGGTGAGGATCAGTCGCGGGCCGGGAGGGGCCGACCCGGGCAGAGGATCCACAGGTGCGGTGGTCAGACTGTCCTGAGGGGCAGGTGCTGCGGGCACCGCGTGGGGGGCCTGTGCGATCGGAAGCGTGTCCACACCGGCCATGGACATGGTCGACGTGTCCGCCGGGGTGGTCGCTGTGGCATTGGTCCCGACAAGGGTGATCGTGATCTCCAGATCCTCGTCGGCGACATCGGAGGCCACATCGGCAACGCTCGGCATGGACATTCCACTCTCCGTGATCCGCGCTTCACTTTCGGTGTTGCTGGGCGAGTACACGACTGACCGATCGGACAGCTTGTGGGTGGTGATCGCTGCAGGCGCGGTGGTGATGGCGGGCCCGGGGAGTGCCGGGTCGGCAGACGTTGACGACGACATGGGGTACTCGGCCGCCTTCCGCTCGGGAGCGGATGGGTCGGCTTGGGGGGTGACATCGGACGATGCGCGCATCGCACCGGATGACGGGGGGGCATCGCTGCCCCACACGGGGGGGGCATCCGCCGTTGCCGCCGTCCCCATGACCATCGGGCTCAAGGTCGATCGCTCTCCAGCGGGTGTCACGGGCGCAGCGATGCTTTCCCCGGTGACCGCAAGCGCATTGGTCGCGGCGGACGGCCCCTCGTTCACCATCTCGTTCTTGGCGACCGACGTTTCGGGCGTGGCGGTCGTGTCTCCGCCGAAATGCCACAGCGCGCCCCCCACGGGCAGCAGGAGTAGGAGCAGCCACCAGGGGTTGGGGGTGCGGCGGCGGTCCATCGCCTCGAGTTCACGCTCCACAGCGTCCCAGGCGTGGGGGGGCACGTGGAAACTGCGTTCGTTCAGCTTGCGCCGCGCGAGATCATCGAAGGGGGTTCGCTCGTTCATCGTACCAGGGGTCTTTCGTGGCGCATGGCCTGGGCGATCAGGGCCTTTTGCAGAATGCTGCGGGCATGGGCCACATGCCACTTCGAAGTGCCTTCGCTGATGCCCAGCTGCGCGGCGATCTCCGCGTGCGAATAGCCGTCCACGGCGAAGAGGTTGAACACGTTGCGGGACATGGTCGGCACGCGCTCCAGCAGTAGGGCGAAGTCCTCGGCCTCCATGTGTTCCAGGTAGGCATTGGCCACGGCCACGTTCGCCGGTTCCTCCGGCATTTCCCGGCCCTCCATGGCCTGGCGCTCGCGGTCCTTTCGGAAAGCATCGATCACCGTGTTGATCATCACCCGCCGTGCCCAGGGTTCGAACGGGACCGAGGCATCACGTTTGCCCAGATGGGTGAGGATCTTCAGAAAGCCTTGGTTCAGCAGCGCCATGGCCTCCTGCCGGTCATGCTGGTAGCGCGCGCAGATGCCCATCAACATGCCGTAGAGCGCGTGATAGAGTTCGCTCTGGGCCCTCCGCTCCTGCCGGATGCAGCGGTCGATGAGGCTCTGCGGGACCATGCGCCGATGCGCCGAAGGGCCCTCGCCACCTGGCAAGGGCCCTTCAGCAGGGGTTCCGGGTTTATTGTTTCACGAAACGCATCGTGGCCGTATTCCGACCGTCGGTGATACGCAGCAGGTACACGCCCGCGGACAGGTTGTGCACATCCAGGTCCAGTTGGTTCTGGCCGCTCACCAGTGAGGTGCGTGCCGTATGCAGCGTGCGGCCGTCCAGCCCGAGCACCATCAGCTCCACATTGCCGCTGCGGCTGCTGAACAGCTGCAGGTTCAGGCGATCGCGCACCGGGTTGGGCCACAGGCCGCCGGCCTGCAGACCGGGCTGTTCCCCGATGTCCGTGGGTGCCTCTTGCACGACGCGGATCGTGAGGACGCTGCGCACCTCGCCATCGCCGCCGGGCACCATGCCCAGCAGACCATCATCACCCACGCTCACCGTGTCGCAGTACATGTCGAAGCAGCCCGCATCATCGGCGATGGTGAGGCAGAGCAGGTAAGGGCCGGGGCCGGGGTACACATGCGTGGGGAAGGGCTCGATGCTGGTGGTGCCGTCGCCGAAGTCCCAATGGAACTGGAAGTTGCCGGTGCCGCCGCTGCTCGTGTTGAGCACCCACAGTTCGAAGGGGATCGGTTCGATCTCACCATCGTTCTCCTGGTAGGCCTGGATCACCCAATAGCCGGCTTCGCACGGCACCGCATTGTCGGGCGCGCAGTCGCAGGAGGCGCTCCAGGTGCCCGGTTCGCCATCCACAGTGGTGCAGGACGTGCCGGGCACGTTGTCGCCCCAGAGCTCGCCCAGACAGTCGTACCAGATCGGCGCGTTGGTGAGCATGCCTGTGCTGTCGAACACCACGGTGTCGCACACCGTGCTGGTGCAGCCCGCCGATGCGATGGTGAGGCACACGAAATGCGGTCCCGCCGAGGTGAACTGCCACAGGAACTCCGCGTCAATGAGGGTGCTGCCCGAGGGCGTGGTCCATTCGAGGGCCGCATCGGTGCCGGCGGTGGAACAGCTGGAGAAGTTCACCACGTAGGGCAGGGGAGCGCCGTTCTGCATGACGTGCTGCACGTTGATGCATGCCGCGCAGTCCACGGGCGGGTCGAGGCTGATGTCGCCGTTGTCATGGACGTACACCGTCTGGCACAACTGGTCGGAGCAGCCGTTCTGGTCGGTCATGTGGAGGCAGACGGGGTAGGCGCCCGGTCCGGGGAACTGCTTGGTGATGGTGGCCCCGTTCTGTATCGGGCCGGTGCTGAAGTTCCAGCTGTACTGGAGCGTTCCCCAGCCGCCGGAGCTGCATGAGGCCGAGAAGGTGGCCACCATCGGCGCCACCTGGGTGAAGGTGTAACAGGCCGTGCAGGGATCGGGCGGTGTCATGCACCACAGGTTCGCGATCACGCTGGAGTTGCCGGCATAGGTCACGGTGTCCGCGGTGGTCGTGCCGCTCCCGCAGTGGCCGCTGACCACCACCAGGCCTGCGGTGTCGGGCACCGACAGGTCGAGGGTGTAGTAGCAGTTCATGTTCATCACGGCGGTGCCGCTCACGGTGCCCGATGCGCCGATCACGGTGATCGTCACGCTTTGGCCGTCGAGCTCCGGCGCACAGGGGAGGGTGTGGCCCGCGATCGTGAGCGTGTTCTGGGCCGATGCCCCCGCCGCGCATGCGGCGGCCAGGGCGAGGAGAGGAATGTGGGTAAGCTTGCGCATGGCGGGTAGGTTGATGGTCCGGGGACCCGTTCACCACCATACACGTGACGCGGCCGGCGAGGGTTGGGTGGCCCCACGGATATTTCCGCCGGCATGATCATGCCCGCACCCGATATGCAGTGGTCGCCGCGCTTTGCCGCATCTTTGGGTCAATGAGCACCGACCGCATCCGTACGCATTTCGAGGAAGCCGCCTCCGTGTTGCAGGCCTTCCTGGCCGATCCCGCCAACATCGAGGCGGTGGAGCGTGCCGCCGCCTTCATCAGCTACTGCCTCAAACAGGGCGCGAAGGTGATCAGCTGTGGCAACGGCGGCAGCATGTGCGATGCGATGCACTTCGCCGAGGAGCTCACCGGGCGCTTCCGCGATGACCGCGATCCCATCGCCGCGCTCAGCATCAGTGATCCCAGCCACCTCACCTGCGTGGGCAACGACCACGGCTTCGAGCAGGTGTTCGCCCGCTTCGTGCAAGCCCACGGACGCGATGGGGACGTGCTGCTCGCCATCAGCACCAGCGGGAACAGCCCCAATGTGCTGCGCGCCGCCGAAGTGGCCCGCGACCGGGGCATGCACGTCATCGGCCTCACCGGCAAGGATGGCGGCAGGCTGGCCGATCTCTGCACCGTGGAAGTGCGTGTACCCCACCACGGCTACGCCGACCGCATCCAGGAGGTGCACATCAAGGTGGTCCATGCCCTGATCGATCACATCGAGCGCGACCTGGCCCTGCCGCGGCGCGCCGATCAGCGTTAGCGAACCATGCTCGTAAAGGTCTACGGAGCTGCTGTCTTTGGCATCAACGCCACCATCGTCACCGCCGAAGTGAACGTGGAGCCCGGCGCGTACTTCTACCTGGTGGGCCTCCCGGACAGCGCGGTGAAGGAAAGCCAGCAGCGCATCGATGCCGCACTGCGCAACAATGGCCTCTACGCCCCGCGCGGCAAGGGCGTCACCATCAACCTGGCCCCGGCCGACATCCGCAAGGAGGGCACCGCCTACGACCTGCCGCTGGCCGTGGGCATCCTGGCCGCCACCGAACAGACACCGGCCACCTTGCTCGACGACCACCTGGTGATGGGTGAGCTTTCGCTGGATGGTGGTGTGCGGCCCATCAAGGGCGCCCTGCCCATCGCCATCGAGGCCAAAAAGCACGGCTTCAAGGGCGTGGTGCTGCCCGCCGCCAATGCGCGCGAGGCCGCCATCGTCGAAGGGCTTGATGTGTACGGCGTGGAGCATCTCCGCGAGGTGGTGGACCTGCTCAAGGGCACACCCACCGTGCAGCCCACCGTGGTCGACATCGCCGCGGAGTTCGCCAACAGCAGCCAGAGCTATCCGGTGGACATCGCCGATGTGAAAGGGCAGGAGAACATCAAGCGCGCCTTCGAGATCGCCGCGGCCGGCGGGCACAACATCATTCTTATCGGGCCGCCGGGCGCCGGCAAGACCATGCTGGCCAAGCGGCTGCCCACCATCCTGCCGCCGCTCACCATGGACGAGGCCTTGGAGACCACCAAGATCCACAGCGTGGCCGGTCGCCTGCGCAAGGAGGACAGCCTGCTGAGCGTGCGGCCGTTCCGAAGCCCGCACCACACCATCAGCGATGTGGCCCTGGTGGGCGGAGGCTCCTTCCCCCAGCCCGGCGAGATCAGCCTCGCCCACAACGGCGTGCTGTTCCTGGACGAGCTGCCGGAGTTCAAGCGGCAGGTGCTGGAGGTGCTGCGACAGCCGCTGGAGGACCGCGTGGTCACCATCAGCCGTGCGCGCTTCACCGTGGAGTATCCGGCCAGCTTCATGCTGGTGGCCGCGATGAACCCGTGCCCCTGCGGGTACTACAACCACCCGGAGAAGGAGTGCGTCTGCGCGCCGGGCGTGGTGCAGAAATACTTGAACAAGGTGAGCGGTCCGCTGCTCGACCGCATCGACATCCACATTGAGGTGACCCCCGTGCCGTTCGCGGAACTGAGCGCCGAGCGCAGCAGCGAACGGAGCGCCGACATGCGGGAGCGGGTGGTGGAGGCACGCCGCGTGCAGCAGCAACGTTACGCGGCCAAGGCCATCCACTGCAACGCGCAGATGGGCAGCAAGGAGCTGCGCGAGATCTGCCGCATCGATGCCGCGGGGAAAGCCCTGCTGGAAAAGGCCATGGAGCGGCTGGGCCTCAGCGCGCGTGCCTATGACCGGATCCTGAAGGTGGCCCGCACCATCGCCGACCTGGCGAAGAGCGCCGACATCCGCACGGAACACCTGGCCGAGGCCATCCAATACCGCAGCCTCGACCGCGAGGGCTGGGCCGGTTAGCCGGAGTGAAACATCCGGTGCCAGCGCCGCGTTGAAGGGAGGAAGATCAACTCCCCCTTCCGCCGTGCGTTACCATTTCGCCTTTCTCCTCGCTGCGCTGTTGCTCGCCTGTGGAGCCGCGCCGCTGAGCGCTTTCGCCCAAAAGCAGGACCGCCTCTACCTGGATGCGGTCATGCAGCCCACCGGCCGGAAGAACGCGGTGTATTACCGCGTGCCCACCGGTACCGACGACGGTGGCCATGTGGGCCGCACCTACACCATGGACGGGGTGTTGAAGGCCGAAGGGGTCTACGCCGATCCGGAACTCACCGTGGAGCACGGCCGCTTCACCTTCTACCACACCAATGGCAAGGTGGAAAGCACCGGTACCTACCGGCATGGGCTGAAGTGCGGCGTGTGGGAGCGCTACGACCGCTGGGGCCGTGAGCTGGCGGAGAAGGTCTACGATCCCGGTTACCTGGACACCGTGCTCTACACCCGGGCCCAGCAGATGCCCTCCTTCCAGGATGGTGGTGAGCAGGGGCTGGTGCGCTATCTGCGCAACCAGTTGAACACCGGCGGCGACAAGCAATTCAAGGGGCGGGCCACCGCCACCGTGGTGGTGGAGAAGGACGGTTCCATCTCCAATGTGCAGGTGCTCGAGCGCCTCGGCCCCGATGTGGACGAGGAGCTGGTGGACGCCCTGCGCAATTCCGGCCCCTGGACACCGGGCATGGAGCGCGGCCGCCCGGTGCGTGTGCAAATGAAAGTGCCCGTGGAGCTGTAAGCTCGACGGGCACCTGCTATCGCTTGCGGGTGCTCAGCGCCCGTGGCACTGCTTGAACTTCTTGCCGCTGCCGCACGGGCAGGGATCGTTGCGGCCCACGCGCTTCTCCGCACGTGCCGGTTCCACCGGACGGCGGACCGGGGTGGGCGGCGGCGGTCCACCAGCCCGCTGGGGCGCCGACGTGGGGCGGGCCTGCGGTGGGGGCGCGGAGCCCACCTCGTTGCGACCGGCCTGCAATTGCTGCTGCTGTTGCGGGGGGCGCGGCGCCTGCGCCTCCTGTACGTTCGGCTGGGCCGTGGGCAGGCCGGCCTTGGCCAGGAAGCCCACCGCTTCGGTGTTCACTCGCTCGATCATCGCCTTGAACAGGTTGAAGCTCTCGAGCTTGTAGATCAGCAGCGGGTCCTTCTGTTCGATGGCCGCGTTCTGCACGTTGCGGCGCAACTCGTCCATCTCGCGCAGGTGCTCCTTCCACTCGTTGTCGATCACCGCCAGGGTGATGAACTTCTCGATGCTGTTGGCCAGCTCGGCGCCCTGCGTGCGGTAACACTTCTCCAGGCTCGTCACCACCTGCACGGTGCGCGTGCCGTCGGTGATGGGCACCACGATGTTCTCGTACTGCTGGCCCTGGTTGAGGAACACGTCCGTGATCACGGGCATGGCCTGCTCGGCCAGGCGACGACCGTGCCGCTCATAGGCGTCCATGGCCGCCTCGAACACCTTGTCCACCAGCGCCTCCGTGCGGATGCTCTTGAACTCCTCCTCGCTCACCGGGCTGGCGATGGCCAGCTTGCGGAAGAGCTCCATCTCGAAGTCCGGGAACGCGTCGGGGCTGCTGTCACCGTGGTAGCCTTGGACGATGCCCGCGGCCACCTCGTGGAACATGTTCATCACGTCGAGCTTCAAGCGCTCGCCGAACAGGGCATTGCGCCGGCGCTTGTAGATCACCGTGCGCTGGTTGTTCATCACATCGTCGTACTCCAGCAGGCGCTTGCGGATGCCGAAGTTGTTCTCCTCCACCTTCTTCTGGGCCCGCTCGATGCTGGCGGTGACCATGCTGTGCTGGATCACCTCGCCCTCCTTCAGGCCCAGGCGGTCCATCAGTTTGCTGATGCGCTCGCTGTTGAACATGCGCATCAGGTCGTCCTCCAGGCTCACGTAGAACTGCGACGATCCGGGATCGCCCTGACGGCCGGCGCGCCCCCGCAGCTGGCGGTCCACCCGGCGGCTGTCGTGCTTCTCGGTACCGATGATCGCCAGACCGCCGGCTTCCTTCACGCCCGGCCCGAGCTTGATGTCGGTACCGCGGCCGGCCATGTTGGTGGCGATGGTCACCGTGCCCGCCAGGCCTGCGTTGGCCACGATCTCTGCCTCACGCTGGTGTTGCTTCGCGTTCAGCACCTGGTGCGGGATGTTGCGCATCTTGAGCATCTTGCTCATCAGCTCGCTCACCTCCACGCTCGTGGTGCCCACCAGCACGGGACGCCCCGCGTTGCGCAGCCGCTCGATCTCCTCGATCACCGCGTTGTACTTCTCGCGCTTGGTCTTGAACACAAGGTCCTCCGCATCCTTCCGTACCACGGGGCGGTTGGTGGGGATCACCATCACGTCCAGCTTGTAGATGTCCCACAGCTCCTGGGCTTCCGTCTCGGCCGTGCCGGTCATGCCGGCCAGCTTGTGGTACATGCGGAAGTAGTTCTGCAGGGTCACCGTGGCATAGGTCTGCGTGGCGGCCTCCACCTTCACCCGCTCCTTGCTCTCAATGGCTTGGTGCAGCCCGTCGCTGTACCGGCGTCCTTCCAGGATCCGGCCCGTCTGCTCGTCCACGATCTTCACCTTGCCGTCCATCACCACGTACTCCACGTCCTTCTCGTACATGGCGTAGGCGCGGATCAGCTGGTTCACGGTGTGGATGCGCTCGCTCTTGATGGCAAAATCGCGCAGCAGGTCGTCCTTGCGGCGGGCCTTTTCCTCCACACCGGCACCGCTGCGTTCGATCTCCGCCATCATGCCGCCCACATCGGGCATGATGAAGAAGTCGGGGTCGTTCACATCGCCACTGATCAGGTCCACGCCCTTCTCGGTGAGCTCAATGGAGTGGAGCTTCTCGTCGATGGTGAAGTAAAGCTCCGCATCGACCTTGGGCATCTCCTTGCCCTGGTCCTGCAGGTAGTGGTTCTCGGTCTTCTGCAGCATGGCCCGCACACCGGGCTCGCTGAGGTACTTGATCAGCGCACTGTTCTTGGGCAGCCCGCGATGGCACCGCAGCAGGGCGAGACCGCCCTTCTCCTGCTGTTCCTTGGTGGCGCTGCCATCGGCCAGGCCGCGCAGTTCCTCCTTGGCCTCCGCGAGCAGCTTGGTCACCAATTGGCGCTGGGCGGCGTAAAGGCGTTCGATGCGCGGCCGGTACTCATCGAACTGATGCACCTCACCGCGCGGCGTGGGGCCGCTGATGATGAGGGGGGTCCGCGCGTCGTCGATCAGCACGCTGTCCACTTCGTCCACGATGGCGAAGTGGTGCTCACGCTGCACCAAGGCCGCCGGGGAGTGGGCCATGTTGTCGCGCAGGTAGTCGAAGCCGAACTCGTTGTTGGTGCCGTAGGTGATGTCGGCCAGGTAGGCGCGACGGCGTTCGGGGCTGTTGGGCTGGTGCTTGTCGATGCAGTCCACGCGCAGGCCGTGGAACTCGTGGAGGGGGCCCATCCATTCGGCGTCGCGCTTGGCCAGGTAGTCGTTCACCGTCACCACGTGCACCCCCCGGCCGGCCAGGGCGTTGAGGAACACGGGGAGGGTGCTCACCAGCGTCTTGCCCTCACCGGTGCTCATCTCGGCGATCTTCCCCTTGTGCAGGGCCACACCGCCGATCAGCTGCACGTCGTAGTGCACCATGTCCCACTTCACCGGGTTGCCGGCGGCGGTCCAGGTGGTCTTCCAGATGGCCTTGTCGCCCCGGATCTCCACGTGCTCGCGGTGGGTGGCGATCTCCCGGTCCAGGTCGGTGGCGCTCACCTCGATCTGGTCGTTCTCCGAGAATCGGCGGGCGGTTTCCTTCACCACGGCGAAGGCCTCGGGCAGGATCTCCAGCAGCACCTCTTCGATGAGCTTGAGGCTGTCGGTCTGCAGGCGGTCGATCTCCTCCCAGCGTTTTTCGCGCTCGGCGATGTCCATGCCGGGGGTGTTCTCGATCTCGGCGCGCAGGGCGGCCACCTGGTCGTCGTTCTGTTTGGTGCGCTCGGCCACACGCTGCTTCAGAGCCCGGGTGCGGGCGCGGAGCTCATCGTGGGAGAGGCCGGACAGCTTGGCGAATTCGGCCTTGGTGGCGTCCACCAACGGCTGTACTTCCTTCAGGTCGCGTTGGGCCTTGTCTCCGAAAACCGACTTGAGGACCTTGCTGAGGGAACCGATCATGGGATAGAGATAGGGGGCAGGTGCCGTGAATGGGACCACGAAGCCGGCCCGCAGAGGGCGGCAAAGGTAGCGGCTATGCCCTGCACGGACCTTGCCGCGCCGAACGACCTGACGGAATGTCCGGGATGGGCGGGAACAACAAGGCCCCCGCGTACAGCGGAGGCCTTGTGGATGGGGCGTTTGGGGCCCGCGTCAGTACTCGTCCTCGTTGAAGAAGAAGTCCTCCTTCGATGGGTAGTCGGGCCAAATGTCCTCAATGGATTCGAAGATCTCCTCATCGTCCTCGATGGCCTGCAGGTTCTCCACCACTTCGAGCGGGGCACCGGTGCGCATCGCGAAGTCGATCAATTCATCCTTCGTGGCCGGCCAGGGCGCGTCCTCCAGGTACGAGGCAAGTTCGAGTGTCCAGTACATAAGCGCGACGGTTTGAAGGGGGTGCTTAAAACGGCCGCAAATATAGCCGGATGGGGACACGGCGGCCGCCCCGGTGTCCATGGCCCGGGAACCGGCGCCCATCGCGGGTTTCCGGTGGGGTCAGCGCCGCGGCTGCCACGGGGTCTCCGGCACATTGAGCTCCCGACCGAGGTGCCGGGCCAGCACGAAGAACAGATCGCTCAGGCGGTTCAGGAAGCGCACCAGGATCTCCGGTACCGGCTCCTGGGCGCTCAGCTGCACCACGCGCCGCTCGGCCCGTCGGCACACCGTGCGGCAGATGTGCGCCTGCGATACCGTGGGATGGCCGCCGGGCAGGATGAAGTGGCGCATGGGCGGCAGATCCGCGTCCATGGCGTCCATCCACGCCTCCATGGCGGCCACATCGGCCTCTTCCACCGGCGGCACCTGGAAGCGATCGGCCTCGGCATCGCTTTGGCTGGCCAGCCGCGAGCCGATGGCGAAAAGCGTTTCCTGAAGGGCCACCAACCGCGGCTGCAGGTGGGCCGGTGCTTGGTCGCGCAGCAGGCCCAGATGGCTGTTCAGCTCGTCCACCGTACCGTACGCTTCGATGCGCAGGTGGTCCTTGGGCACGCGGGTGCCGCCGAGCAGACCGGTGCTGCCTTTGTCACCGGTTCGGGTGTAGATCTTCATCGGGGAACGGGTGCTAAGGTCGGTTCAGTAGCGCAGAACGAAATGCTCCTTGGCTTGATCGCGGAGCGGGAACACCAGGCCCATGCGATAAAGGTCGATGGTGACGGTGGCGTGTGGGTCGGCGATGATGGTGCGCCAGGCCTGTTCCATGCCCGGGCTCCAGTGGAGGTCGTCGAACACCAGCACCATCCCCGGGCGGGCCTGGGTCATGAGTTGATGGTAGTGGTCCAGCGTGGCCTTTGCCGTGTGGTTCCCATCGATGAACGCCATGTCCACCGGGGGCGACTGTTTGAGCACCTCGGGCAGGGTGTGCCGAAAATCGCCCGGCACGGGGTGGATGTTGGTCTGCCCGGCCCGGGCGAATTGTTCGCCGGCAATGGCAAGCGTGGCGGGGCAGCCTTCCAGCGTGGTGACGCGACCCTCCGGCACCGCGCGGGCCAGGTACAGGGTGGTGATACCCAGGGAAGTGCCCATTTCCAGCACGTGGCGGGCGCCCACGGAGGCGGCCAGGCGGTGCAGTTGGGCGGCCTGTCGGGGGCTGCACAGGGCGTTGCGGGCGATGGTGCGCACCCGGCGCTGATCGCCGCGCATGCGCCGCGAACCCGCACCGAGGTCGGTCACGGTGATGATGCGGTCATCGGTCTTCAGCTGTCGCCGCAATGCTTCCAGGTCGCGGGTGCGGGGCGGCGGGGTGGTGGGCCGCAGTACGCGCTCCACCAGGTCGAAGACGAAGGGACTGTGCACCCCGTGCCGGTCCGTGGCGGTGGACCAATGGCGGAGCCAGGCGGCGGTCCGGTGCAGAGGCATGGCCAAAAATAACGGGCGGCCCTGCGTGGGCCGCCCGAAGCACGTGGAAGGGAGGGATCAGCCGATCACCTCCAGTTTCGGGTAGCGTTTGCGCCAGGCCTCAAGGGCCTTTTTGCTGGAAACGGTGATGATGGTCCGGTGGTCGATGCGGACCTTGATCTCCTTCACGCCCTCCTTCACGGGGCGTTCCAGGACGATCTCGCGCTTCTTTCTCGGCATGGTGATGGGGTCAGCCGATGATCTCCAGCTTCGGGTAGCGCTGGCGCCAGAACTCCAGCGCCTTGTTGCTGGCCAGCGTGATGATGGTGCGGGCGTCGAGCCGGACCTTGATCTCCTTGATACCTTCCTTCACCGGTCGGGTGAGGACGATGGGTTTCTTTTTCCTTGGCATGGTCGTATATGTTTCACGTTCGTGGCACCCGTGTTCCCGCCTGGTTCTGATGCCGCTTGGCCGACCGGGTCACGTGTCCGTTCAACGGGCGCTCACTGCACATAGTTTGCCGATCCTGTCCCAAGCTCCTTCAGATTCACATCTTTTAACGGATCAGCGTTCCGTCGCCCTTACCCTGCCACGGCACAGTGGGCGCGTGCGCACACGCATGCGCGCTCGCGTGCGCTCGAAGGGTTTGAGGAGGGTGTGCCGCCCGTACCCGTGCGATCGTGGGCGGCTTTCCCCCTCGCGCAGCGGGTGGTGACAGGGTGGCGGTCAAGTTCAGCGATCTCTGGCGGATGGTGCCCAAGCGTTGTGCATTCCATGCGTTCCGCTACTTTTGCGCCGCGTTCTTTCGAAAGAAGTCCGGCCGGAGGCATAGCTCAGCTGGTTCAGAGCATCTGCCTTACAAGCAGAGGGTCGCTGGTTCGAATCCGGCTGCCTCCACCACGGTGTGGGGATCGATAGATCTCCATACATTCGCGCCCACTTTGGGATCTTAGCTCAGCTGGTTCAGAGCGCATGCTTCACACGCATGAGGTCACTGGTTCGAATCCAGTAGGTCCCACCAAAGCCCCGCACACCGGGGCTTTTTCGTTTTCCGGCGGGCCCGGTCACAGGGCCTCGGCCACCACGAAGACACTTCCGGTCACCAGCACCAGGTCGTCGGGCCCGGCGGCCTCACGGGCGGCCTCCACCGCGGCCGCCACGGAGGGATGGGCCGCGCCATGCAGACCGGCGGACAAGGCCAGTTCGCACAATTGGGCGGCATCCATCCCGCGGGGGATGTCGGCCTTGCAGAAGTAATAGGTCGCCTCGGGCGGCAGCAGGGTCAGCGCGGAGGCGATGTCCTTGTCATGCACCATGCCCAGCACCACGTGCAGGCGGTGGTGCGGCGTGCGCGCGAGCATGTGGCGCACGATGCGCAGGCCGTCGGGGTTGTGGCCCACGTCCGCGATGGTGAGCGGCTGCTGGCCGATGGTCTCCCAGCGTCCGCGCAGGCCGGTGTTGGTCACCACATGGGCCAGGCCATCGCGCACGGCGGCTTCGGGAATGGTCCAGCCGCGGGTGCGCAGTTGTTCGATGGTGGCCAGTGCGGTGCGGGCGTTCTGCTCCTGGTGCGGGCCCATGAGGCCGATGGGGTGGGTGAGCGGGGCATGCGGGTCGACCACGGTGATCGGTGCGCCCATGGTGGCGGCCCGCTGCGCGAACACCGGCCCGGTCTCGTCGTCGGCCTCACCAATGACCACCGGCACGCCCGGCTTGATGATGCCGGCCTTTTCCGCAGCGATCGCGGCACGCGTGGTGCCCAGGAAAGCGGTGTGGTCCAGACCGATGTTGGTGATCACGCTCACCTCGGGCGTCACCACGTTGGTGCTGTCCAGGCGACCGCCCATGCCGGTCTCGATCACGGCGATGTCGACCGCCTCCTTCCGGAACCACCAGAAGGCGAGGGCCACGCCCCACTCGAAGAACGATGCGTCGATCGGTTCGAAGCGGGACCGGTGCTCCTGCACGAAGCGCACCACCTCGGCCTCGGGGATTATGAGGCCGTTGATGCGGAAGCGCTCACGGAGATCCTTCAGGTGGGGCGAGGTGTGGAGGCCGGTGCGCAGGCCGGCCTCCTGCAGGATGCTGGCGATGAAGGAGGAGGTGCTGCCCTTGCCATTGGTGCCGGCCACGTGCACGCAGCGCAGCCCCCGCTCCGGATGCCCCAGGGCGTCCATCAGGGCGTGGGTGTTGCGCAGGTCGGCCTTGTACGCGGCGGCCCCCACCCGCTGGAACATCGGCAGCCGGGCGAAGAGGTACGCCAGGGTTTCCGGGTAGTCCACGGTCACTGAAGGATGAACTCGAACACGATGAAGCCGGCCTGGTCGGTGGTGGCGTCGGGCTTGGCCGAGAAGCGGAACTCGCGGGCATAATCCTCGGCCAGGCGGTGCAGCTTGGCGGACGATGTGGTGGTGGGGCGGTCCATGCGGCCTTTGGCATAGACCACTTTGCCGGTGGGGTCCACGCGGATGTCCACGGCCACCTTGCCGGCCTCGGTGTTGTCGTTGCGGAAGGTGGGCGTGCGCGAGAGCCCGCGGCCGTCCAGACGGCCCTCGAAACCCTTGCCGTGGAAGCTGCCGATGCCACCGCCGCTGCCACCGCCAGAGCCGCCACCGCTGCCCGGGCCGCCATCGCCGCCGCCACTGCTGCCGCTGCCCGAGCCGGAACCGCTCTGGTCGCCGCTCCCTCCGCCGGCGGGCGTGAAGAGCGCGTTGGGGTTGGGCTTGGGCGTTTCGGGCACGGGCTGGGTGGGTGTCGGTTGGGTGGGAGTGGGTTTCGGCGGATCGGGCCTGGGCCTCTCCGGCTTGGGCTTCACGGGCTCGGGCAGCGAGGTGCTTTCCTCCGTGTCGTCGGTGAGCAGGGTCTCGCTGCGCGGGCTTGAAGTGGGCTGCGGCGTGCTGGGCGGTACGTAGGGCTCATCGTTCACGTAGGGGCCACCGGACTCGATGCCCAGGTCGATGCTCAGGCCGCCGCCGCCGCCGCCCGCCTCGGGGAACGGTGGTATGGGTGTGATGATCTTCCACAGGATGAAGAGCAGCACCAGCAGGCCATGGAATACGAGGCTGGCGACCAGGGCCAGTCGTTTGTCGCGTGCGCTGTGTTGCTCGGCCACCACCATCGTGATCAGCGTCCGCCGGCCTTGGTGGCCAGCACCATTTTCACCTTGAGCCGGTTGCCGATGGTGAGCACGTCGACCAGGTCCTGAACGGTGAGCTCCTGATCGAAGCGCAGCACCACGGTGGGTTCTTCAAGCTGCAACAAACGCTGGCGCAGCGACTCTTCCAGGTCGTTGAAGGCCACGGGCGTTTTGTCGATGCTGTATTGCAGGTCCTTGGTCACCGAAACGGTGATGGGCTGCTTGTTCATCTGCTGGGCCTGCTTGCTGTTGGGCAGGGCCAGTTTCACCACGTTCGGATTGGAGAGCGTGCTGATGATGAGGAAGAACAGCAGCAGGAAGAACATGATGTCGTTGAGCGACTCCGTGCTCACTTCCGCGTGCTCCCGTGTCCGTCGGCGTAACCGCATGGCTTACTTCTTCTGGGGTTCCTCCAGGATGTCCATCAGCATGAGGGCGGCACCGGTGAGCCGGGCCTCGAGCCGGTTGAGCATGTTGCTCACGATGAAGTAGCAGGCGAAGGCGATGATGCCCACAATGAGGCCGGCCGCCGATGTCACCATCTTCTGGTACAGGCCGCTGGAGATCACACCGATGCTGATGTTGTCCGTGAGGGAGATGTCGTAGAAGATCTTGATCACACCGATGATCGTACCCACGAAACCGAACATGGGCGCCAGCTTGGCCACCAGGCTCAGCACGCCCACGCCGCGCTCCATTCGGGCCATCTCCAGCACGCCCACGGTCTCCATGGCGCTTTCGATGTCCTTCATGGGCTTGCCGATGCGACGCAGCCCTTTCTCCACGATGCGCGCGCTGGGGGTGCCGTGATTGGCGCAGGCGTTCAGGGCCGATTCGATCTTGCCGTCGTGCACATGGTCGCGCACACGGTCCAGCAGGTCGCGGTCGCTCTTCAGGGCCTTGCTCAGGGCGAGGATGCGTTCGATGGTGATGTAGACCACGGCCACGGACATGAGGGCCAGCGGGATCATGATCCCCGCGCCGCCGTAGCTGAGCAGCTCCCACACGGTGGTGGTGTCGGAGGCCACAACGGGTGGATCCACGGCCTGCTGCTGGAGGAACTGTTGGGCCTGGCCCACGGGGTTGCCGTCCTGGATCTGTGCGCTGAGCGGAATGAACATGGGGTGCTTCTGGTTGGGAATGGAACGGGCTGGTGGCCGTTGGAAGTATTTCAGGTGAGATGCGACAGGGCGATCTCGAACGCCGTACGCGTGAGATAGGTGCGTTCAGCGTGTCGGGCGTGGGTGCGTTCCAGCGCGTTGCCGATGGTGCGGCTCACATCCTGGAAGATGGCCGCGTCGCTGAGGTCGTTGCCGGGCTGCATGCAGTAGGCGAACACCCGGGCCATGCCGCAGTTGGCGATGAAGTCGGGGATCACGCTCACGCGGCCATCGGCATGTTCGGCGATGGGGCCGTAGAAGATCTCGGGGTCGGCGAAGGGCACATTGGCACCGCTGCTGATCAGCTCCAGCCCGGCGGCCACCATGCGGTCCACCTGGTCGCGCGTAACGATGCGGCTGGCGGCGCAGGGCAGGAAGATCTCCGCGCCCATGTCCCAGATGCGGGCGTTCACCTCGGCGAAGGGCAGCATGCCCTCGGCCCGCAGCGCGTTGCCCTGCTTGTGCACGAAGAGGTCGCGCACCTGGTCGGCGCTGAGCCCCTCAGGAGCAAGGATGCCGCCGTCGCGATCGATGATGCCCACGATGCGGGCGCCCAGGCGGCTCAGATAGTAGCCGGCGGCCGAGGCCACGTTGCCCCAGCCCTGCACGATCACGCGCTTGCCGGCGAGTTCCCCGCCGTACACGCGGTGGTGGTGGCGCACGCTCTCGGCCACGCCCCAGCCCGTGATCATGTCGGCCACGGCATGGCGGCCGCCCACGGGCACATAGGCGGTGTCGTCCACCAACTTGCTCACACCGGTGCGGAGCTGATCGATGGCTTTCTGCGCGGTGGCATCGTCAGCGCCGAGGTGGCCGCGCACCACGCCTTCCTGGGGGTGGCGCAGTCCGTTGGCCCCCGTGATGGGGATCACTTCGTGGAGTTCGTCCACGTTCAGGTCGCCGCCGGTGCCGTAATAGGTCTTCAGCAGCGGGTCCACGGCCTTGTACCAGCGCTGCAGCACTTCGCCTTTGCGCGGGTCGTTGGGGTCGAAGTCGATGCCGCTCTTGGCCCCTCCGATGGGCGGACCGCTCACGGTGAACTTCACCTCCATGGTCTTGGCCAGGCTCTCCACCTCGCGCTTGTCCAGCCCTTTGCGCATGCGGGTGCCGCCACCGGCCGCACCACCACGCAGGCTGTTGATCACCACCCAGCCGCGGGCACCGGTGGATGCATCGTTCCACTCGAACACGATCTCAGGGGCGCGCTCCTCGAAGCGGCGCAGGGCATCTCTCATCACCGTTCGGTCTCAAGTCCGCCAAAGGTAGCCGGGGCCACGCGGGCCCATGCCGTTGCGCGGGCGGGTTGTGAGGCCCACGGTGTTAATTGGCGGGGTGCCCAGGGCGTCCGCGCCGGGTGGCCGCCCCCGCTATCTTTGACCACCGACATGCAGTTCTCCGCCGGGCAGATCGCCGAATTCCTGCAGGGTACCGTGGACGGTGACGCCCAGGTCCTGGTGCACGACATCGCCAAGATCGAGGAGGGACGCACCGGTACGCTCACGTTCCTGGCCAACCCGGCCTACACCGAGCACCTCTACACCACCGGTGCCAGTGTGGCCATCGTCGCCAATGACTTCCGCCCCACGCGTCCGCTGGCCAAGAGCTTGACGCTGGTGCGCGTGGCCGATCCCCGCGCGGCCTTCTCGCGGCTGCTGCAGATGTACGCGGCGAACCGCAACGACAAGTTCGGTTACGAGCAGCCCCACTACATCAGCCCCCAGGCCCGGATCGGCGAAGGCGTGTATATCGGGGCGTTCTCCTACATCGCCGATGGCGCCGATATCGGTGATGGCGTGCGCATCCACCCGCATTGTTACATCGGTGAGGGCGTGCGCATCGGGGCGGGCACCGTTCTCCATCCCGGCGTGCGTGTGCTGGCCCGCTGCCAGGTGGGCGCACGATGCGTGTTCCACAGCGGCGTGGTGATCGGTGCGGATGGCTTCGGTTACACGCCCAATGCCGACGGCAGTTTGGAGAAGATGCCGCAGATCGGCAATGTGGTGATCGAGGACGATGTGGAGATCGGCGCGAACAGCACGATCGACCGGGCCACGCTCGGCAGCACCTTCATCCGCAAGGGGGTCAAGATCGACAACCTCGTGCAGGTGGGCCACAATGTGGAGATCGGGGCGCACTCCGTGGTGGTGGCGCAGGCGGGCATCGCCGGCAGCACCAAGGTCGGCGCCCATTGCCAGATCGGTGGCCAGGTGGGTATCGCCGGTCACCTCAATGTGGGCGATCGCACCCGCATCGCCGCCCAGAGCGGCATTGGAAGCCACCTGCCGCCCGACTCGCTGGTGCAGGGCTCGCCCGCTTTTGCCAAGCTCCGCTACGACCGCAGCTACGTGCTTTTCCGAAAGCTGCCGGACGTGTACCGGCGCGTGGACGAGCTGGAGAAGGAGCTTGCCGCCCTCCGCGCCCGTTCGGCCTGATCCGGGGGCCATGGCACGGCAACGGCGGGCGCCTACCTTCGCGCACGATGGTCGGGCCACCAAGTGCGGGCCATCCCGGATAGATGAGCGACCGACAGCATACCCTCAAGGCCGAGGCCGTCCTGCGCGGTGTGGGCCTGCACACGGGCGTGCCCGTGGAGATGACCCTCTGCCCCGCACCGGTGGGCCATGGGTACAAGTTCCAACGGGTGGACCTGGAGGGCGGCCCGGTGATCGATGCCGACGCCGACCTGGTGGTGAGTACCGAACGGGGCACCAAGTTGGGCAGGGACGACGTGTTCGTGCACACCACGGAGCACGTGCTCAGCGCCCTCTACGCCCTGGGCGTGGACAACTGCCTGATCAAGCTCACGGGGCCCGAGGTGCCCATCATGGACGGCAGTGCGCTGCCCTTCGTGCAGGCCATCGAGGCCGTGGGCCGGGCGGAGCAGGACGCGCCGCGCAACTGGTTCGTGCTGCGTGAGCCCATCTGGTTCGAGACCGAGGAGCGCGGCACCGAGATGCTGGCCGTGCCCACACCCGGCGGCGAGTTCCGCGTGACGGTGATGGTGGACTACAACAGTCCGGTGCTCGGCACCCAGCATGCCAGCATGTACCATACGGGCGAGTTCAAGAGCGAGATCGCCCCGTGCCGCACGTTCGTGTTCCTGCGCGAACTGGAGCAGCTGGCCAAGGCCGGCCTGATCAAGGGCGGTGACCTCCACAACGCCATCGTGCTGGAGGACCGCGAGGGTACCACGCAGGAGGACCTGCGCGCCATCGCCGAGGCCCTGGGCCGCCCTTACGAGCAGGTGGAGATCCGCCGCAATGGCGTGGTGAACACCACCGACCTGAAGTTCCTCAACGAGCCCGCCCGACACAAGCTGCTCGACATCGTGGGCGACCTGGCCCTGGTGGGCCGTCCCATCAAGGGGCACATCCTGGCCGCCCGCCCCGGCCATTTCGGCAACACCAGCTTCGCCCGGCGCATCAAGGAGCGCATCCGCGAGGAGGAGAAGAACCCCGTGGCGCACATCGACCTCAACGCCGAGCCGCTCTTCGACATCCAGGCCATCGAGAAGATGCTGCCGCACCGGTACCCCTTCCTGTTGGTGGACAAGGTGCTGCGCATGGATGAGAACTCCATCATCGGCGTGAAGAACGTGACGATGAACGAGCCACACTTCACCGGCCACTTCCCGGGCAACCCCGTGATGCCGGGCGTGCTGCAGGTGGAGGCCATGGCGCAGGTGGGCGGCATCTTCGCCCTGAGCAAGGTGCCCGACCCGGAGAACTACACCACGTACTTCCTGAAGATCGATGGCATCCGCTACCGGCGGAAGGTGGTGCCCGGCGACACCCTCGTCTTCCACCTGCAGTTGATCACGCCCATCCGTCGGGGCATCGTGCACATGCGCGGGGTGGGTTACGTGGGCGGCAAGCCCGCCGTGGAGGCCGATATGATGGCCCAGATCGTGAAGGAGCAGGCGACCCCCGCCGTAAAGACCACCGCATAGCCCATGAGCATCTCTCCCCTGGCCCATGTCCACCCGGACGCCCAGATCGGCCGCGACGTGACCATCGAGCCCTTCGCCACCATCTATGGGGATGTGGTCATCGGGGACGGTACATGGATCGGTCCCAACGCCGTGATCATGGATGGCTCCCGCATCGGCCAGCGGTGCCGCATCTTCCCCGGTGCCGTGATCGGCGCCATCCCGCAGGACCTGAAGTTCGCGGGTGAGACCACCACCGCCGAGGTGGGCAATGGCACCACGGTGCGCGAATGCGTGACGATCAACCGGGGCACCGCCGACCGCATGAAGACCGCCGTGGGGAGCAACTCCCTGCTGATGGCCTATGTGCACGTGGCACACGACTGCATCGTGGGCGACAACGTGGTGATCGCCAACAGTGTGAACCTGGCGGGCCATGTGACCATCGATGATTGGGCCATCCTGGAAGGCAATGTGGCCGTGCAGCAGTTCATCCACATCGGTGCCCACAGTTTCATCGCCGGGGCCAGCCTGGTGCGCAAGAACGTGCCCCCCTTCGTGAAGGCCGCACGCGAGCCCCTGAGCTACGTGGGCGTGAACGTGGTGGGCCTGCGCCGCCGCGGCTATGCGGACGATGCCATTGCCCGCATCGAGGACATCTACCGGGAGATCTTCGTGCGCAACAACAACGTGGAGCGTGCCGTGCAGAGCGTGCTGCAGACCCTGCCACGCAGCCCGGAGCGCGGGGTCATCCTCGACTTCATCAACAACAGTCCCAAAGGCATCATGCGCGGCCTGGCCGAGTGAGCCGCGCACGGCCGTTCCCATGGAGATCGTGCTCTCCGGCATCAGCAAGGCCTACGGGCGGGAGCACGTGCTGCGCGATGTGCATCTCTCCCTGGCCGCCGGCAGTCGCACCGCGGTGCTCGGCGCCAATGGCAGCGGCAAGAGCACGCTGCTGCAGCTGATCTCCGGTGCGGCCGTGCCCACCGCCGGCACCATCACCTACCATCTGGCCGGCCGGCCGGTGGACCCCGCGCTGGTGTACAAGCATGTGAGCATCGCCGCGCCCTACCTCAACCTGTACGACGACCTGAGCCTGCGCGAGACCATCGCCTTCCACGCCGGGTTCAAACCGCTGCGGGGCTCGCCCTCGGTGGAGGAGGTGGCGCGCATCGCCCGGCTGGATATGCACCTGGAGAAACCCGTGTCCCACTTCAGCAGTGGCATGCGACAGCGCTTGAAACTGGCGCTGGCCATCCTCAGTGACAC
>CAYXKE010000022.1:0-32913 GCA_964464935.1 uncultured Chryseobacterium sp.
GTGGGGCGGTAGTTCACCCCTCCCCCAGTGCCTCCATCTGCACGGCGGCCTCCTCCCACTGGGCCATGGTGGTGGCGATGCGCTGTGCCAGCTCGCCCAATCGCTCGTAGCCCTGCTGTACCTGGTCCGCCGGCATACCGCTCTTCATCACCTCGGCCTGCAGGGCCTTCTCTTCCTGCTCCAGCTCGGCGAGCTTCTTCTCCAAACGCTCCACGGTGCTCTGCAAGCGGCGCCGCTCCTTGTCACGCTCCCGCTTATCGCGCTGCTCCGCGCTCTTCTCCGCCTTGATCTCCTTGGGGCGCTCGGTACTGCTCCTGCCGATGTCCGCGCTCTGCAACGCCTTCCGCTTTTCGATCAGCTCCAGGATGTCCATGTGCTGGTCGCGGATGCGGTGGTCGTCCAGCTCCAGGATGCGGGTGGTGAGGCCCGTAAGGAAATCGCGGTCGTGGCTCACCAGCAGGAACGAGCCTTCGTAGTTCTTCAAGGCATCCTTCAGCACGTCCTTGCTCTGGATGTCCAGGTGGTGCGTGGGTTCGTCCAGGATCAGGAAGTTGAGGGGCTTCAGCAACATGCAGCAGAGCGCCAGTCGGGCGCGTTCGCCACCGCTCAGCACCTTCACCTTCTTGTCCACGTCCTCGCCACTGAACATGAAGGCACCGAGCATGGCGCGCACGCGCACGCGGTTCTCATCGCTGGCCGCGTACTCGGCGGTCTCCATCACCGTGTTCTGCGGGGTCATGCGCTCGGGCATGTCCTGCGCGTAGTAGCCCACGATCACATTGTGCCCGAGGCGGATCTCGCCTTCGTAGGGCTCCTCGCCCATGATCATGCGCACCAAGGTCGATTTTCCCGTGCCGTTCGCACCCACCAGGGCCAGGTGCTCTCCCCGGGCGATGGTGAGTTCCGCGTTGCGGAAAATGACCTTGTCACCATAGGATTTGCTCACGTTCCGCACCTCGCACACGAGCTTCCCACTGTGCGGCGAGGGCGGGAACTTCACCAGCATCTTACGCAGGTCCTCGTCCTCCACCTCGATCCGCTCCATGCGGTCGAGCTTGGTGATCAGGCTCTGGGCGAAGGCGGCCTTGCTGGCCTTCGCGCGGTACTTGTTGATGAGCGCCTGGGTCTGCTCGATGTATTTCTGCTGGTCCTTCGCGGCGGCGATCTGCTGTTCGCGCTCCACCTTGCGCAGCTCCACATACTTGCTCCACGAGGCCTTGCGGTCGATGATCTTGCCGCCGGCCACCTCGATGGTGCGCGTGGTGAGGCGGTCCAGGAAAGTTTTGTCGTGACTGATGAGCACCAGTGCCGCCGGGTAGGTCTGCAGCAGGTCCTCCAGCCACTGGATGGCGGGCAGGTCGAGGTGGTTGGTGGGCTCGTCCAGCAGCAGCAGGTCCGGCTGCATGAGGAGGATCCGCGCGAGTTCGGCCCGCATGCGCCACCCACCGCTGAGCTCGCCCATGCGGCGGTGCATGTCGGCGCCCACGAAGCCGATGCCCTTGAGCATGCGCTCCACCTGCATGTCGTGGTCCGAGGCGCCGATGGCGTTCAGCCGTTCGTGGGCATGGGCCAGCAGGGTGGCCAGCTCCATGGCCTTCTCATCGTCGGTGCACGACTCCAGCTCGGTGGTGATGCGCTCGATGCTCGCGTTCAGTTCGCGTGCCTCGGCAAAGGCCAGTTCGGCCACCTGCCAGGGCGTCAGCTCCAGGTTGTGCGACATCTCCTGGGGCAGGTAGCCCAGGGTGAGGTCGCGCGGCTTGCCGATGGTGCCCTTGTCGAAGGGTTGTCGTCCGGCGAGCACCTTCAACAGGGTGCTTTTCCCGGCGCCGTTGCGGCCCACGAGCCCGATGCGATCATCCGGCCCGATGAAGAACGACACTTCGTTGAACATCGGCCGTACCCCGAAATGCAATGTGAGGCCTTGTACGTTGATCATGGCTGAGGCGGCGGGGCGCGAAGGTAGTGGTGGGCTGCAGGAAAGGCGAAGCCCCGGCGCGGGCCGGGGCTTCGCAAGGACTTTCGCGGTCCGTCAGAAGTTCCACAGGTCGTGCTCGAACTCGAACAGGGCCTGCTTGATCTCCTCGCCGGCGAGCAGGGCGTTCAACCCTTCGCGGTGGTCGATGATGCTGCGGTCGTACACGTTGCTCCACTTGGTGATGTAGCTGGTGAACTGCCGCTTCATGAACAGGCTCTCATAGGGCACTCGCTCGGCATCGTTCTCGCGATTGAACGCATCCCAGTTCGCGAAGAGGTAGCGGCACTCCGGGTAGTACAGCCAGAACACCGGAGCATACCCCCGCACCTCGCCATCCTCGCCCCGTACCTCGCGCATCGGCGCGATCCCGATGATGCGGATATCCATGGTGGAGCGCTGCTTGTCGAAGATCCAGTCCTCCTTGATGCGGTACATCTTGATGTCCCGGGAGGACAGCTCGATGTTCTGCACCACCGGCACGAACTCGCCCGTGTTGATGTCCTCGGTCCAACTGGTGTCCTGACGGCTGAAGATGGTCTCCAGCTCCGGGCGCAGCAGCGGACGGGTGAACTCATCGTCCTGGCCCATCGGCCCCACGTCGTAGGCGGTGATGGCCCCGTCCACCATGAGACCGTGCTTGATCACATCGAACAGGCTCTTGCGATCATTGATGGGTTCCACCGGGTAGTAGAGCGGGTGGTTCATCTTCTCCCGCAGGTCGATCGTGCGCCACACGCGCCGGGCCCACATCACGTCGGCCTCGCGGATGTGGGTATAGGGCACCACGCGTTTGGTCTTCGTGTGCTCCTTGATGTAGGCCCCGTCCAGCACGGTCTGTCCAGCGGCTTGCGGCGCGCCGAGCATGGCCACGGTGATCACGGCGGCGGACAGGATGTACCTCATGGTCCTCATCATTGTCTGGATGGGTTAACTGCCTTTACACCACACGGAAGGCCAGCGAACCGAGCGTACGCACGGTACCATCGGGACCGCGGGCCTTGATGCCTTCGATGAACACACGCTGACCGGGTTTGGCCTTCCGGAACATCTCCTTCACTTCACCGCTCACAGCGGCGCCCTTGATCAGTTTCTCGATCGGGGTACCGCCCACGATCATCGTGACCTTGTACTCCACGATCTCGAACCTCAGGTCAAAGTCGAAGTCCACCATGCGGGCCACGGCGCCTTGGGCGGCGGTGAGCTCGGTCTTCTTGATGGTCTCATCACCCACGGTCTTGCCGCCGAAGTAGGGCTGCGGATTGGGCACGTTCTTCACCCGGAACTTCATGCCCGGCATGGCCTTGGTGCTGCCGTCGGGGTTGGTGACGGTGGCCGAAACGGTGGCCTCGGACTCCTTGCCCGGCCGCACCACCCAGCCTTCGCCGGTCTTGGCCAGCGCACCGGAAGAGATGGTCGGACGGATGTCCTTGTCGCTGTAGCCGGATACGCTGATGCTCACGGGGTTGTCCACACCGCGATAGAACACGTTCATCTTGGTGGGGCTCACCACCAGGTTGGGCTGGGCCACTTCGTACTCGGTGAAGAAGGGCTCGATCTGCTCCTCGCCACCCACCGGGGTGAACTTGATGATACCGCTCACCGTCTGGAGACCAGCACCACCGGCGACACGTTCGAGGATGGCCTTGGCGCCCTGCATGGGCAGTTTCTCGGCCTCACCGATGATCTTCGGCGGTTTGGAGGTGGTGTCCACCCGGGCTCCCGGCTTGCACACCCACACCTCGGGGGCGTTCTGGTTGTCATAGGCCCCCAGGAAGATCTCCGCCGTGTACTTCGAGCCCACGGTCACATAACTGCTGCGGGGCTTCACGATGGCGGCCAGCGTGTTGAACTTGAAGCTGGCGCTCTCCACATCGCTGAGCATCCAGGCCACCAGTTCGCTCTCGGCGTTCCGGATATCGGTCTGGATCTTCGACAGGATGGTCATGCCAGCGGCCAGGGGCACGTGGTAGAAGTTCAGCGCTTCCCAGGTCACGTCCTTGCCACCGGAGTCCTTCAGGCCATCGAAGGAGAACATCTTATCGAAGTTGGCCACGAGCACCGGGTTGTCAGCGGCAGCGGCTTTCAACTTATCGCGGAAGGACTCGAGTTTCTGACGGAGCTCCACGGCGCCGTATTCCTTCTCCAGCGGTTGGCCGGGATCTCCCATGCCCATGAAGTGGGTCAGCACCTGATAGTTGTCCTTGCCCTTCATCAGGCCCAGGGGGCGCAACATCGGGCGCCCCTGCTCATCGCGCAGCACCACGGAGTCCATGGGGAGACCATCGGTCTCGGCCATCACGCGCGCCTTGATGGTGTCGATGTAGTTGAAGAGGCCATCGGCCTCGGACTTCACGGCCTGCGCGTCGCTGTACGCCTTGCCATACTTCTCCTGGTTCTGGCTGGCGAACTGCGCGAACTGGTCGTAGGTCTCGGCCATCTTCTGCGACAGGGTGAGCTTGGTCACTTCCAGACCGTTGTTCACCGTCACGAAGCTGTCGAGGATCTCCTTGGATACGTTCAGCGCGAGCAGCGCCGTCAGCACCAAGTACATCATGTTGATCATCTTCTGCCGCGGGGACAGATTTCCTCCTGCCATGTTCCTTGCGGGTTAGTGGTCCGTTGGTCGGGGCGTGCGATACACCTTAACGAACGGTCATGGCGTTCAACATGTTGCCGTACACCGTATTGAGCTTGGCCAGGTTCTCGCTGAGCTCGGCGATGTTGTCCTTGTAGCGCTTGGTGTCGTCCACGCTGGCGCGGAGGTTGCCCATCAGCTCGGCCACCCCTTCGAACATGGTGTTGGCGGCCTCGAGCTTCTCGCGGCTGCTGCGCAGTTGCAGTTCGTAAAGCTCGTTGAGCTGGGTGAGGTTCTGGCTCATCCGCTGCAGGCTCTCGCCGGCGGTGCGACCCGCATCCACGTTCTCGGTCAGGCCCACCAGGCTCTCGCTGGCCTTGGCGTAGCTCTCGCTCAGGCTGCTCACCTTCGAGGAGGCTTCCTTCAGGCTGCTGGCGTACTCGTTCGTGGCGGCGGCCGCACCCGTGATCTCGCTCATTTGACGGGCCTGGTCGCTCAGGGAGCGCATGCCCTCACCCAGGCTGGCGATCAGCTCAGGTTCGATGCGGGCACTGACCAGCATGTCGTCCAGCTGTTCGGTGATGGACCGATCGTCGTGCTTCTTGAACTCCTCGCCTTCAGCCTTCTCGCCCGAGGCCAGCTCCGGGTACACCAGGCTCCAATCCACTTCCTCGTGGGGAGGTTCAAAGGCCGAGAAGAAGAAGATGACCGCTTCCGTACCCAGGCCGATGATCAGGAAAATGCTGGCACCAGGCCAGTGCTCGATCTTGAACAGGGCGCCGACGATCACGAGCGCCGCGCCCCATCCATAGAGCTTGGCCATGAAGTTCTTCCACTTCTTGCTGCCTGGTTTCATTGCTGGTCCTTGCTTTTGATTTGGTTGATCTGAAGAGTGTGCGTTCGTGCGGGTACGGACACCGGTTCCCTGGTGCTGTACGGAAGGTCACAGTTCGTCGGCCGATACCGCTTTGCCGCGGCCGAGATAGGTCATCACCGAGCGGAAGCCGATGTAGGACTTCGCGGTGTCCTGGTACTCGTAGCTGCGCGTACCGGTCTGGATGTAGTAGCCGATGTCCTTCCAGGAACCACCGCGCACCACTTTGCGCTTGAGGGCGGGCGGATCGTTGGCGAGGGCGTCGTAGGTGTACTCCGGGTTCAGGTCGTGGTCGAAGTCGTAAACGCTCTCATCGAAAGCCGTGCTGGTCCATTCGGCCACGTTGCCGGCCATCTGGTACAGGCCGTAGTCGTTCGCGGTGTAACTGTCCACCGGCACGGTATGGAAGCCACCATCGTCCACATAGTTGCCGTGCAGGGGCTTGAAGTTGCCGAGGAAGCAGCCCTGGCGGTTCCGCACGTAGGGTCCCCCCCAGGGATACGGGGCCAGGTCGAGGCCACCGCGGGCGGCGTACTCCCACTCCGCCTCGGTGGGAAGCCGGAAGCGGTTCACGTAGGCGTCGCCGTAGCTGCCCAGCCAGCTGTTCATGAGCTGGGTGCGCCACACGTTGAACGCGTTGGCCTGCTGCCAGGTGACGCCCACCACCGGATACTCGTCATAGGCCGGATGCCAGAAGTAGTTCTCGGTCATGGGCTCGTTGAACGAGTAGGTGAAGTCGTGCACCCACACCAGCGTGTCGGGGTAGACATTGATCACCTCCTTGATGATGAACTTGCTGCGATCGCTGTGACCGCGGATGGCGTTGTTCTGGCCCTTCACGTTGGTGTAGCTCAGGTCCAGATCGCGGGCCCAGTTGGTGGGCGTACCCTTGCGGGCGGCCTCCTTCAGGTCGATCCAGTAATACTCGAACATGAGCTTGCGGGTATCGATCTCCTTGCGCCGATAGAACCGCTCGCTCTCACTGAGGAACATCTCGCTCAGGGCCTCGCGCTCGTCATCACCGTCCCAGTTGATCCGGGGCTTCCAGTTGATGATGGGCGGGTCGAGGTCCTCGCCGTACTCGTCCTCGAAGAAGACGTGCTCGCCGATATCCTCATCGCCCAAGATGCGCTTGGCAATGGAGTCACGCACGTAGTACACGAACTGCCGGTACTCGTTGTTGGTGATCTCCGTCTGGTCCATGTAAAAAGCCTGGACCGACACGGTCTTGCTCTTGTTCACGAACGCGTATGGCACGTCCTGGTCGCTGGGGCCCATGACGAACGACCCCATCGGGATGTAGTTCATGCCATAGGGGTCCACTTGATACCATGATGGCCGGTTCTGGACACCGATGAGCTGCCCCTGGCCACCCCTGCCACAGCTCGCCAGCAAGCCGATGGCACAGAGATACAAGATGGGACGTTCCATATTCTTCCGTGTTAGCCGTTCCATGTCCTTACTGGCGCCTTGTGCTCAGGGACCGGGTAAGCGGTCCCTGCGGACCAGGCCGTATACGACATGCAGGTCTTAGGGTTTCGGACTGGTGTTGCGCGGAATGGCCCCTGGTCAGAGGAACCGAACGTTACGGTAGATCTGCGTGTCAGGTTTCTTCTCGAGCAGGACACAGTAGTTGACCATGACCTCGTGGCCTCCGCTGCTGTAGTTCTTCAGCGTGGAGGTGGTCACATCGTAGCTGTATCCGATCCGGAGCATGGACTTGCCGTCCGGGAAAGCGTGCTGATAACCGATCATGGGAGCGATGGCGTCCTCTGTGCGATAGGAAACGCCCAGCCACACCATTTCATTGTACAGGAAGGTGGCGTTGAGATCGATCTGCGTGGAGCTGCCGTCCATCTCAATGCGGGTGGAGGGCTGCAGCACGTACTTGGGGTCGCCGCCCAGCTTCCAGTCGTAGCCGGCTTGGATGAAGTAGTGGCGGGTCATCGTGATGCTCACGTCCGCCAGCTCGGTCTCGGGCAGGTGGGTGCTGGAGATGCCCACCCAGAAGGTGGGGGCCACATAGTACAGGCCCGCGCCCAGATCGAAGCCGGAGTCGCTGCGACCGTTGTCAGGGATGGCATCGTCCGTGGACACGGGGTCGCGGGCGATCCAGTTGCGGCCCAGGGCGTGGCTGCCCATGCCGAAGTACACCCCGATGCCAAGGGTGCCGGCACCGAGTTTGCGGTGGAAGGAGTAGCTCAGTCGGGCGAATGTGCTCTTCTGCTGACCCAGTTCATCGAGGTAGACCGAGAGGCCCAGACCGCTGCTGATCTTGGCCACGGGCAACTGGACGTTGAGCAGGCCCGTCTTGGGGGCACCGTCAAAGCCGGTCCACTGCTGACGCAGCAGCGCGGTGGCGCATAGCTGGCCCGATGTGCCTGCAACGGCCGGGTTCAGCGAGAGCCGGTCGAACATGTACTGGGTGAACTGCGGGTCCTGTTGGGCAAATGCATTGCTCACCAGCATGGCGCAGGCCACTGCGGAAAGTATCCCCCTCATGCGTGTCGGTCTAGTGGGTGGCCTTGGTCGCTTTCCCCGGGAGGGTCCGCCCCCAAGAACCGGCGCCAATATAACAACTATCCGATCCGACCAAATGGCGGCACCAATTCACCCCGGCCAAGCCCCCCCCGCGCTCAGATGAGCTTCTGGTAGGTACGCCACCACCGGTCGGGCACCTCCTCGCGGCAGGCCATGCGGTAGTCGGAAAAGGAGCACGGCACCAGGTGATGGCGCTCGAAGCGGGCCTCCTGCTCGGCACGGTACGGGATGTCCATCCACCAGCGGTCGCTCACCATGCTCTTGTAGAACACCAGCTCCTGGTCGTGCCCCTTGATGGGAATGCGGTAGCGGGTGAAGCGCTTGCGGTCGATCCACGGCAGATCGTTGGTGCGGCTGCGGTAACCATCCAGGAAGCACCAGATCATCTGGGCGGCGAGTTGGGCGGTTATGCCACCCACGTCGCGGGTGGGGTCCATCTCGTAGATACCCACCGAACCGATCTTCTCGCTCACGCCGGCGTAGCGCATCAGTTGGCAGATCTCCTCGCCGTGGAAGCCGTTGGGGCCGGGCCGCGTGGTGCCCGGGGCGTCCGCGCGGCGTACGGCGCTCATGTCCACACTGAGCGTGTCGGCGTTGCGCAGCACGGGCTCGGCATCGGCCATGGACTGGCGCAGTTCGCCAAGACGGTGCACGTCGAAGTAGAGCTTGTCCATAAGCTCGATCCCGGGCTGGTCCACCAGATAGGTCTGGTACCCGAGATTGCTGTAGTTGAAGAGATAGTTGGGCTGGCGCACCACCACCTGGCTGAGGTAGCTCGTGTCGGACAGGGCCTGGTCGGGTTCGCCCAGGTCGAAACGGGGATCGATGCAGGCCAGGTTCACCGTACGCTCCAGCCGTTCGTAGGCCAGGTACTGGGTGAAGGTGTGGGCCTGCCCCCCGCCGAGGATGATGGGCACGATGCCCATGCGCACCAGCTCCGCGATGGTCTCCGCCACGGCATGCTGCGTATCGGCCGGTGTGGCACCGGGCGGGAGGTCGCCGAGGTCCACGATGCGGAGGTCGCCGGCCGGGAGGTAGAGCTGGTAGAGTTCCTCCCGAATGGCGTCGGGGGCATGCACACAGGCGCGGGGCCGGGCATGGCCGGGGTCATCGGGCAGACCGATGATGGCGATCTGCATCCCCTCCAGCGCGGGGAACTGGCCGGGGGAATGGAACGCGGTGTGGTCGCCGATCGTGTGGGCCAGCCAATCGGGTCGGCTACTGCCGAAGAGTTCTGACGGTCGGAAATACAGGCTGATGTCCATGCCGGTCTTGGACCGGGGGGGGCGCCCCCACCGATCGCTACGAAGGTCCGCACGCCAGGAGGCGGGAGATCAGCGCCCGGCGCACCCGATGCCCACAGGGCGATGTTGGCAACCGCTCACGACTTCTTCGTGGCCGACTTTCGGGCGGACTTGCGCGGAGCGGACTTGCGCGCTCCACCGCGCCCACCCTTGCGCTCGGGGGCAGCGGCGAGCAGGGCCGAGGCCTCCTCCAGGGAGAGGTCCTCCGGGCGCTTGTCCTTGGGCACGTTGGCGTTCTTGCTGCCATCGGTCACGTACGGGCCATAGCGGCCACTGAGCACCTGCAGCGCGGAGCCATCGAATTCCTTGATCACGTTCTGACGCGCACCGGCCAGCTTGGCCTCCACCAGCTCGATGCCCCGTTCCAGGGTCACCAGGGCGGGGTCCTCACCGCGCGGGATGTTGGCGTAGACCTTGCCGAACTTCACGAAGGGGCCAAAGCGTCCCCGGCCCACCACGAGCATTTCGCCCTTGTACTCGCCCAGATCGCGCGTGGCCGTGGCGGCCTTCTTCTGCTCGAGCAGCTCCACGGCGCGGGGCAGCCCGATGCTCAGGGGATCATCCTCCGCGGTGAGGCTGGCGAAGAGGCTGCCGTGCTTCACGTAGGGACCGAAGCGCCCCACGCCCACGATCACCGGCTCGCCGTCGAGCTGGCCCAGTTCACGCGGCAGTTTGAACAGGTCCATCGCCTCCTCGAACGTGATGGTGGCGATGCTTTGGTCCTTGCGGAGCGAGGCGAAACGCGGCTTCTCCTCATCATCGGCCTCACCGATCTGGATCATGGGACCGAAGCGGCCGATGCGGGCGTACACCTTGCGGCCGGATGCGGGATCCACGCCCAGCTCGCGTGCACCGGTGGCCTTCTCGGCCGTCTCCTGCACGGTGCCGATGGTGTCGTGGAAGGGGTTGTAGAAACGGCGAATGGTCTCCCGCCAATTCTCCTGGCCCTCCGCGATCACGTCGAACTCCTCCTCCACCTTGGCGGTGAAGTTCAGGTCGACGATGGCCGGGAAGTGCTCCACCAGGAAGTCGTTCACCACCATGCCGATGTCGGTGGGGAACAGCTTCTGCTTCTCGGCACCCACGGTCTCGGTGGCCATGGTGGGCGCGATGGTGTCGCCGGCAAGGGTGAGCACGCGGTAGGGCCGGGGCACACCATCGCGGTTCTCCTTCACCACATAGCCGCGCTTCTGCACGGTGCTGATGGTGGGCGCGTAAGTGCTGGGGCGACCGATGCCGAGCTCCTCGAGCTTCTTCACCAGGCTGGCCTCGGTGTAGCGCGGGGCGGGACGTTCGAAGCGCTGCGTGGCCGTCATCTGCTGCAGAGCGAGTGGATCGCCCTGGTGCATCTCGGGAAGCAGGCCCTCCTGCTCTTCATCACCCTCGTCGTCGCGGCCTTCGAGGTAGACCTTCAGGAAGCCATCGAAGGTGACCACTTCGCCCTGGGCACGGAGCGTGTCGTTGGGACGGGTGCTGATGGCGATGTCCACCGTGGTGCGCTCCAGTTCGGCATCGGCCATCTGGCTGGCGATGGTGCGCTTCCAGATCAGGTCGTAAAGCCGCTCGGCATCGTGGTCGGCGCCGATCTGGCGCACCCGCAGGTCAACGGGACGGATGGCTTCGTGCGCCTCCTGGGCGCCCTTGCTCTTGGTGGTGAAGCGGCGCGGCTTGCTGTACCGGTCACCGTACAGTTCACCGATGTGCTCCACGGCGGCCGCCACGGCCTGCTCGCTCAGGTTCACCGAGTCGGTACGCATGTAGGTGATGTGCCCCTGCTCGTAGAGCCCTTGGGCGATGCGCATGGTGCGGTCCACGCCGAAGCCCAGCTTGCGGCTGGCCTCCTGCTGCAGGGTGGACGTGGTGAACGGTGCGGCGGGTGAACGTTTTCCGGGCTTCTTCTCCACGGCGGCCACCGTGTAGCTGGCGCCGATGCAGCCTTTCAGGAAGACCATGGCCTCGTCCTCCGTGGCGAAGCGGGTGGGCAGCTCGGCCTTCACCTGCGCGCCCTTGGCGGTGGTGAACAGGGCCATGACGCGGAAGGCGCTGGTGCTGTTGAAGCCGAGGATCTCCCGTTCGCGCTCCACGATCAGCCGCACGGCCACGCTCTGCACCCGGCCTGCGCTGAGACCGGGTTTCACCTTGCGCCACAGGATGGGGCTCAGCTCATAGCCCACCAGCCGGTCGAGCACGCGCCGGGCCTGCTGGGCGTCCACCAGGTGCATGTCAATGGTGCGCGGCTTCTCCATGGCGGAGAGCACGGCCTTCTTGGTGATCTCATTGAAGGTGATGCGCTTCACCTTGTCATCGGGCAGTTCCAAGGCCTCCTTCAGGTGCCAGCTGATGGCCTCCCCTTCGCGGTCTTCATCCGTGGCAAGCCATACGGTGACGGCCTTGTCCGCCTCCTTGCGCAGCTCCTTCAGCCGGGCCTTCTTGTCCTCGGGCACCACGTAGACCGGCTCGAACCCATTGTCCACATCGACGCTGAGGTCGCGCTCGGGCAGATCGCGCACGTGGCCGTAACTGCTCAGCACCGTGAAGCCCGGGCCCAGGTACTTCTCGATCGTCTTCGCCTTGGCCGGCGACTCCACGATGACCAGATCGCCCTTGTTGGTCCGTTTCGCCATGGATCACAATTGTTCGTGCGCCAAGCCGGAAGGTGCCCGGGGATGACGACAGGGACGCAAAGAAAAGTGCACGACCCGCGGAACGCCATGCCCGCTCTACCATACTGTATGCACTTCCCCTATGGGGAAGAAATTTTCCGCCCCCGGCATGCCGACCTTTGGGGTGACAATGACGGCCCCGGTCCTCTCCACCCTGTCCGCCTGGCTATGGTCATGCCTGCTCATGCCCGCCTGCGGTACGGGTCCTCAGGGCCCTCCGACCGATCCGCACACCCCGATCATGAGCACCCGGACGCCCCACCACCATCCTTATTACTCCCACACCGACACGAACCGCCTCGAGGTGCCGCTGAGCGAATGGAGGACCCTGCTTCCGGCAGAGCTCTACCACATCGCCTTCGAGAAGGGTACCGAGCGCGCCTTCACCGGCAAGTACTGGGACTTCGCGGGCATCGGCACCTACGCCTGTGCCGTGTGCGGCAACGTGCTCTTCCGGGCTGACGCCAAGTTCGCCAGCATGTGCGGCTGGCCCAGCTTCTTCGAGCCGGTACGCAAGGACGCCATCCGGTACCATGAGGACCATTCCTTCGGCATGCAGCGGATCGAGACCACCTGCGGCCGCTGCGGTGCGCACCTGGGCCATGTGTTCAATGATGGCCCACCGCCAACGGGTCTGCGCTACTGCATCAACAGCATCAGTCTGGACTTCCTGGAGGACAGGTGAGAACGGTGCCTCAGAAGGGATAGCCGATCGCGATGTTGAAGATGATGCCGCGGTGCCACTGGTAGGCATCGCTGCCGAAGGCCCATCGGTCGTTCACGGGCAGGTCAGGCCGACGGATGGGCACGGCGACATCCAGGCGCACCACGATCACTTCGGGATCGATCCGAAGGCCCACCCCTGCGTCGACCGCGATCTCCGCGGGCATGCGTTGCCAGTCGAGCTGGCCGCCGGGCCGGTCGGGATCATCGTTCCAAAGCCACACGTTGCCCGCATCGGCGAAGACGGCACCTTTGAAGATGCCGGAGAGGGTGAAGCGGTACTCGATGTTGGCCTCGAGCTTCAGATCGCCCACCTGGTCCACGAGCAGGCCGCTGCCATCGCCGCCCACGTAGCTGCCCGGCCCCACACTGCGCGCCCGGAAACCGCGCAGGCTGTTCGTTCCCCCGGCGAAGAACTGCTTCACATACGGCACGGTGGAGCTGTTGCCATAGGCATGGGCCACATGCACCATGAGGCGCGTCACCACCTGGTCGCCGCTGCGCCCCAGCGCGTGGTAGGTGCGCAGCTCGGGCCTGAACCGTGCGTACTGGGCGAACCGCTGCCCAAGAATGGTATGGCCCTCCGCGGGCCGGGCCCCGAAGAGCAGACCGGACACGCCCGAAATGATGTTGCCGCCTTCATCGAGGCCGAGGGTGTACATCACCCAATGGCGCTGGCCGGGCCGGCGCTGGGTGCTGTGGGTGCGGGTGTAGCCGAGACCGATGATGAACTGCTCCTCGAAGCTGCGGCGGATCACCGGGTTGGCTGCGAGGAATGCCTCGAACTCGGGAGCGCGGAAGTAGAGGTTGTTGTAGCTGACCTCCAGCAGGCGCAGGTCGTGCCAGGTGCGGCGATCGGCCCGCCACACGTAGCCCATGCCCGCGGTGGCGGATTCCAGCCCGTAGAGCCCCACCCGGCGGAAGAGGCCGTAGCCCATGTCGAACGTGGTGGTGGGCGCATGCATGCGGGTGGTGCGCCAGCGCTGCAGCAGCAACATGCGCGGCACTCGCAGACCCGCCTTCAGGCTGATCTCGTACGCGTTCGTGCCCCGCGCCGGGCCGGCCACCTGCGTCTCGAACCGGGTGTTGAGGTCCACGGTGAACTGCTCCGCACCGCGGAAGACATCCCGGTCGCGGAAGCCGGCCTTGAGACCGGGTCCGGTGAAGTTGTTGCTCTTGCTGATGGTGTTGAGCTCGGCGAAGAGCGAGAAACGCTCCAGCGGCGCCAGCAGCACATCGGCATCGATCACGCCCACCTGCGTACTATCGTCCGTGTAGCGGATGGACACATTGCGGAACACGCCAAAGCTGGAGAGGTGGCTGCGCGTGGCATCGGTGCGCCGCTGTGAATACGTGCGTCCCGGCTGGATGAACACGGCCCGCGTGATGGTGTGCGGGCGGTACATGTTCAGATAGTTGACATAGCGCAGGCTGTCCACCCACGTGGTGTCCGATGCAGGCAACAACGCATCATGATCGCCGTGCACGGTGACGCGGCCCACGGTGTAGCGCATGCGCTTCTCCGGCGACGTGAGGTCCTTGACCCGCAGCGTGAGGTCCACGCCGCGCTCACCGATGGTGGTATCGGCGCGCCATACCAGATCGTCCGCACGGAGGCGGTACCAGCCCTGCTCCCGAAGGCGGTCGGCCATGCGGGTGCGTTCCTCCGCGAGCCGCGCCAGGTCATACGGATCGCCCGGGGTGATCGATGCACCTCGGCCGGGGACCGCCAGCGCACTATCGAGCCCGGTGGCGGTGCTGTCGCCGTACCGGATCGCACGCACCCGGTGCAATGGGCCGGGTGTCACGGTCCACTCCACCCACGCCCGCCGTCCCTTGCGACGCACGGTGTGCATGGCGGTGGCAGCGAAATGACCGCGGTTGTTCATTCGGTTCACCAGGGCCTGGTCCACATCGGCCAAAGGCACATCATGGAGGTATACCGGCACCGATCCGATCTTGTACTTGAGCAGCCGGCGCAGGCCCTTTGGCCGCTCGGGCTCGCGCACCATGTTGTGCAGCGCCACCGTGGGACGCATGCCCAGCACACTATTGTTCGGCGTGGGGGTCACCACCCCTTCCAGTTCGCGCATCGCGGCCTGGGCGTTTGCTTCGGGGTGATCGGCCCATTGCACCGAATAGCCCGCGAAGAGCGGCTTGTCCTCACTGGCATGCTTCAACCCGGTGCAGGCCTGGACCATCAGCACCAGCAGCGGCCACACGGCCCACCACGGCCCACCACCGCTATTCGTTGTCCGGTTGCGCGTGCTCATTCGCCTGGGTCCTTGGTCGCCTTCTTCCGTTGCCGGGCCTCCTCCCGCTTCCGCTCGCGGTCCCGCGTGTTCTCCTCGAAGTCGCGGGTGAGCATGATGGCCACTCCGTTGTGCACGATCTCTCCATCGTAGAGGTCGAAGGCGTTCTCGTGGAAAGCCCGCAGCCGCAATCGTCCATCTTCGGTGAGGTCGTAGGTCACGGAATACTGGGCGCCGCGGTTGTTGCTCACGTTGCTCACGCCCTGGTCGCGCTCGTCCACCCCCACCGACCCACCGGCCTCGATGGTGATGCGGTCGTTGAGGATGCGCTGGCTCACCTTGTAGTCCAGGGCGGTGCGCTGATAGGTCTCGCCGCCGGCGGTCTGGTCGTAGGTGTTCACACCCAGCTGGATGTCCATGCCCTTGACCACACGCCCGGTGACGCGGTTGAGCTGTTCGGTGAGCAGGGCGTTCACGGAATTGCGTGCGGCGGTGGTGGCCAGGCTGCTGCTTGGCGCCCCGCCGGCCTCCTCGTCCTGGATGAAGCTGTTGAGCACCAACAGGCCGAAGACCTGGCGATGGAGCTCCTCCTCGTTCGCGGGTTGCATGAGTTGGTCAAGGCGGGTGCTCACCAGGGGGAAGCTGTTGCGCGAGAGGCGGTCGAGGTCAAGGGCGAAGCCGATGTCGGGGGCATTGACGGCGCCCTGCACGCGGATGATCACTTCGAACGGCAGCCGGGCCTGAAGGCGATTGCGCTCGCTTTCGGAAACACCACCGCCCGCATTGGCCACCAGCGGATATGGTGCGGTCTCCGATCGATAGCGGGCCTGGATGTCCATGCGACCGGCCAGTGGATCACCGTCCCAGACGACCCGCCCCCCCGGCACCAGGTCGAAGCGCTTCTTCACCAACCCGTAGAACTCCAGCGTGTACCCGCCCTCGGCCACCGTGAAAGGCCCCTCCAAGGTGAGATCACCATCCGATGCATAGTTCAGGCGCAGATCAGCGGAGCCGCGGAACGTGGCCTGGTCGCCGGTGGTGGGGTCGAGCACGACGGCGAAGCGGGCCTCTTCGTCCAACACGATGCGCAGGTCGAGCGCCACGCCGGGCAGGCGGGCAGCGATGGAGTCCCGGAGCAGTTCCGTGTCCGTGGGATGAGCCGGCGGATCGGTCGGCGCACCATCGACGAACTCGACGATACCGTCGTGCTCGATCAGCTCCACGCGCGAGCCGGGCAGCACGATGCTGAAAGCCGTTCCATCGAGGATGCCGAGCTCGCCGCTCACCACCGGCTCGGTCATCAAGCCTTTGATCTGCATGTCCATCCGGGCGAAGAGGTCGCCGTAGAACAAGGCGTTCTGGTCGCGGGTGCTGCCCACCAGTTGGAAGCGATCGGTGCGCAGCCGCAGGTCGAGGCGCGGCACGTCGGCAGTGGGATCGATCACACGCCCGTCCAGGCGGAAGGGATGGCCGGCGCTGTCGAGCAGCGTGACATTGTTGAAGTGGATGCCTGCATCATCCAGCACGATGCGCTCATCCTGCAGGCGGTAAGTGGCCCCGGTCATCACCACGCCCACGGCGGCCTGGTCGAAGCGCAGTTCACCGTTCATGCGCGTCTGTCCCGCACGCTGGCTGTATCGCAGCTCACCGTCGAGACCACCCTGCACCGCATAGAGGTGTTGCTTCACGAAGGGCTCGAGGAACCGCAGATCTTCGAAGGCGATCTCGGCATCGGCGGCGATGGTGGGAGTCGATCCTCCCGTGCGGATATCCGCGGAGGCGTCGAGCCGGTTGCGCACATGCGCCAGGCGGAGATCGGCGGTGATGTGATCGCGCTCCCGCTCGGCAGCGTTCAGCTCCAACCGTCCGATCTCCACGCCCCGAACGTGCAGGGCATCCAGGGTCACCTCGGCCGCGAGCAGGCCCTGCTCCCCCGCCGGCAGCTGGATCGTACCGTCCAGCACGCCGGTCACCAGCGGCACCGTGTCATAGGTATGCACCAGGTGGGTGAGCTGGGTGATGTCGAACGCGTTGAACACGATGTGGTTGCGGCCTGCCACGGTATGGACCGTCACTTCCTGCCCATCGTTCACCAGCTCAAAATGTTCGGCGTGCCAGCCGTTCGTGCCGAGGTGGAGCGCGTTGTCCGGATGGGCGGACCATGGCTGGTTGTCCAGCAGCAGGTCCTGGTCCAACCGCAGCACCAACGCCTCGTCCGCACGCCCCAGCACCGCCGCCAAGCGGTAGGCCTCCTGCTCGTCATGGGCCGTGGTGAGCCGCATCCGCAGGCCTTTGTCCGTGGAGTTCGCCTGCAACGCAAGGCCTTCCACATACATCGAGTCGCGTTCCGCCCACGCCAGGTCCAGCCGGGCATCCAGGCGGTCGCCCACGGCATCGGCGGCCACGCGCAGCCCGCGCACATCCACGCCGGCGTAGGTGAGCTCGGGCAGGTCGAGCCGCAGCATCAGTTGATCGGCATCGCCATCATAGCTGCCGCGGAACTCCTTCAGGTCGATGCGTTCCAGATCGGGCAGCACCAGGCCGGCGAGCCATTCGGTACGGGGCAGGGTCACCTCCAGGGCCATGTGCCGGCCGGCCACGGCTTGGAACGGATCGTCGGGTCTGAAGAAGCTCGCGAGCTTCTCCTGGGTACGCGACACCAGACTGTCCAAGCCGAAGTTGCTGTGGTAGTGCACGGTGAGCGCATCGCTCTCCAACGCCAACGCGGTCGAATCCGAACGCAGCAGACCTGCCAGATCGAATTCCGCGAAGGTGAACGAACGCTGCCCATTGGACAGGCCCACCTCTGTGCCCGTCACATGGAACGCGCCCGCCCCGGAGTGATCGAACAGCGCCCCCCCGTACCAGTGGCCTTGCACATCGAGGCGATGGTCCATGAGACCCAGGTCCTGCAGCCGCAGTCGGCGCACCGCCATGTCCATTTGCATGGTGATGCTGTCCGCGGTGGACCACGCGCCATGGGCCGTCATCACCATGGCCAGGGGATCGGCATCGGCACTGAGCCGCAAAAGCAACGAATCGTCGTGTGCGGTGGCCTGCAGGCGCAGGCTCGAAAGGTCGTGGCCGTTGAACGTGAGCTGCTGCGGGACCACGGCCAGGGTGCCGCGGCGCCGGGAGCTGGACAAGTGGTCGCCCACCGCCGTGATGTGCACACTGATCGGACCGATCGCCGTGTCGCCGATGAACGGGGCCAGCTGGACATGCGTAGCCTGCAGGTCGAGATCGAGGGCATCGGGCACGTTACCCTTCCATTCGCGCACCATGGCCTTGCTGCGCAGGTCGCCCAGATCGCTCTGCACCGCCATGATGGAACGGATGGTGCCCGCCTCACCATGGGCCTCGACCTGCGCGGTGAGGCGCTGCGGCAGCACGCTCCCGGGCATCAGGTCTTGCGCGATCTGCCGTACGGCGCCGCCCATAATGAATTCATCCAGCGCCAGGCGGAAGTCGGTGTGGGGCCATTGGTCCCAGGCCCGCACCGTGGCGGTGAGCCTGAGCTGTGTGCCCTGATCGCCTGCAGCCCGCATGCGCAGGCTGTCGAGCGTGGATGCGGTACCGACCAGGTGCAGGTCGATGGCGATCTGTTCATCCGCAGCAGCTCCCGGCATGGGTGGGCTGTGGGGTGAGGCCAGCATCGCGGCGAGCTGGTCAAGGCGCAGGGTGGAGCGTAGGTCCAGCCGCAGCGGCACCTGCATCGGTGCACGATAGGCGGTGCTGAGATCGCCGGGGATCGCCTCCATGTCGAAGGCCACCGTGTTGGCCAGGGCACTGAGCGTGGCGTCGTGGATGGCCCACCGCGCCGGGGTCGCGTCGAGCCGCGCGGAGAACGCCACCAGCAGGTCGTCCGGACCAGCCCGCACCTGCGATCGTTCCACGACCAAGCCGATGTGCTGGGCGTTCACCACGGCATCGCGGCACTGCAGCACGATCCCGGAGAGCACCAGGTGGTCCGGGTCGGTGAGGGCCGTGGTGGGGGCCGGTCCTCCGTTATGGAAGGCGATGCGTGCATCGTCCACCGTGAGCTGCGCGATGGCGAGATCCATGTCCTGCGTCCAGTAGCGGAAGCCATCATGCTGGTCCAGCCAGGGCGGCGTGGCGCGGGTCGTGTCGAGCACGGCCTCGCTCATTGTGACCAGGCCCAGGTCGAGGCCGAACACCCGCAGTTCGTCGAGTGCCAGCTGCTGGCGCGTAAGGTCCATGCTGCGGGTATGGAGCCGCATCTCATCCACCGCCAACCACAGACTGTCGCCGGTATCCACGGTGGCCATGGTGAAGGCGGCGCTCTCCACGGCGATGGAGCCGAAACGCAGGTCGATGTCCGCGAGCGGGTTCTCCAGGTCCGGGTAGGTGCCGGGCTCGGGGGGGCTGCTGGTGGTGCGCAACATGACCCGGGGACCGGCCAGCCGCACATGGTCCATGTGGAAGGCCATCGGGTCCAGGGCGAAGCGATCGAAGCGCAGGGCCAGTTCGTCCAGTCGGGCATCGATGGCCATGCCGCCCGGCTCCAGCACCAGCGTGTGGTGGATCCGTTCCAGTTGCACCCGTCCGATGGCGAGCTCCCAAACCGCCTCATCCGCCGGCTCCGGGTCCGCAGGCGCATCCTCCGCAGTGAAAGCCGCGATGATGAAGTCGAAGTTGAACACGCTGTCGGGGCCCTGGTGCACATGGGCACGCACATCGCGCAGCACCACGGGGTCGAGCTGGATGCGCCGGCCGAGGAGGGCGCGCGCGCCCACCTGAACGCTCACTTCGCCGGCATGGAGCAGGGTATCGCCCTGCTGATCGGCCACGAAAAGCCCGTGCAGGCGCAGTCCCAAGGGGAAGCGCAGATGCAGGCGGTGGAGCTCGATGGTGGTGCCGGTGCGCTCGGAAGCCCAGCCCACCAGCCCACTGCGCACACGGTCCTGAACGGCAGGCAGGTAGAGCAGGAGCACGGCGAGGACCAGCAGAAGCACGGGCAGGCCCAGCACGGCAATGAACAGACGCCAGAGCCAACGGCGCCGGCGTGGGCGCCGCTGTGCGGGCAATGCCCCATCGATATCGACGTCCGGGGTGGTCAACGCCCAAAGCTACGTGGCGCAGGACGGGCCTCCCGCAGGCAAGCCTGCCATGATGGCAGACGCCCCAGCCTTGGTATCTTTGCCACCTTATCCCCAGCACCCGTGCAACAGAAGAAGGTCTATATCGAGAGCTACGGTTGCCAGATGAACGTGAACGACAGCGAGGTCGTGGCGAGCATCCTGGCCCAGGACGGCTACACCCCTGTGACCACCGCGGAAGAGGCCGACCTGGTGCTGCTCAACACATGCAGCATCCGCGAGAAGGCGGAGCAGACCGTGCTGAACCGGATCGACCAGGTGAACAGCCTGAAGAACCGGAACAAGGAACTGAAGGTGGGGGTGCTGGGCTGCATGGCCGAGCGCATGCGGGGCGAGTTGTTGGAACAGAAGAAGGTGGTGGACCTGGTGGTGGGCCCCGATGCCTACCGCACCCTGCCCGACCTGCTTCAACAGGTGGGCGGCGGCCAGAAGGCCGTGAACGTGCTGTTGAGCCGTGAGGAGACCTACGGTGAGATCGTGCCCGTGCGGCTGAACTCCAACGGCGTGACGGCCTTCGTGACCATCATGCGCGGGTGCGACAACATGTGCGCCTTCTGCGTGGTGCCCTTCACCCGGGGGCGTGAGCGCAGCCGGGACGCCGCGAGCATCGTGGAGGAATGCACCCAACTGGTGCGCGACGGCTACAAGGAGGTGACCCTGCTGGGCCAGAACGTGGACTCCTACAAGTGGCGCCCGGTGAAGGTCGACCCCACCGCTGATCCCGATGCCGTGGTGGACTTCGCCGACCTGCTGGACCTGGTGGCCCGCGCCTGCCCCACGCTGCGCATCCGCTACAGCACCAGCCATCCGAAGGACATGACCGACAAGGTGCTGCAGGTGATGGCCAGCCACCCGAACATCTGCCGGTACATCCACCTGCCCGTGCAGAGCGGCAGCGACCCCGTGCTGAAGCGGATGAACCGCGGCTATGACCGCGCGTGGTACCTGGAGCGTGTGGCGGCCATCCGCCGATACATGCCCGACTGCGCCATCAGCACGGACATCATCGCGGGCTTCTGCGGCGAGACCGACGAGGACCACCGGCAGACCCTGGAATTGATCGATGCCGTGGGCTACGACATGGCCTACATGTTCAAGTACAGCGAGCGCCCCAAGACCCTGGCCGCCCGCAAGTACCCCGACGACGTGCCCGAGGAGGTGAAGGGCCGTCGCCTGCAGGAGATCATCGACCGGCAGAAGCTGCGCAGCACCGAGCGCATGGCCGGCTATGTGGGCCAGGTGCAGGAAGTGCTGATCGAGGGTGTGAGCAAACGCAGCGATGCGCACATGTTCGGGCGGAACAGCCAGAATGCCGTGGTGATCGTGCCGCGGTGGGTGGGCGAACCGGCCCGCGAACTGCGACCCGGCGACATGGTCCACGCCCGCATCACCAGCTCCACCAGCGGCAGCCTGCAGGGCCAGGTGGTGGAACCCATCCACGAAACCGGTGCAACGACATGAACGTGCAGGCCATCAAACAGCGATTCAGCATCATCGGTGCGTCGCCCCTGCTCGACCGGGCGATCGAGATCGCCGCGCAGGTGGCCCCCACCGACCTCTCCGTGTTGATCCAAGGCGAGAGCGGCAGCGGCAAGGAGGTGATGCCGCAGATCATCCATGCCTTCAGCGCCCGCAAGCATGGGCCGTACATCGCGGTGAACTGCGGGGCCATTCCCGAAGGCACCATCGATAGTGAGCTCTTCGGTCACGAGAAAGGCTCGTTCACCGGCGCGCATGAGGCCCGCAAGGGTTATTTCGAGGTGGCCAATGGCGGCACCATCTTCCTTGACGAAGTGGGCGAACTGCCCCTGACCACCCAGGTGCGCCTGCTCCGCGTGCTGGAGACCGGCGAGTTCATCCGCGTGGGCAGCAGCCGGGCCCAGAAGACCAACGTGCGCGTGGTGGCGGCCACCAACGTGAACATGCTGCAGGCCGTGGCCCGCGGCACCTTCCGGGAGGACCTCTACTACCGCCTGAACACCGTGCCCATCCACGTGCCGCCCCTGCGCGAGCGCAAGGAGGACATCCCCCTGCTCTTCCGCTGGTTCGCCCAAGAGGCCGCGGCCCGCTACAAGGCCCCGCCCATCACCCTCTCGCATGAGGCCACCCAAGCGCTGATGGCCTACCGCTGGCCCGGCAACGTACGCCAGCTGCGCAACCTGGTGGAGCAGATCAGTGTGATCGAGCGGGAGCGCGAGGTGACGCCGGAAGTACTGCACCGCTACCTCCCCGCCGAGAACACCGCGCTGGCCACCCTCTCCACCACCGGTGCCGGCCCGACCGCCGACGGCATCAATGAACGGGAACTGATCTTCAAGTTCCTGTTCGACATGAAGAACGACCTCAACGCCTTGAAGGAGCAGGTGCATGCACTGGCCGCCGGACAGCCGCTGCCCGCCGTGAAGCCCGCGCCCGTGTTCCGCGAGGACTACTTCATCCCCAACCCCGTGGTGCCCGGCACCGTGAGCGTGGTGGACCGCCCCGATGATGAGGACGTGGACCATACCGAGGTGGAGGAAGTGCTGAGCCTGGAGGAAAAGGAGAAGGAGCTCATCCGCAAGGCCCTGCAGAAGCACCGCAACAAGCGCAAGAGCGCGGCCGCCGAGCTGGGCATCAGCGAGCGCACGCTCTACCGCAAGATCAAGGAGTACGGCATCAAATGAGCAGGCCGCAGGTGCGCCCCCTCGCCGCCGTCGCCGCCATGGCCGCCGTGCTGGCACTGGTGCTGGGTGCCTGCCGCATGAACGTGTCGTTCACCGGTGGCGATGTGGGCGCGGCGCGCACCATGAGCGTGGACCTCTTCCAGGCCACGGCCCCGCTGGCCACCCCCGTGAGCGCGCAGACCTTCACCGAGCGGCTCCGCGATGTGCTCCTGGCCCAGACCCCGCTGAAGCTGGCCCGGAACGATGGCGACGTGCAGTACAGCGGCAGCATCACGGGCTACGACGTGCAGCCCGTGAGCATACAGGCCAACGAAACGGCCGCCCTGAACCGGCTGACGATGACCGTGAGCGTGACCTACGTGAACACGCTGGAGCCGAAGAAGAACGCCCAGTTCAGTGTGAGCCGGTTCGCCGATTACGACAGCTCGCTTGACCTGGCCACGGTGGAGGAGCAGCTGGTGCGCGAGATCGCCGGGCAACTGGCACAGGATATCTTCGACCGCACGGTGGGCAACTGGTAGCCCCATGGACCGCGACCGCCTCACATCCCTGATCCATGATCCCGCGCACGTGGCCGCGGGCGACCTGGCGGCGCTGCAGAAGCTGACCGCCCGCTATCCGTGGTTCGCGGGAGCCCACTTCCTCCATGCCGCAGGGGTGCATGCCGGTGGTGGCGTGCTGGCCGATGAGGCCCTGCGCACGGCCGCCGCACACATCCCCCGCCGGGCCGCCCTGTACGACGCCGTGCACCCCGCACCCAACGGGCAGGTGCGCACCCCCGAACCGGCGGCCATCCCACCCACGCAGGAGCGGCCCGCCGGGGAGACCCAGCCGGGACCCACCGCCCCGATGGACCCACCCACCGCCGAGCCCGGAGCCCGGACGCCCCCCGCGGACCCCGATCCGGACACGCCCCGAGTGGTGGTGGTCGATGCGGTGCCCCAGGCACCCGAAGCCCCGCAAGAGATGCCTGAGGCGGTGGCCGCCCCGCCGGGTGAAGCGCCCCTGTCGGAGGAGCCGGAACTGGCGCAGCCCGTGGATATCGTGGCACCGGCAGCCCCACCCGGACCGGATCCGGAAGACGTGACCGCTGCACCACCGGCGGACGACGAGCTGGACCGCCTGGTGCGTCAGGCGGCTTTCGCCCAGGGGTATGAGTTCCTCATGGAACATGCCCTGCCGCCGGTCGCACCCGTGTCCTCCGCGCCCGAACCGCCAGCCCGGCCGGTCGATCCCCCGGCACCCCCACCACCCATGCCCATCCGGGGCCGCATGCGGTTCACCGACTGGATCAGTGCCCCACCGACCGGGCCCGTCGAGCCCATTCCGGAACCGGTCATCAAGGAGGGACCGGCGGCCGACATGCCCACCACCCCGCCACCGCCCACGGACCCGGTGGATGTGAGCGCGCTCATCGACCGGTTCATCGAGCAAAGCGCCCCGCCACCGCCGCCACGCGCGGGTTTCTTCAAGCCCCAGGTGGTGGCCAAGCAGAGCCTGGACGACACCGCCGGCCTGGTGACCGAAACATTGGCCCGCATCCACGAGCAGCAGGGCAATTACGCCAAAGCCATCGAGACCTACCGGCGGCTTGCCTTGAAATACCCTGATAAAAGCGCTTACTTTGCCGGCCTTTCCAAAGCCCTGGAGGCGCGCCTGAACAAATAGCGATGCTCACCACCATCTCCATCATCATCCTGATCATCTCCGGTCTCCTCGCGCTGGTCGTGCTGGCGCAGAACCCCAAGGGAGGCGGCCTGGCGGCGGGCTTCACCGGCGCCCAGCAGATCGGGGGTGTGCAGCGCACCGCCGACTTTTTGGAGAAGAGCACCTGGACCCTGGCCGGCGCCCTGATGGTGCTGTGCCTGGTGTCGGCCGGCATGCAAGGCTCCGGCCGTGTGGTGGAGATGGACGAACTGGACGAGGTCATCGAGCAGGTGGCCCCCGCAGGCTTCGACCCCGCCCAAGGTATCGAGGAAGAAGCCGCCGCCGAGTGAGCTTCCGCCAGCTTGTCACCTGTTCCCTGACGCCGTTTCGGCCCGGGCTGTCAATTGTACCGTACGCTACGCCGATCGGCCCATTGGCATGGGCATTGATCGGGCAGCGACCGCTGTGCGCGTTACAGCAACACAACCCGATCTCATCACACTGAACCGAAATGGCAAGCAAAGTGAAGCCGTTGGCCGATCGCGTGCTCGTTGAAGCCGCACCCGCCGAAGAGACCACCAAGGGTGGCCTGTATATTCCTGACACCGCCAAGGAGAAGCCCCAGCGTGGCAAGGTCGTCGCCGTGGGTACCGGACGCGTGTCCGAAGACGGCAAGGTGACGCCCCTGTCCGTGAAGGAGGGCGACGAGGTGCTCTATGGCAAGTACAGTGGCACCGAGATCTCCTTGGACGGCAAGGACTACATGATCATGCGCGAAAGCGACATCTACGCAGTCCTCAACTGACCCCGATCCGCTAACCACTTCCAGGGCAAGCCTGGCCGGGCCATTCCCCGCCCGGCCATTGCCCGGACCCAACCCGAGAAAACATGGCAGCGAAGAACATCCAATTCGACATCGACGCGCGCGACCGGCTCAAGCGCGGCGTGGACCACCTCGCCAACGCGGTGAAGGTGACCCTGGGCCCCAAAGGCCGCAACGTGATCATCGACAAGAAGTTCGGTGCGCCGCAAGTGACCAAGGACGGTGTGTCCGTGGCCAAAGAGATCGAGCTGAAGGACCCCGTGGAGAACATGGGCGCCCAAATGCTGAAAGAGGTGGCCAGCAAAACGGCCGACATCGCCGGTGACGGCACCACCACCGCCACCGTGCTGGCCCAAGCCATCGTGACGGCCGGCCTGAAGAACGTGGCCGCCGGTGCCAACCCCATGGACCTGAAGCGCGGCATCGACAAGGCCGTGACCGCCGTGGTGGACGAGCTCAAGAAGATGAGCAAGGCCGTGGGCGACGACAACGCCAAGATCAAGCAGGTGGCCACCATCAGCGCCAACAACGATGAGACCATCGGTTCGCTCATCGCCGAGGCCATGGCCAAAGTGAAGAAGGAAGGCGTGATCACCGTGGAAGAGGCCAAAGGCACCGACACCACCGTGGAAGTGGTGGAAGGCATGCAGTTCGACCGCGGTTACCTGAGCCCCTACTTCGTGACCAACGCGGAGAAGATGGAGGCCGACCTGGACAACCCCTACATCCTGATCTACGACAAGAAGATCAGCACGATGAAGGAATTGTTGCCGATCCTGGAGAAGACCGCCCAGACCGGCAAGCCCCTGCTGATCATCGCTGAGGACGTGGACGGCGAAGCGCTGGCCACCCTGGTGGTGAACAAGATCCGTGGCGCCCTGAAAGTGGCCGCCGTGAAAGCGCCGGGCTTCGGCGACCGTCGCAAGGCCATGCTGGAGGACATCGCGATCCTCACCGGCGGCACCGTGATCAGCGAGGAGCGGGGCTTCAAGCTGGAGAACGCCGACCTGAGCATGCTGGGCAAGGCCGAGAAGATCAACATCGACAAGGACAACACCACGATCGTGAACGGTGCCGGCAAGAAGGCCGACATCAACGCACGCGTTGCCCAGATCAAGGCCCAGATCGAGACCTCCACGAGCGACTACGACAAGGAGAAGCTGCAAGAGCGCCTGGCCAAGCTGGCCGGTGGGGTGGCCGTCCTGTACGTGGGTGCCGCCACGGAGGTGGAGATGAAAGAGAAGAAGGACCGCGTTGACGACGCGCTGCATGCCACCCGCGCCGCGGTGGAAGAGGGCATCGTGCCGGGCGGTGGCGTGGCCTACATCCGCGCCCAGAAAGCGCTGGACGGCCTGGAAGGCGCCAACACCGATGAGACCACGGGTATCGCCATCGTGCGCCGTGCCATCGAGGAGCCCCTGCGGCAGATCGTGAGCAACGCCGGCCTGGAAGGCAGCATCGTGGTGCAGAAGGTGCGCGAAGGCAAGGCCGACTACGGCTTCAACGCCCGCACCGAGCAATACGAGAACCTGCTGTCCGCGGGCGTGATCGACCCCACCAAGGTGTCCCGCGTGGCCTTGGAGAACGCCGCTTCCATCGCCAGCATGCTGCTCACCACCGAATGCGTGATCAGCGAGGAGAAGGAAGAGAAGCCCGCTGCCGCCCACGCTCCCGGCATGGGCGACATGATGTAAGCCTCGCTTACGATCGATCGGCACAAGCCCCGGCCCCACGGCCGGGGCTTGTCATTTGCCGCCTGCCGTTCCCCGGCACGCCGCCCCCCTTGCCCGCGCGCCCAGGGCCGCTGCCTCGAACATGCGCATGCCCGGCACAGGGCTGGCGTTGGTAGGGCAAAACCCCCACACCATGCTTGCCATCAGTGCCCTCCTCCTGCTGGTCATCGCGATCATCGTCCTGGCCACGCCCCATGAATGGAGCGATGTGCTCCTGCCCGCCCGCAACGACCTGGTCTTCGCCGACCGCCACCGGGCCTATGGCGCGTATGCCCTGCGCCGCGACCAGCCCCGCCTGGTGCCCGTGATCGGTGTGACCGTGCTCGGCGCCTTCGTCGCCATGGTGTACGCACCCCTCCTTTTCATGACCTCCACCGATGCACCGCCCCTCCCTTCGACCCAGGCGAAGGAGGTGGAGTTGGCCCCCATCACGCCCCGGCATCACCAAGCCGGATCGGTCACCCCGCCACCCAGGCCCCCGCGTTCCACACAACGGGCCACCGGCATGCTCACCACACAGAGCGTCGTGCTCGACACGCTGCCCACCCAACCCATGGACACACTGGGCACGCCCACCGGCGATGACTTTGGCAGCGATACCGATGATGGCACCACCGATGATGCCGGCCCCGGCGGTGGTACCGACCCGGGCGGCGGCGCCACCAGCCACGGCGACCAGGACGATCACATCGTGGACACGTGGAAGGTGGACGTGATGCCGGAATACCCGGGCGGGCAGGATGCCCTGTTCGCCGAGCTGCGCGCGCTGATCCGCTATCCGGAGGATGAGCGCCGCGCCGGGACGCAGGGCCGGGTGTACCTCACCTTCGTGGTGGACGAACAGGGCGAGATGCGGGATGTGCAGGTGGTGCGCGGAGTGAGCCCACTGCTGGATTCCGAAGCCCAGCGCGCCCTGCGTCTGCTCTCGCAACGTTGGACCCCGGCCCGCTACGAAGGGCGCGCGGTGAGCGTGCGGTTCAACCTGCCGATCGCGTTCGTGATACCGCGGTGAGCACGGGTGGGGCTACCCCTGCTGCTTCAAGCCCGGCAGCATGTGCTCGGCGAAGTAGGCGGCAAAGTCGCGCATCTGCGCGGCCATCTTCTCCTCGCCCGTGGCCCGCTGGAAGGTGTCGGCCATGGTGAGGAAGTTCTGATGGAAGAAGGCCTTCATCTCTTCCACGGTCATCTCCTTCGTCCACAGGTCGATGCGCAGGGTGTTCTTCTCCTGCTCGTCCCACAGGGCCAGCAGCACGGCCTTGCAGGTGCTCTTCTCGCCGTTGTCCTCGGCCTCCCAGGCGATGCGTTCCGGCACGTGGTTCTCGTCCAGGCTCACGGAGATGCGGATATCAGAGGTCTTCATGGCGGGTGTCGTCGGGTGGCCGTACCGGCAAGGACCGGGTGGCGGGGATCAGCGCGGTTTGTAGCTCTTGAGGATGATGCGCGGGTCGTTCAGGGCGAACAGCTCGGCGATGGAGGTGGACGGGTGGGCGTTCATGTAGGCCTCCACCATGCGGTAGCCGATGAACTCGCCCACGCGGCCCGGGCTCTCGCGCGGGAACCCGTTGGTGAAGGGGCCATCGCCCATGAAGCGGCCCACATCGGCCGATCTGCGGCTGTACAGCATGTCATCGGCCACGATACGCTTCCACATCGCGTACTCGTTCTGGTGGCACCAATCGAGCTGCTCACGCGTGTAGGCGAAGAGCATGGCGGGATCGGTGCCGGGCAGCAGCTGGTGCAGCAGATACATCACCTTGCCCGCGTTCACCATATGGGCAAGCAGCTCCTGTCCGCGGGTGTCGCGCCCGTAGTGCACCAGCAGCCAGCCCTTCATGGCCGAGGGCACGAGCATCTCCCGGCGCATGCGGGCCTTGACGTAAGCGGGGAAGTTCTCCGCGGCCAGCAGCTCCACCACGGGATGTTCCCCGCCGATGAACCACTCCACACCGATGCCCAGCACGCTGTCCGTGGGGAAGATGCCATAGTTGTAGCCCGAGTTGTAGGCCACCAACTGCGGCGCCACACTGTCCGGGAAGAGCACTATCAACCGCTTCAGGGCATCCTCCAATCGGCGCTGTTCCGGTCCCAGATCCCCCAGCACGCTGTCCACCCCGCGTTGGGCCTGGCGCCAATCCGGGTCGGTGACGAAAGCATGCAGCATCAGGGGCAGGCGTGCATCATGGGCCGGCAACTGCAGCACCTGCTCCAGGTAGATGGTGTAGAACGTCCCGGCGGCAGCCTGCGCCTTCAGGCCGGCGGCCACCAGGCTGTCGGGTGACGCATGGAAGAGGATCCGGTCCAAACGAACGAACGGTCGCTCCAGCTGCACATCGCTGATATCGATGCCCCGGCGACCACCGCAAGCCGTCACCAAGGCCACGACCCCGATGAGCAAGGCCTTTGTCGGGCGCATTTTCCGCAGTTTACCTTTGATCCCCACGCGAACAAGACCCCAAAGCTATGAAGACCGCGATCGCCTCCCTGGCCGCCCTGTTGCTCGCCCCCGCCCTGCTCACCGCCCAGGACGATGTGGGAGTGCGCTTCGGGTTGAAGCTGAGCCCGAACACCTCGTGGATCAAGCCCGATACGCGGGGACTGAAGCGCGACGGGAACGCATTGGGGTACACCTTCGGGTTGATGGCCGACTTCCCCATCGGCAGTACCGGCAACTACTATTTCGCCAGCGGGCTGTTCCTGAACCGCATCGGCGGTGCATGGGTGCAGAACTTCCCCTACCGGGAAGGCCCCAACGATGAGCAGCGGAACAAGCCCCTGGAGACGAAGATCCGCCTGAGCTACATCGAGCTGCCGCTCACCATCAAGATGATGACCAATGAGATCGGCTACATGCGCTACTATGGCCAGGTGGGCATCGGTGCGGCGTTCAAAATCCGCGCGAAAGGCGATGTGATGCAGCCCGTGTACCACACGGACGGCATCTATGTGCGGGAATTCCGCACGATCGAGGACGAGGACCTGATGGAGACGACGAACTTCTTCAAGGCCGCCCTGATCGTGGGGGCCGGGCTGGAGTACAACTTCAGCGGCAACACCGCGCTGATGGCCGGCGTGCAGTACAACGGCGGCTTCACCAACCTGCTCACCGATGTGGAGGTGACAGTGGACGACAGCAAGCGCAAGGGCAAGGCGATGGCCAACTACATCGAGCTGAGCCTGGGGGTGTTCTTCTAACCTCCCCACACCGCATCTGCAGCCCCGGTACGCCTGCCGGGGCTGCGCTTTTTCCCACCTTCGTGATCATGAACGTGAACGGCGTGATCGACCACATCACCCAGTGGCTGCACCAGTACTGCACCCAGGCACGCCAGGACGGCTTCGTGGTGGGCGTGAGCGGTGGCGTGGACAGCGCAGTGACCAGCGCGCTGTGCGCCCGCACCGGCCTGCCCGTGCTCTGCGTGGAAATGCCCATCCACCAAGCCACGGCCCAGGTGCAGCGGGCCCGGGACCACGTCGCAGGGCTGTGTGAGCGCCACCCCAATGTGGAGATGCAGGTGGTTGACCTCACCCCGGTGTTCGACCGGATGATGGACGCCCTTCCGCCCGCGGACGGCAACCCGCGCAGTGCCCTCGCCGGCGCCAACACCCGCGCCCGCCTGCGCATGACCACGCTCTACCATTTCGCGGGGCTGCACCGCCGCTTGGTGGCCGGCACGGGGAACAAGGTGGAGGATTTCGGGGTGGGCTTCTTCACCAAATACGGCGATGGCGGCGTGGACCTCAGCCCGATCGCCGACCTCACCAAGACCGAGGTGTATGCCGTGGCCCGCGCCTTGGGCGTGGTCCACAGCATTCTGGAGGCGCCGCCCACCGACGGGCTCTTCGGCGATGACCGCACCGATGCCGACCAGATCGGCGCCACCTATCCCGAGCTGGAGTGGGCCATGGACCTGCGCGCCCGGGGCCAGGTTCCCGCGGACCTCACCGCGCGTCAGCGGGAGGTGCTCGCCATCTTCGACCGGATGCATGCGGCCAACCGCCACAAGATGGACCCCATCCCCGTGTGCACCATACCGGCACATCTGCGGGGCTGACCGCCCGCCCCGAGCCGCGCAGGCATCCCGGGACTACATTTGCTCGTCTCCCCTTCGCCCGCCCGCCTCTTGTCCCTAAATGCCCCTCTCCCGGTCCCTACGCTTTTTCCTGCTGACCCTCGTGGTGGTGTTCAGTGTGGGGACGGTCCGGGCCGCGCACTTCCTGGGCAGCAGCCTCACCTACGAATGCCTGGGCGGGAACTACTACCGGATCACATACGAGTTGTACCGTGACTGTACGGGGGCGCCCATCATCAACCAGACACTGCTCCTTTCCAACTCGTGCGGGGTGCAGTTCTCCGTGACGATGACCCAACCCACCGTCACGGAAGTTTCGCCGTTGTGCGCGGCGGACCTGCCCAACTCCACCTGCAACGGAGGCACCCTGCCCGGGGTGGAGCGCTACCGTTTCCAGTACGAGATCTACCTGAGCCCGTGCAACTACTGGACGATGGCCGTATCGCTGTGCTGCCGCGATGCGGGCAACATCAACCTGATGTACGAGGAAGGCATGTACATGTCGGCCACGTTGAACAACCTGGGCGGGGTGTGCGATGACTCGCCGCAACTCACCAACCCGGTGATCCCCTATGTATGCCTGGGCGAGCCCACCAACTTCAACCTGGGCGCATACGACCCGAACCCCAACGACTCCACGGTGTACAGCCTGGTGGACGGGCTGTGGGCCATGGGCACCCCGCTCACCACATACCCCCTGACCTACGCACCCGGTTACTCGGGGGCCGAACCCATCCCGGGCATCACCATCGACCCCATCACGGGTATGCTCAGCTTCACCCCCACCATGATCGGGTGGTTCACCGTGGTGGTGCAAATGGACTCCTACGACGCCAGCGGCAATTACATCGGCCACGTGAACTGGGACATGACGCTGGCCGTGGTGCCCTGCCCCAACGTGTCGCCCGAACCCGAAGGGCTCAGCAACATGTCCGGTGGACAGATCGTCGATACGAGCACGATATCCGGGTGCGACGGGCAGGAACTGTGCGTGAATTACACCTTTTCGGACCCTGACCCCACCTCCGTGGTGACACTCACCTCGAACGTGGCCAGCGTGCTGCCCGGGGCCACCACCGCATTGGTACCGGGCAACCCCGCAGTGCTCACCATCTGCTGGACCGTGGACCAGAGCCTGCTGCCGGCGACCTTCCAGATCTCGGCCACGGACGACGACTGTCCATTCCCGAACGCAGCGTACGTGGACCTCACCATCGTGGAGGCCGCGCCGCCGGTGGTGCCGCCGCACGCCGGCACCGGCACCCAGATCGGCACCTGCCCCAGCCAAACGGCGCCCATTCCGCTGTTCCCGCTGCTCGCGGACAGCCCCCACCCCACCGGACAATGGACCGCCCCGGACGGGACCATCCATTCCGGGACCTTCGATCCGCTGGGCGACCCGGTGGGCGACTACCTCTACATCGTGGGGAGTGCCTGCGAGGCCGATACCGCGGTGATCACCGTGACCCCGGACCCCGGTGCCCATGCCGGTCAGGACACCCTCTGGGCCACGTGCAGCATCGATACGCCCACCGACCTATTTCCCTTGCTGGGCCCCGGCGCACAGACCACCGGCACCTGGACCGGCCCGAACGGCGCGTTCAACGGAACGTTCGACCCGGCCACCGATCCGCCGGGTGCATATGTCTACTCCGTGAGCGGGGTGCCCCCCTGCCCGGACCATTCCGCCACGGTGCAGGTGGTGGTGAACCCGGTCGCCGATGCCGGTGCCGATGCAGCGATCACGCTGTGCTCCAATGCGGCACCGGTCGACCTTTTCACCCTGCTCGGCGGAGCGCCACAGAGCGGCGGCACCTGGAGCGGACCCAACGGAGCTTTCAGCGGAACCTTCGACCCGGCGACCGATGCTCCCGGGGCCTACGTGTACACCGTAACGGGCCTGGCACCCTGCGGCGATGATGCGGCCACCGTGACCGTGCAGGTGAACAA
>CAYXKE010000023.1:0-3851 GCA_964464935.1 uncultured Chryseobacterium sp.
TCCACCCGGTGCACGGTCACGCCGGCGCTGTCGGCCAGGCCCACCAGTTGCAGGGCGATGGGCGATGCCTCCGCACGCACCCGGCACTTGAGCTCGAGCATGATCTCCTCGCCCCGGCGCACCGTGTCGCTCCGCGCGATCCAGATGAATTCATCGGTGGTGTGCACGCCGGGGAAGCTCCGCCGCGAGTAGATGGCCGTGCGTAGCCGGGCATCGCTTTCCAGCAGCCACAGTCCGGGTCCGGGGGCGTGGTCCACCAGGTGGAAACCGGCCACGGCGACCGGCATGAAGCGGGCGTCGACCACGCGCATTTCATGGGGGCCATCCGGGAAACCATCGGTGTCGGGTGCATCGAGTGGCAGATCGTGCAGTCGGGCCGCATAGGGGAGCGCCAGGCCCAGCTGGTGGTAGGCGCCGATGACCAGCGGTCGTCCCATGCCTTCCTGGCGTGCGGCCATCTGCTGCAGGAACCGCGTGGGCACCGACTGCTCGGGCCACAGCAGGGTGTGGTCCATGTTCGCGGTGTACAGCGTGCGCAGCGGCAGGAACCACAGGGCCAGCATCCAACAGGTGCGGGCCACGTGGCGGGGCGGGGTGGCGTCCGCAGCGTGAGCGAGCACGAGGATCCCGAGCGGTACATAGTGGATCCCCGCCCGGTCTTCGGGGTAATTCAGTCCCACCACTTGGGCCAGCACCAGGCGGATGGCCACATCGGCCAGCAGGGCGCTGCCCAGCAGGGCGAGCGGCATGGGCACGGGGCGGCGCATGGCGGGCACCAGGGCCGAGAGCAGCAGGGCCACTACCAGCACGGCCGCCACGAGGCCGTCATTTCCCACTACGTAGCGGTCGAGCGAGCGCACGGTCACCTGCAGGAAGCCCGCGGTGGAGCCGTGGTACAGCAGACCCTGCCGCCGCATGTCGAAGGCGAGCAGCGCGGCGATGAACAGCGGCACCACGCCAAGCAGCGTCCACGCCAGCACCGGTGCGGTGGCGGGGCGCTCATCGTGCCGATACCAGTGCACCACGGCGGGCAGCGCCGCTGCGAACACCAGCAAGGCCCACAGTGGCACCAGGGTGAGCACGGCCGCATTGGCCAGGGCCAGGCCCAGCAGCAGCTGCACGAGATGGCGGGTGCGGCGGCCCTCGGCGTAGCACAGGCCACCATCGATCGCCACGAGCCAGAAGGCCGTGTGCAGGGCATAGCCGCGGAACAGGGCGAAAAAGTCGAGCACGAACGGGCACAGGAGCAGGGCCGCCCATGCCGCCCAGCGCACGCTGCGCGTGTTCAGGCGCCCGCCGATGCGGTACGCGGCCCAGAGGTAGATGGGCCAGGCCAGCAGGCTCCCCAGGCGCGACACCAGGAGCGACAGCCCCCAGAGCCGGTAGGTGGCCACGCCGACCGCCGTGCTCAGGAAATGGTTGTTGGCATCGGCATGGGCCTTCCCGGGCAGGAAGGTGCCGCGTTCCACGTACCAGTAAAGCGAGGCGCACTCATCATGCACCCACGGTACCAGCGCGGCGCGGAAGACCAGGTAGACCAGCACCAGCAGGCCCAGCAACGGATAGATGGTGCGGTCGCGCCATGGCGGGCGGGTGGTCAGGGAAGGGCCCATCTTTCCCGCCTCGGCGTTCAGCGCGGGCGCACGGTGCGCTGTTCGATGCGCTTCTCGTACTGGGCGCCTTGGAAGATGCTGCTGCCCGGCAGCAGGGTCACGGTCTGTTTGCCGGCGTTGATGAGGTCAGCGTCCTCCTCACCATCGTAGGGGAAGGGGCCCATTCCCAGGATGCCGTTCTCGCTCTGCAGCACCACGTTGATCCCCTCGGGGATGTGGTTGGCCACCAGGGTGGGGATGCCGATGCCGAGGTTCACGTAGTAGCCATCACGCAACTCACGCGCGATGCGTTTCGCCATCTGTTCCTTGTTCAGTGCCATGGTGCGAACAATGTGGTCCTTGGGGTGGCTCCAAATGTAGGCGGCCCGGTGGAGGGAGCTTGTTGCCGGTCACAACTCCGTCCGCCGGATGGTGATGCGGCAACGGTCCAGCACGAGGCCCGCTTCTTCCACATCCCAGAAATAGGCGACCACTTCCGTGCTATCCCCCTGGACCTGCGGGATCCATCGGGCCGTACGCAGGGTGTCTCCCTGCCATGTCCCACGGATACGGGTCAATTCCAGCCCATCATAGAACAGGGTCCGGTCCCCGTCCCTGGCCTCCACCACCCAGTATGCCACAAAAGGCCTTGCCGCGCTGCGCAACACCGCCTCCAGTTCGAGCAGAACAGGCCCCCCGGCCAGTGTGTGCCCATCGGTGCGCCAAGTACCGATGAAGCTGCGCCCCTCCGCTACAAAAAGCGTATCGCCCACCGGGACAAGGGGCAGGGGCTCCGAACGCTCAAGCACCGCCATGCCATCGTACTCCATCACTGTGCGGTGCGAAGGGAGGCCCTTGACCGTATCCGTGGCCATCAACCATACATCGTAGAGGCCTTGAGGAATACCCTGTTGTACGGCAGGCGCCTTCCAACCACGCCATTGGGCCTCATAGGCCACACATTCCTTCAGGAACCTGTCAAGACCCAGCACCAGCGGGCGGCCATGCCTTTCCTGAACGGAGCATAATGCCCGTAGCAAGGGCTCTTCCACACGCTGGCCCGGCCATAGCAGGGTATGATCGAAATTGGCCACCACGCAGGAGCGTGCCGGAAGTGCCAGAAGGCCGATGGCGGCCCACTGGAAAAGGCGGCGATGTTCCGCCCACCGGTCGATCGCGCAGGCGATCAGCAATACCGCGATCGGTACCAGATGCATGGCGGCCCGGTCCACAGGGTACAGAACACCGGCAAACCCACCGAGGATCCATCGGCCGGTCACTTCCGCAAGGAGCAGGAAGAGGAACAACGCAATGGGCGTCCGCTTCTGTGCCCACCCTTCACGGGCCAGGACCCACAGCGCCGTCAGGATGGCACTGCCGATCATGGCCAGCACCACGTCCTTCACCAATGGTCCATTGCATCGGAACAAGTAGGGGGTCAGGGAGGCCAGGGTCCCTCCCAGCAACCCGTCCGGGGAACCGTAGTACAACTGGCCCAGCCCGGCCAATTCCAGCGCATGCGAGGAGAGCAGAGCAAGCGGCACCAGCCCGGGAATGGACCAAACGGCCAACTGCACCCATGCCCGGCGTCCCCGTGCCCATGGTATGCCGAGGAGAAGCATCCCCATCACCGCACATGCCGGCACCAGCAGCGTAAGAGAGGCCGCCACCGCCAGGACGATCCCGGCCACTGATGCCACGAGTTGGCCGGTGGCGCCACTGCGGGCATGGCCCACGAGATGGACCAAGGCCATCAGCAGGAACGCGAGCGATGGCCCATAGCCCCGATACAAACTGAAGAACTCAAGGATGATCGGCGTGCCCAGCAAGGCGGCCCACAGGCACCAACGCACAACATGGCTGCGTACCCATGCGCCCGCCCGCATCACGTAATACGCGTACAATACGAAGCACACCACGCTGAACCCGCGCAGCACCCACGGCGCGGCCCCGAACGCTTTGTACAGCGGCCATGCCACGGCGGTCACCAGCAGGTGATTGGCCGCATCGGGCTTCGCATCGGGCGGCAGAAAGGAACCACTCTGCGTGTACAGGAAGAAGGTGCGCGCTTCGTCATGCACGAAAGGCACCAGCACGGCCCGCGCGATCACATAGCCGAGGACGATGGCCGCCAGCGCGATGTACGCGCCGCGCTCCCATTTGGACCACCCCCGGTCATGCGTGATCGCCCGGTCCGCTTCCATCGGGCCAACTGCTTTTTCAGCGTTTGCGCACGGTCCGTTGCTCGATGCGCTTCTC
>CAYXKE010000023.1:3951-20552 GCA_964464935.1 uncultured Chryseobacterium sp.
CCCAGGCCGAAGTCGTCCACCCCGGCGTTGTTGCTGATGCATGTGAGGCCTTTCGTGCCCCGGCGTACCAGGGCGCTGATCAGGTTCTCCGGGATGCCGCAGAGCCCGAAGCCTCCCACCATCAGGGTCATGTTGTCCTCCAAGCCTTCGAGGGCGACATCGGCATTGGCCACCACCTTGTTCATGGTCCGCGCGTTCCTTTTGGGTCCGGGCGAAGATAGGCGCCCCGTTGGTGCACGTGCAGCACTTGCTGCCGCCCGCCTTGCCGTTCCTTTGGGGTGCCATGGCCCTCATCGATCGGCACGGCCGCGTGCACCGCAGCCTGCGCATCAGCATCATCGACAAGTGCGATCTGCGCTGCACCTATTGCATGCCGGCCGATCCGCGCTTCCTGGCCCGGTCGGCCCTGATGACGCGCATGGAGATCGCCACCATTGCACGTCTCTTCGTGGAGCGCTTCGGTATCACCAAGGTGCGCATCACCGGCGGTGAACCGTTGCTGCGACCCGATGTGGTGGACATCGTGCGCGACATGCAGGCACTGGGCGTGAAAGTGGGCCTCACCACGAATGCCATGGCGCTGCATCAACACCTGGACGCCCTCATCGACGCCGGCCTGCGCTCCATCAACGTGAGCCTCGATACCCTCGATGCCGACCGCTTCCGCACCATCGCCCGGCGCGACGGCTGGGACCGCGTCTGGAGCAACATCGGCCTGGCGCAGGAACGCGGGCTGCATGTGAAGGTGAACATGGTGGTGGTCCGTGGTGTGAACGATGCGGAAGTGCTGCGCTTCGCCGAGCTCACCCGCGACCGCCCGCTGCACGTGCGCTACATCGAGTTCATGCCGTTCGCCGGCAACCATTGGGGACCGGACCGGGTGTTCACCCACGCGGAGGTCCTGGCGCGCATCGCGGCGCACCATCCGGTGGAAAAGCTCGCCGACGAGCCGCACAGCACGGCGCGGGCCTACCATGTGCCGGGCTGGAAGGGCACCTTCGCGGTGATCGGCACGGTATCGCGGCCGTTCTGCGGCACGTGCGACCGGCTGCGGGTCACGGCGGAAGGACGCATGCGCAACTGCCTCTTCGCCCGGGAGGAGACCGACCTGCTCACACCGCTGCGCCGGGGCGAGGACATCTCGCCGTTGATCGAGGCCAATGTGCTGGCCAAGCATGCCATGCTCGGTGGGTTGCCGCCCCTGCGGCCGGGGGCCGAACAGGCGGTGCAGGACGAACTGAGCGCTCGCCCCATGGTGAGCATCGGCGGCTGATCCCGACCTACTCGCCCACCAGGCGCATCAGCTCGGTGAGGTCCGGCGCGAGGATGATCTCGATGCGCCGGTTCTTGGCCTTGTCGTTCGGGTCCACGGGGATGAACTCTCCCCGGCCCGAAGCGGTGATCCGCACGGGTTCGATGCGGCTGCCATCGAGCAGGATCCGCACCACGCTGGTGGCGCGCAGCACGCTCAGGTCCCAGTTGTCCTTGAATGCCGAGCCCGGCGCCACGCGGTCCGTGTCGGTGTGGCCTTCCACCACGATGTTCAGGTCCTTCTCGTTCTCGATGGCCTTGGCCAGCTTGCCGATCAGCTCCCGGCCCTTGGCGTCCACCGCGGCACTGCCACTGGGGAAGAGCAGCTTGTTCTCCATGCTCACGTGGATGCGGCCGTTGCGTTGCTCCACGGTGAGGCCCTTGCCCTCGAAGCCGGTGAGGGCCGCGCTCACACGGTCCTTCAACTCGCGCATGGCGCGGTCCTTCGCCTCCAGTTCCGCCTGCAGTTCCGCCAGACGCGCCTCGCGGTCGCGCAGCAGGGCCTCCTTCTCGCCCATGCGCCGACCCAACGCGTTGAGCGAGTCCTCCTTGTTCATCAGGTCCAGGCGCAGGGCCTCCAGATCGGTGGTGAGCTTGCGGTTTTCGCTGCGGTCGCCGGCCAGGAGCTTGTTGTACTTGTCAAGCAGCTCGTTGTTCAGCGCGTTGATCTTGTCGTACTGCACCGTCATCTGGCGCAGCGAGGTGCCCAGCACGGTGGTGTCGCGTTCCAGTTCGCCCACGCGCTTGTTCAGCAGGTCGCGGTCGGTGCGGATGTTCTCCAGCGCGGCCTCGGCATCGCGGGCCCGGGCGTTGGCGGCGTCCACCTCGGCCTGCATGGTGCGGTTGCGCTGCTCGGACTCCTCGTATTTGCGGGCGGGCACACAGGCCGTGAACAACAGGGTGCTGAAGAGCAGGGTGCGCGCTGTGCGGGTCATGGTGGTCCGTCTTTGGAAGGTCAAAGTTGGGTCATGCGCACGGCCGCCCCGGGTGGGTGCAACAGTATTTTTGAACAGTACGTTCCATGTTCTGCAGAAGATGGATCCGCACGTGTTGCCCTTGGATTGGATGGTGCGCCCGGCCTTCGACCTGGAGTACAAGCAGTATGTGCTCCTGGGCTACCTGCAGCGTGTGCGCCGCTCCTTCGCGGAGCACAAGCTGTTCCCTCATCTGAAGGAACTGCACACGCACATCGGCTCGGCGCGCGAACTGCATCGGCGCAAGGCCGACATGGCCCGCGACTTCCCGGGTGAACTCCTTGGCTTCGACCCCTGCACCGGCCGTGCGCTGCACGCGCCGCCCAGCGAGCCTTGGCCGTTGGAATTGATCGACCGGCTCACCCAGTGGAGCATTGCCGGCATGAGCAAGGCGCTGGAGGAAGGCACCGAACTGCGGCACAACCTCTCGGCCGGCATCCAGCTGATCCCTGTGGGCTTGCAACCCATGGACCCCGCCGAGGGCTGGTTGCTGCTGCGCATGGGCGCCGAGGCCCGCGTGTACGCCTACACCTTGCCGTGGGTGCGCTCCAGCACCGCGGTAAGTGGCGAGGACCTGATCGTGACGCGCTATGTGATGACCTCCCGGGTGGGGCTGCACCGCACCTATGAGGTGATCCGGAGCGAACTCCTCCGGGGGTCGACCTTGGGCGCCGCGTTGCCCGCCACCTTCGCGTTCGAGGCGGCGGAAGACCTGCCCTACGTGGAGACCTTCATGCCCCTGGCCAAGCAGCTGGTGTACGCCTACTGGCAGCGTACCACGCTGTGATCACCGGTGCCGGGCCGTGGGGTCGAGCCACACCTGGGACAGGTCCCGGTGGTCCATGGCATTGCCGCTGAGCCCGTTCACCTCGGGTTGCAGCCAGCTCACCTGGTGCTCGAAGTACAAGGGGACCACCACGTGCTCCTCCACCAGGCGCTTCTCCGCGCGGGCCAGCAGCTGCATGCGGGCGGGCTCATCGGCCTGGCGCATGGCCGCGTTCAGCAGTGCATCGAACTCCGGGTCTCTCCAGCGCGAGGTGTTCATGTACGAGGGGAGGGTGGTGTCCGCCGGAACCAGGTCGCCGTGGAACATCTCCAGGAAGTTGATCGGGTCCGGATGGTCCGCCACCCAGCCTTCCCGCCAGAAGGTGGCCTGGCCCATGTGCACCCGGTCGAAGTGCTGGTCCGTGGGCAGCACGGTGATCACCACGCGCACACCGAGCTCGCGCTCCAGCATGTTCTGCAGCAGTCCGGCCACGTCCACGTAGCTCAGGCCGTTGTTGCTCACCTGGATGAAGACCGTGGGCAGACCGGCGCCATCGGGGTGGCCGGCATCCTTGAGCAGTTGCCGGGCACGCTCGGGATCGGGCGTGAACAACGGCACGCTGTCGTACGGATAGTGCGGGAAGCCCGGCGGCACCACACCGCGCAGTGCGGCTTCGGCGCGGCCTTGGAACAGGCTGTCCACCAAGGCCTGGCGGTCGATGGCCAGGGTGAAGGCTTCACGGATGGCGGGCAGGTTGAACGGCCGGTGCCGCAGGTTGAACGCATAGAACTGCACGCTGAGGCCGGGCACGCTGTACACCTGCGCCTGGCCGTGCTTCAGCGGCGGTGGGGCGGACATGTCGGCCGGGGGGTTGAACACGGCGCTGAGGTGGCCTTGCGCGAACTGCTCCACCACCTTGGCCGGGTCCTTCACGAAGGTGTAGCGCACGGCGTCGAGGAAGGGGAGGCGGTTGCCATGCTCATCCTGCCCCCAGTAGTTGGGGTTGCGTTCCAGCACCAGCACTTCACCGCGGGCCATGTGCTTCCGCCGGAACGGGCCGGTCCCCACGGGGTTCCAGCCCACGGCGTTGCCGTAGTGCGTCACCATCTCGTGCGGGTAGATGGCGCAGCCGGGGTGGGCCAGCACCTGCAGCAGGTCGGTGCGGGGTGCGGTGAGCGTGATGCGCACGGTGCGCTCGTCCACCCGTTCCACGCCGGTGAGGCGCGCCGGTTGGTCGCCCCGCAGCACCGCCGCGTGGTAGGCGTCGGCACCTGCGATGCGCCCCTGGAGCAGCCAGAACATCGGGTCGCCAAACCCCGGCGTGCAGATGGCGGTGAGGCAGTTCACCACGTCGTCGGCCACCACTTCACGGCCTTCCCCGTTGCGGAAGCAGGGGTCGTCGTGGAAGCGCACACCGCTGCGCAGCTTGAATGTGTACACGGTGCCGGTGGGGTCCACCTCCCAGCTCTCTGCCAGGGCGGGCACCACCGAGAGGTCGCCGGGGGCCAGACGCACCAAGCCCTCGAACATCTGCATGGCCACCCGTTGCGGTGCCACGTGCGAGATCTGCAGGGGGAAGAGCCCGGGAAGGTCCTCGACCTCGTTCAGGTTGAGCACGCCACCATAGTGCCGCCCGCCCAGACCTTCCTGCGCAGGCGGAGGGGTGGGGCCACCACACGCGCAGAGCAGAGGGATCACAAGAAGCAGGATACGCCGCATGAGGATGGTTTCCGGTGAATGGGAGCGCGCCAAATGTATCCGGCACATGGGGCCGTGCAGGGTGCGCGGAGGTCGGCCATCAACAGGTGATCGGTGATGACGTCCTGTTGCCACCGCCAGGCGGGATACTTTTCGGCCGTGTGCCGCGTATGTTCCATGTGCCACCAGGCCCTGCACGTATGATCGGTCGTGCCACTGCCCGACTGCCGCGGTACGTGTGGCCGTGGCTGCTCGCGTGGCTGTGCCTGCCCGCCGCCGCGCAGGAGAACGCCAACCTGCGCCTGCGCTGGATCCCCGTGGCCGGTGATACCGTGCGGGTGGACAGCCTGAGCCTGGCGCCTGGCAGCGTGCATGTGTTCGCCCAGGGCCTGCCCCTGCCCGACCAACACTTCGAGCTCGACCCCTTTGCCGGCCTGCTCATCTGGAACGTGCGGCCCGATGCCGATTCCGTGTTGGTGCGGTACCGCGTGATGCCCATCGCTTTCACCACGGTGCATCGCCACAAGGACCCCGCACGGGTGTACACCATCGGCGAGCGGGTGGACCCCTTCCGCTACACCCCCACGCGCGAACAGGCCGGACTGATGGACATCCAAGGGCTGGAACGCAGCGGCAGCATCTCCCGCGGCATCCTGGTGGGCAACGCCCAGGACTTGTCGATGAACTCCACGCTTAACCTGGAGCTCAGCGGCCGCCTCTCTGACCGGATCCAGGTGCTGGCCTCGGTGACGGACAACAACATCCCCATCCAGGCGGGCGGCAACACGTTGGAGCTGCAGGACTTCGACCAGGTCTTCATCAAGCTCTTCGCGGAGGATGAGCGCCGGCCCGGCAATGCGTGGGAATTGATCGCGGGCGACTTCGTGCTGCAGGACCCCAGGACCCACTTCATGCGCTACATGAAAAAGAACAAGGGCCTGAGCGGTGGGGGACGGTACTACTTGAGCGACAGTGCGCGCCATGGCGAGGTGGGCGGCAGCGTGGCCATCAGCAAGGGCAAGTTCGCGCGCAACGTCATCCAGGGCATCGAGGGCGTGCAGGGGCCCTACAAGCTGCGCGGCACGGACGGCGAGGTTTTCATCGTGGTGCTCTCCGGCACCGAACGCGTGTACATCGACGGCCAGCTGATGGTGCGCGGACAGGAGAACGACTACACCATCGATTACAACACCGCCGAGGTGACCTTCACCGCCCGTCGCATGATCACCAAGGACCGGCGTGTGGTGGTGGAGTTCCAGTACAGCGACAAGAACTACGCGCGGTCACTGGTGCGGGTGGACAACACCACCGTGCTGGGCAGGAGCACCGTGCGCCTGAACGTGTTCAGCGAACAGGACCACGCCGCGCAGACGCTGCAACAACAACTGACCGATGCGGACCGCGCCGTGCTGATCAACGCGGGCGATGACCCCCTGGCCGCCGTGGTGCCCGGGGCCGACAGCACCGGCTACGCGCCCGATCAAGTGCTCTACCGCCGCACCGATTCGCTGGGCTATTCCCCCGTGTACGTCCACAGCCAGCACCCCGATTCGGCGCACTTCCGCCTGGTGTTCAGCAACGTGGGCATGGGCAATGGCGATTACGTGCAGCACGAGTTCACGCCCAATGGCCGCGTGTTCCGCTGGGTGCCGCCCGACACCGTGAACGGCACCCTCATGCGGCGCGGCGACCATGCCCCGGTGCGTGTGCTCATCCCGCCGCGCAGTCAGCAGCTCATCACCCTCGGTATCGACCACCGTTTCTCCCAGCGCACCTTCGCCAGCGTGGAGGGCGCCTTCAGCCGGCTCGATGGCAACACCATGAGCAGTGCCGGTGAGGCCGACAACACCGGTACGGCGGTGATGCTCCGCGGCGAACATGCGGTGCCCTTGGGTGGTGCCGACACCACATTGCAACTGGTGATCGGGGCGGAGGCCGAGGCGGTGTCACGGCATTTCCAGTATGTGGAACGCTACCGTGCGGTGGAGTTCGAGCGCAACTGGAACCTGATGAACAGCCAGGCGGGCCTGCCCCCACCGGAACTCACCAACGATCAATTGCTGGCCGGCCTCCGGCTGGGTGTGCGGGGCCGCCGACTGGGTCAGGCACATTACCTGCTCAACACGTTCCAGGTGCCCCAGCAGCATGTGGGTTGGCGCCACGGCGTGGAGAGCGCGGTGCGCGTGGGCCGTACGGAGCTAAATGGCTCGGGCTCGTGGCTGCGCACCAACGGCCGGTGGCGAAGCGAATTCCTGCGACACAAGGCCCAACTCCGCCATCGTACGCGGCATGTGGTGGTGGGCTACGCCGATGAGCATGAGCACAATATGTTCCTCCCCGACACCGGCAATGTGCTGCTGCCCGGCAGCTATCAGTTCTACGACTGGCAGGCCTTTGTGCAGAGCCCGGACAGCTTCCTCACCAAGTGGCGCCTCAGCGTGGGCCAGCGCCGCGAGCAGGTGGCCCATCAAGGGCGATCGGTGCGCAGCACGGTGGCCGATGCCGCCAGCCTGAACGTGGACCTGACCCGCAACCCCAACAACAAGCTGGGCACCGCCTTCACCTACCGCCGGCTGAACATCCTGGACAGCACCGTCACCTCCCAACGACCGGAGGACACCTACCTGGCGCGGCTGGAGTACGGCCTTACGCTGTGGAAGGGCGTGATGCGCCTCACCACGTTCTATGAGTTCGGCTCGGGCCTGGAGCAGCGGCAGGAGTACATCTACGTGCAGGTGCCGGCAGGGCAGGGCCTCTACGTGTGGAACGACTACAACGGCGATGGCATCAAGGACCTGAACGAGTTCGAGGTGGCCGCCTTCGGATATGAGGCCGATCACTTGCGCGTGTACGTGCCCAGCAACACCTACGTGCGGGTGTACAGCAACCAGTTCAGCGGTGCGCTGGACGTGCGGCCGGCAGTGGCATGGGCCGATATGCGTGGCATCAAGGGCTTTCTGGGCCGCTTCTCCGACATGGCCTCGGTCCGCGTGGACCGCAAGACCGGCACGAACGACCTGCTCACGGCCATGGACCCGTTCCTGGGCGAACTGCGCGACAGCAGCCTCACCTCGCAGGTGGCCTCCGCCCGCAACACCATCTACTACGACCGTACCAGCCGGACATGGAGCGTGGACCATGGCTGGCAGATGGACCGCAGTCGCTCCCTGCTCCTCAACGGCCACGAGTCGCGCGCACGCGTGGGCCACACCGTGCGCCTGCGTTGGAACCTCACCCGCCAATGGATGGTGGAGGCGGAAGGGGAGCGGGGCAATGTGCGCAACGGCTCGGACATCATGGCCGGGCGCACGTACGATATCGCCCAGCAAAGCCTGCGGCCCCGGCTCACCTGGCAGCCGAACACCTCACTGCGCGCCCAGCTCTATTGCAAGTTCACCGACAAGGTCAACCGGCCCGAGTTCGGCGGGGAAGAGGCCTCACTGAGCGATCTGGGCCTGGAGTTCCGCTACAACACCGCCGGCAAGGGCAGCCTGCAGCTCACCGCCAATCGGGTGGACATCCGCTACGACGGCGAGGTGAACTCCTCGCTGGGCACCGAGATGCTCGCGGCGTTGCGGCCCGGCACCAACTACACTTGGAGCGTGTCGCTGCAACGCAACCTGAGCAACAACCTCCAGGTGGACCTCACCTACAACGGGCGCAGCAGTGAAGGGCTGCCCGTGGTGCATGTGGGCGGGGCGCAGGTGCGGGCGTTCTTCTGAGCGCCGGAGCCGAGAACAAGAAGCCCGTCGGGCGGCGTACCGTCCCGACGGGCCTCGTGCGGCGTCCGGTGCGTCTACTTCAGGGTGAAGGACGACTTGCCCACCAGGGCGCCGGCCTCGTAGATCTCCACGTTGTACACCCCGGTGCGCAGTTCAGCGCCGTTGCCGTTCCAGAACACGCACACGTCAACGGGTTGGCCCTGGTAGTTCACCTCGCGGCGGGCACTGTATTCACCCTCAACCCCCTCGAACTGGAAACGGTTGTTGGGGTCGCTGGCGGGCAGCACCGAGCCGTCGGGGCTGATCACCCGCATGTACAGCGTCTTGTCGCCCGTGGTCGTGATCTTGTTCTCGCCCAAGGTGAAGCAGCACTTGATCATCTCCGCCTTGCGGGCGCGATCGGTGTCCTGCTGCTTGCCGTTGTTCCGCATGAACAGCGCGGTGGAGGAGATGGCGGTGGTGTGCAGCACACTGCCCCGGGCCACGATGCCTTCCAGGTCGCCGGCGCGTGCCTGCAGCGCCTCTTTCTGGCCCATCACCTCGCCCAGCTCCTGCCGGATGGTGATGTTCTCGGCCATCAGTGCCTGGTTCAACTGGTTCAGGGAGTCGATGGTCACCACGTAGCCCTGCATGATCTTGCGCAGGGTCTCGGCCTCCTTGCGCGCGCGGGAGAGGTCGTAGTTGCCGCGCTTCACCTGGTCGAGCAGTTGCTCCACCTGCTCGCGCTGGGCGGCGATCTCCGCGTTGAGCTGTTCGTTCTCCGTGCGCAGCGTGTCGTAGCTGGCCAGGGTGCCCTCCAGCAGGAAGGTCACGTTCTCCTTCTCCACGCTCAGCTGGTCCAGACGGGCGTCCTTCTGCTCGCCGGCCGTTCGGCTCGACATGTACAGGTAGAGCAGCGCCACGTTGCTGATCAACAGCAACAGCACCAGCAGCAGCAACCCAGTGTTGGACCGGTTCTTCCGGGGCTCTTGAGGGGGCGTAACGGGCGTCTCCATTGGGTCGCGGTTCCTGATTGGGTGCAACAGGGTGCTAAATTAGTTCGAGCGCATCGGGGTCTCTTCCATGAACGATCCGCTTATCAACAAAGTATTGCACCCGCCGCGGGTCACCCTGGGGCGTTGGTTGCTCGATCTGGCGGGTCTTTTCATGCCTCCGTTGTGCAGTGCATGCGACGGCGGCCTCATGCCTTTCGAGCGGGCCCTGTGCCTGGGCTGTCTGCGCGATCTGCCCCTGGCCCGCTTCACGGTCATGCCCGACAACCCCGTGGCCAAGCGCTTCTGGGGCAAGGTGCCGCTCCAGGACGCATCGGCCCTGCTGCATTTCGTGCCCGGCGGCCGTGTGCAGCACATCCTGCACCGCCTGAAGTACAAGGGCGATCGGCGGGTGGGGCTGCTGCTGGGGCGGCTCATGGCCGAGGACATCCTGGCCAGCGGACGCTTCTGCACCGTGGACGCGATCCTGCCTGTGCCGCTCCACCCCCGCAAGGAGCGCCGCCGCGGCTACAACCAGAGCGCGGTGCTGGCCCAGGGCATGCGGGAGGTGTGGCACGTGCCCGTGTGGACCGACGTGCTGGTGCGTGAGGTGCGCACCGCCACCCAGACCCGGCGCGGCCGCCTGGAACGCTGGCGCAATGTGCGCACCGCCTTCGCCACCCCACGGCCCGATGTGCTGCGCGACCGCCATGTGCTGCTGGTGGATGATGTGGTGACCACCGGTGCCACCCTGGAGGCCTGTGCGGCCGTGCTGGCCGAAGTGCCGGGCACCCGGGTGAGCGTGTACACCGCGGCATACGCGTAGCGGTACCTTTGGCCGGTCCATGCACCCCACCGTGCCGCTCTCATCCGCCACCGACCGTGCGGGTCGTTATCATGCCGCCTGGCCGGTCCTGGAGGCCATGATCACTGGGGCGCCCGACCTGATCGCCGCCATGGCCAACACCGCGGCCGTGCTGCACGAGGCCCTCGGCATGCACTGGGCCGGCTTCTACCGCGTGCAGGGCGATGCATTGTGGCTGGGGCCGTTCCAAGGCCCGCCGGCCTGCGAGCGGATCGCCCATGGACGTGGTGTGTGCGGCACCGCCTGGGCCGAAGGTCGCACCGTGTTGGTGCCCGATGTGGAGCAGTTCGCCGGCCACATCGCGTGCAGCGCGCTCTCCCGCTCAGAGATCGTGGTGCCGGTGCGCGATGCCCAGGGCCGCATCATCGCCGTGCTCGACATCGACAGTACCCGGCTGAACGACTTCGGACCGGTGGACACCGAACACCTCGAACGCCTATGCGCGCTGTTGGGAACGCGGGCCTGAAGCAGCTCCTTCCGCTGACGGTGGCCGCTCTGCTTCTTGCCGGCTGCGCGCAGGTGGGCGACCTGTCGGGCGGGCCGCGCGATGCGACGCCCCCGCAGTTGCTGGAGGCCTACCCCCCCAACGGATCACGTCACTTCAACGGTGACCGCATCCTGCTCCGGTTCGATGAACGGATCACGCTGGACCGCGTGCGGGAACGCCTGCTCGTGTCGCCTCCATTGTCCGCCATGCCCGATGTGCGTCTGGAAGGCGCGCGGCAGGTGCGCATCACATTGAAGGAGCCGCTGCGACCCAGCACCACCTATTCGTTCGCCATTGGCGAGGTGGTGAAGGACCTGACCGAAGGCAACAGCGCGAGCGGCCTCACCTATGTGCTGAGCACCGGCGACCACCTGGACAGCGGCATGGTGCGGGGGCGCGTGGTCGATGCGTTCACCGGCAGCCCCTTGCAGGATGTGTTGGTGTGCCTGTTCGACCGCAACGACACCATCACCATCCGCACGGGACGTCCCGCTTATGTGACCCGCGCGGACAAGGACGGGAACTTCACACTGACGCACATCCGGCCCGGTGATTACGCGCTCTTCGGCCTGCGGGACCAGAACAGCAACTATCGTTACGACCTGCCCAACGAGGAGGTGGCCTTCGTCGATACCGTGGTGGTGTCCGCACCGAACGACAGCATTCAACCCCTGCACCTGCTGCGTTTGTTCCGCGAGGAAGGTGCGGCCCAGCTGGTGCGCGAGGCGCGCGTCACCCCCGACATGGGCTGGCAACTGGTGCTGGCCCGTGCCGCGCGCCACCTGTCCGTGCGCGATGTGGCCCGCACGGGAGGCAACCTGCGCTGGGCCGTGGAGTGGGGCGCGGCCCGCGATACGGTGGTGCTTTGGCCGTCGGACACCACCCTGCTGGGTGAAGGGCGGTATGAGATCACCGTGGACGGCGCCGTGCTGGACACACTGCGCTATCGGCCCCTGGGAACCCCGCGCTTCCACAACGGCCTGCACGCCATGCCACTGGAGACGCCGGCTGGTGCTCGGCTGAAGATGGTCTCGGCCCGCCCCATCGCCACCATCGATCCCGACCGGTTCCGGCTGGTGTTGGACAGTGTGCCGCTGCCACTGGTCATCGAGCGCGACAGCACCCACCTGCGCACGTTCTTCATCGATGCCGATGTGCCCCCGGGTACCACCGCCGACATCACCGTGCTGCCCAAGGCCGTGCGCGGCATTCCCGAAGGCCACAACGACACCCTGCGCACCCGCTTTGGCCGTGCCGCCGAGGGCAGCCTGGGCGTGCTCCAGGTACGCGTTCGACCCGACAGCACGGTGACGTTCCCCCTGCTGCTGCAACTGCTCGATGCCCAAGGGCGCGTGGTACGCGAAAGCGCGGTCACCGCCACCACCGACCGCATCGAGTGGAGCCATCTCCAACCCGGGGACCATGGCCTGCGCCTGATCGAGGACCGTAACGCCAATGGCCGCTGGGACCCCGGTGCCTTGGACGAGCGCCGCCCGCCCGAGCGGGTGTGGCACCATGCGGACAAAGTGAACGTCCGTGCCGGCTGGGACCTGCTGGTGGAGTGGTCCTTGCGTTGATCTCGTAGCGAACCCTGCGGGAGGCGTGTGCGTACAAGCCGCGACTCTTACAGATCATTCCGTGGACCACAACGCACGACCCGCACGATCCGGCCACCGGCGCCAAGGTGCCCGATGGACGTTGACCTGGCTGTTCGCGGCCTTTGCCGGCCTGCTGGCGGCCCAAGGACCCGAGGCCCTGCACACCCGCGGCAGGCAGTTCTGGACGGGCTTCCCGCAGAACGCATCCGGCGCACAGAGCCTCGTGGTGCACATCATGGGGGTGACCGCCACCAGTGGCACGGTGAGCATGCCCAAACTCGGGTGGAGCACGCCTTTCACCGTGGCGCAAGGCGATGTGGCCGTGGTGAACGTGCCCGCCATGGCCGAGCACTTCGGCTCGGGAACCGTGCATGAAAAAGGCGTGTTGATCACCGCGCAGGACACCGTCAACGTGTTCATCGCCAGCCGCCAGAGCTATACCCAGGACATGACCCAGGTGCTGCCCGTGAGCGCGCTGGGCAGCAGCTATCGCGTGGATGCCCAGCGGGGGATCAACGCTGGCGGCGGCATTTACAAGAGCCAGTTGCTCATCGTGGCCACCGTCGATGGCACCCAGGTGCGGATCATTCCGGCGGTCGACACCCAGAACGGTCATCCGGCCGGTATCCCCTTCACGGTTGACCTGGATGCGGGAGAGACCTATCAACTGCAGGCCGCGTCGTGGGACGATGACCTCACCGGCACCATCGTGGAGGGCACCGAGGCCAGTGGGCCATGCCGCTCCTTCGCCGTGCTCGGTGGGTCATCCTGTGCGGAGGTGCCCAACGCCTGCCTCACCTGCGACATGGTCTTTGCCCAGGCGCTGCCCCGCAACGCGTGGGGCACCGTCTACCACACGGTGCCCGTGGCACACACCAATGTCACCACGTACCGCGTGGTGGCCGACCATGACGACACCCATGTGCAGGTGAACGGTGTGCCCGTCGCCACGCTGCCGGCCGGGGGGGTGTATCTCATGAACGGCCAGTCCTCGCCCGTGCGCATCGAGGCGGACAAGCCCGTGAGCGCCGTGCAGTTCCTCGAGACCTATGCCTGTGCCGGCAATGGGGATCCGGCCATGATGCCACTGACGCCCCATGGCGTGCTCAGCCGGCAGGTGACCTTCCGCGTGCAGCAGACCATGGTGGCCAACAAGCACGTGTTCAGCTTGGTGGTGCCCACAGCGGCCGTGGGCGAAGTGGCCCTGAACGGGTCGCCCATCAACCCCACCTTGTTCCAAGGCTACACCGGTGGCGGTCTGGCCCATGCCACGCTGGAGGTGCCCCAGGGCCTGCATCAGGTTTCATCAGCGCACGGTTTCCAGCTCTATACGATCTCGCTGGGCCAGGGGGAGAGCATGGCCACCGCCGTGCAAAGCATTGGGGGCACCACGGTGGTGCAGGACTCCGTGGTATGTGCCGGCGGAAGCATCACGCTGCAGGTGCCCGAACCGATGATCAACATCGAGTGGACTGCGGCCAGTGCCCCCGGCACCGTGCTGGGCACGGGACCGAGCATCACGGTGACCCCCACGGCCAGCGAGAGTTACATCGTGGCCGGCATCGCCACGCTCACCAACTGCCCCATTTCGTTCACCTATCACGTGGGTGTGCCGCTCACGATCCCCACCGTGCTCACGGCCAATGGCGCCGAAAGCGCGCAGATCTGCCAGTTCGAGCAGGTGGAGCTGGCGTTGCATCCGCCGCCCGATCCCGCCTGGTTCCATGTGCAGTGGAGCCCCGCTTGGGCACTGGACGACCCCAACTCATCCGCACCCACGGCCACGCCGCAGGAGGATACCTGGTTCGTGGTGCAGGTGACCAGCCCCAGCGGCTGTGGCGATATGGTGGACAGTGTGTTCGTGGGCGTGACGCCGGGCAATGTGCTCGACATGGCCCTCACCGCCGATCCCCCCACCGTGTGCGCGACCCAGACCACCCAATTGGAGGCCCGCACCCTGGTGGTGATCGCGCAGGACCGCTTCAATGCGAACGCACCCGGACCCATGTGGGCCAACATCCAGGGAGGCACCCTCAGCGATGTGTGCGGAAGCATCACCGGCAAGGCGCTGTACTTCAATGGCAACGGTCAGCGCAGTGCACAGACCATTGCCCTGAACACGCTCGGTGGCGGACGTGTGGCCTTTGCGCTGAAGATCGCGGATGGCCTGGCGCCCTGTGCCGATGCCGGTCCCGGCGAGCACGTGGTGCTGGAATACTCCACCAACTTCGGGGCGAGCTGGACGGTGATGGCCACCTTCCCGGAGGATGAATACCCGGAGCTGACGCCGATCACGCTCCAACTCCCCACAGGGGCCCAGAATGCGAACACCATGTTCCGTGTGCGCCAGCTGGCCAACAACGGCGCTGGTCAGGACAACTGGACCATGGACGATTTCCTGGTGGCCCGGTTCGATGAAGCGGCCGTGACGTACAGTTGGGCCGGTGGCCCCCTGAACGATCCGCAATCGGCCCATCCGCTGGCCCAGCCCGAAACCAGTGGCTGGTATGTGCTGCAGGTGACCGATCCGGTGGCGGGATGTACCTACACCGATTCCGTGCAGGTGGACGTGGAGCCCGCCTTGACGCTCACGCTCAGCGCCGACACCACGATCTGCGACCTCGCCGGTGTGGACCTTCAGGTGGTACCCAGCCACGATGAGGGCATCACGTACACCTGGTCGCCCAACGACGGCACCATCGACGATATCACCTCGGCCACGCCGCGCGTGACGCCGACACAGACCACCACATACACCGTGCAGGCGGTGAACCCGGCAGGCTGCACCGCAGCGGGCTCCGTCACCGTCACGGTCGGCCAGCTGTTCGGCCTCGATCTGAGCGCCACGAGCGACACCATCTGCCAGGGCCACTCCGTACTGCTCACCGCCCAGGCGCAGGGTGGAACGGACATCACCTACACGTGGACCGGTGCCGGTCTTGACGACCCCGCCAGCGCCACCCCCACTGCGACGCCGACACAGACCACCACCTACACCTGTACCATCACGGAGGCCGGCTCCGCATGCATGTTGTCCGCCGATCTCACCATCGTGGTGAACACCGGCTATACGGCCGACGCCGGACCGGATGTGACCATCTGCGCCGCTGTGGGGCATCAACTGCATGTTTCGCACAACGTGCCCGGCGCCATCTACCAATGGCAGCCGTCCGCTGTGTTGAACGCCGCGAACATCCAGTCGCCCACCATCCTGTCCGGGACGGGCGGTACGTTCACGGTCACCATCACGGACCAGAACGGTTGCAGCGTCACGGACAGTGTCACCGTGCAACAGGCCTTCCCGGGTCTGCCCAGCGCCGAGGTGGTGGAGGTCTGTGCGGATGCCCCGCCCATGCTGGAAGCTCCGGCCGCTGGCGTGCAATACCTGTGGAACACCGGTGCCACCACATCCCATCTCACGCCGTCGTCATCGGGCATATACACGGTGACGATCACCGATGCCAATGGCTGTGAAGGGCATGCCGCGTTCGATGTGACGGTGCATCCGCTGCCCGTGGTGGAACTGGGTCCCGACCTGGTGCTCTGCGGGGCCACCGACCACGTGATCGATGCGGGCAATGCAGGCTCCTCGATCCACTGGAGCACCGGCCAGACCACGTCGGCCATCACGGTGACCACCACCAACACCTATGCGGTGACCGTGACCGATGCGTTCGGCTGCACGGCGAGCGATGAAGTGCATGTGGCCTTCCACTCCCTTCCGCCCGACCTGCTCGATGATGTGGTGGTCGCGTGCATCACCGATCCGCCCGTGCTCCATGGTGGCGACGCGGCCAACACCTACGAATGGAGCAACGAGGCCACCACGCCCAGCATCGTGGCCACCGCCTCCGGTACGTATTCCGTGACGATCACCACGCCGCAGGGTTGTTCGGTCACTTATTCCGCCGATGTGACCCTGGTGCCGGAAGTGAACGTGCATCTCGGCCCTGACACCGCGTTCTGCGCCGGCGATGCCCTGGTGCTCCATACCGGCCAACCCGACCTGGCGCACCACTGGAGCACGGGCCAGACCACGCCCACCATCACCGTGACCACCACCGGGGACTATGCCGTGACGGTGAGCAACGGAGCGTGCAGCGCCATGGACACCATCCACGTGGAGGTGCTGCCCGTGCCCGTGCAGATGCTGTACGATGTGACGGCCTGCGTGACCGACCCCGTGGTGCTCGATGCGGGCAACGACGG
>CAYXKE010000023.1:20652-32799 GCA_964464935.1 uncultured Chryseobacterium sp.
ACGATGTGACGGCCTGCGTGACCGACCCCGTGGTGCTCGATGCGGGCAACGACGGAGCCACCTACCTCTGGAACGATGGCTCCACCGAACGCACGATGCAGGCTGCTGCCAGCGGCACGTACCAGGTGACCGTGACCCTGCCCAACGGCTGTTCGGCGGATCATTCCGCCACGGTGGTGCTGGTACCCGTGCCGGTGGTGGAGCTCGGTGCGGACACCGTGCTGTGCCAGGGTGAGACCCTCCTGCTCGATGCCGGCAACATCGGCGCCACGCACAACTGGAGCACCGGTGCCACCGGCAGCACCCTGGTGGTGCAGCACACCGGCAACTATTCCGTGGTGGTGGACAATGGCTACTGCGAAGCGAGCGATTCCATCCGCGTGGTGTTCAACCCTTCCCCGGTGCGCATGGCCCTGCGTCAGGTGTTCGCCTGCCTGGATGAGCCGCCCCGCCATGTTCCCCTCGATGCGGGCAACCCCGGCTCCGGATTTGTCTGGAGCACCGGTGAGAATTCCCAGGTGATCCTGGCCGGTGCCTATGGCTGGTACTATGTGGACGTGACCAACATTTTCGACTGCTCCCTGCGCGACAGTGTGCTGGTGAGCGAGTTCTGCCCCTCGGTGGTGTACGTGCCCAACACGTTCACGCCCAACGGCGACGGCCTCAACGATGTGTTCATCCCGGTGGGGCGCAACATCGCCACCATGGAGCTCCTGATCTTCGATCGGTGGGGCGGGCTCATCTTCGAGAGCACTGATCCGAACATCGGCTGGGACGGTACCTTCCACGGGCAACCCGTGAAGGACGACATCTACATGTGGCGCCTGCGGTACAAGATGCTGGAGTCGCCCGATGGCCAGCTCAGCATGGAGCAGGAGCGGATGGGGCACATCCAGGTGATGCGCTGAGGACCCTCAATTCTCCAGGACGAACGCGTCCGCGTCGAGGTGGGCGGGGAACTTCTCCCGGAACGCCATGAGCGCGGCGCCGTCCAGTGTGGCGTGCACCACCGCCTCTTCGCCAGGTGGGACCGCGGCCAGTTCCTCACCGCGGGGCCCCAGCACCACGGAGTCGCCCGAGTAGGGAAGCCCCTTGCCATCCGGCCCCACCCGGTTCACGCCCACCACGCACGCCAGGTTCTCGATCGCGCGGGCCTTCAACAGCGTGCTCCACGCATGGCGGCGGGGCTCCGGCCAGTTCGCCACGTACAGTGCCAGGTCGTAGTCGTTGCGGTTGCGACCGAACACCGGGAACCGCAGGTCGTAGCAAACCTGCAGCAGGATCCGCCATCCGCGGAACTCCACCACCACACGTCGTTCGCCGGCCGCATAGTGATGGTGCTCATCGGCCATGCGGAAGAGGTGGCGCTTGTCATAGTGGTGCACGATGGCGTCCGGCTCTACGAACAGCCCCCGGTTGTACACCGCCGCACCCTCACGCACGATCACGCTGCCGTAGATGGCGGCGTCGATGGCGCAGGCCTGCTCCTGCATCCATTTCACGGTGGGGCCGTCCATCGTTTCGGCCAATTCGCGGCTGCGCATGGTGAACCCGGTGCTGAACATCTCGGGCAGCACCACCAGGTCCGTTGTGCCCTTCAGCGGGGCGAGCAGCCCGGCGAAGTGCTGACGGTTGGCGGTTGCATCCTCCCAATGCAGGGAGGTCTGTACGATGGTGGTCCTCAGATCGCGCATAGACGTTGGATGGCGGCGTCGAGCGTGGCGTCGGTCTTGGCGAAGCAGAACCGCAGCAGGTGCACGTCGGCCGGTGGTCGGGCGTAGAACGGGGAGAGCGGAATGGCGGCCACGCCATGCTCCCGGGTGAGGCGCTCGGCGAACGCACGGTCGGGTTCATCGCTGATGGCGGAGTAGTCGGCCAGCTGGAAGTACGAGCCTTCGCAGGGCAGGAGCTTGAAGCGTGAGTTTCGCAGGCCATGGGCGAAGCGGTCACGGCGCTCCTGGAAGCGGGCGGGCAGCTCCAGGTAGTGGGCGGGTGCGCGCAGGTAGGCGGTGAGCGCGTGCTGCAGCGGGTGGTTTACGGAGAACACGTTGAACTGGTGCACCTTTCGGAACAGCGCCATCAGTTCGCGCGGGGCGAACACGTAGCCCATCTTCCAACCCGTGGTGTGGTACACCTTGCCGAAGCTGAACACCACGAAGGCCCGTTCGCGCAGGCCGGCATGGGTGATCACCGAATGGTGTTGCGCGCCGTCGTAGACCATGTGTTCGTACACTTCGTCGCTGATCAACACCGCGTCCGTGTGGGCCAGCGTGGCATGCAGGGTGTCGAGGTCGGCCGCTTGCAGCACCGTGCCGCCGGGGTTGTGCGGCGAGTTGATCATCACCGCCCGGGTGCGGGGACCGACCGCAGCGCGTATGGCCGCGTGGTCGATGTGCATGGTGGCATTCAGGGGCACATGCACCGGCACACCGCCGAAGAGCCGCACCGCCGGGGCATAGCTGTCGTATGCGGGGTCGAGCACCACCACCTCATCTCCGGGGCCCACGATGGCGCCCAACGCGGTGAACAAGGCCTGTGTACCGCCGGCCGTGACCGTCACCTCGGTCTCGGGGTCGTAGGCATGGCCGTAGAGGCTGTGGGCCTTCGTTGCCAGGGCCTCGCGCAGGGCGGGTATGCCGGGCATGGGCGCGTACTGGTCGTGGCCGGCGCTGACGGCCTGGCGCACCAGGTCGATCAATGCGGGGTCCACGGGCCATTCAGGGAAGCCCTGTGAGAGGTTGATGGCGCCGGTGTCCTGCGCCAGCCGTGTCATCACACTGAAAATGGTGGTGCCCACTTGGGGCAGCTTGTCCGGAGGCACTGGGCTACGCATGAGCGGCCCGAAGCTAGGACCACAAAATGGAAAGGGCCACCGACCGGTGGCCCTTTCGACGATGTCGATGGCACGATGGCCGCCCTACTCCTTGAAGCCGGTGAGGATGGCCACGCAGCCCACGTGCACCATGTCGGTCTTGGGTCGTTCGGGCACCCACACCACCACTTTCATCTGCGTGGTGCTGGCGGCCTTGAGGTCGAAGTGCGTCTTCGGCTCGTCGGCCAGGCTCTCGAACACGATCTTGTTGTTGCTGTCCACCAACTTCCAGTTCACCTCGCCCAGGATGGGGTGCGCGCACACCATCACCCGATACTCTTGGCCGGAGTACAGGGTGAGGTTCACCTCGGCCTCCTCACCGGGGGCCAGCTGGGCGCCGTTGAACGTTTCGTTGAACTTGTAGGGGGCCAGGCCGGGCACGCACTTGTTCTTGGCGAAGCTGCGGCACTGGGCCTGGGCACCGATGGACAGGAGCAGGAAGACCGCGGCCACGGCGGTGCTCACGAAGGTGTGGCGTCGTTGGTTCATGGCGCTGGTCACTTGATGTAGTTGTTGCGGATCTCGGCCACCTTGTCGCGGATGGCAGTGAATTGCTCATCGGTGATGGCGGCCGGGGTCGTCTGACCGGCGCCCACCACGGTGACCCCGTTCTCCACGGTCACGGACTCGCCGGCGCTGCCGGTCATCACGGGCAGAAAGAGCTCGGCAAGGGCCTGCAGGTCGGCGCGGGGGCCGGCCAGGGTCGGGTCGTCCGGATAGGTGTTCAGCAGCCCGATCAGGTCGTTGAGCGAGTGCTTCTGCTCGGCCACGCGCTGGCGCAGCTCCAGGGAGCCCTTTTCGGCGGCCACCTGCGTGGCGATGTACAGGCCTTCGATCCAGCCGCCGGTGATCATCAGCGCGCTGATGTTCTCGCGGCCGTTCTCCTTCATGTAGGCATCCACATCCCAGTAGGTGGTGCTGATGATGTCCAGCAGGGAGTCACGGTTGTTCATGTTGCGCTCCATGCGTTCCAGCACGGATTCGTTGAACACCCCGGTCACGCCCAGGTTCTCCGCCAGGCGCTTGGAGCAGGAGGTGTAGAACATGCTCTCCTGGGTCTGGTTATGCACGCTGGCATAGCTCAGATCGGCGCCGTACACGCCCAGGTTCAGGGCCTGCTTGCTGGCCGTGGTGTAGCGGTCCACGTTGCGCACATCATTGGGGATCCGCGCGTCGTAGGCGGCACCGGCCCGCTTCAGCAGGGCGGCCGTCTCCATGGGCGACGGGATGGTGTAGAAGATCTTGCGGCTCTTCTGCTGCCGGACCTCCTGCACACCGTCCTGGGCGGCATCGGTCGTCAAGGGGTCTTTCGGCGGGGCTTCACCGCCGCATGCGGTGGCCAGGGTCACGATGGCGAGCGCGGGCAGCCATCGGGACTTGCGGGAGATGTGCATGGTGATGGTCGAGAATGGGTTTAAAGGTCCCTTTACATGCCGTGAGGATCAGTGGGCTTCCAGCCAGTTTTTCCCCAGGCTCATGTCAACAACGAGCGGGACTTCCAAGGGCAGGGCGCCTTCCATTTCGGCACGAACGAGCCGTTGTACGGCATCGGCCTCGGAGAGTTGCACGTCCAGCACAAGTTCGTCGTGGACCTGCAGCAGGAGCTTGCTGCGCAGGCCCTCCGCCTGCAACCGGCGGTGGATGCGCACCATGGCCACCTTGATGATGTCGGCCGCGGTGCCCTGCATGGGGGCGTTGATGGCGATGCGCTCGGCCTGGGCCCGAACGGTGTTGTTGGCACTGGTGATGTCGGGCAGGTAGCGCCGCCGGCCCATCAGCGTGCGTACATAGCCGTGCTGGCGGCAGAAGCCGATCATCTCGTCCATGTAGTGGCGCACCCCGGGGAACTGGGCGAAGTAGTCGTCGATGATCTGTTTGGCCTCGCCCCGGGGGATGCCCAGGGTCTGCGACAGCCCGAATGCGCCCTGCCCATAGGCGATGCCGAAGTTCACGGCCTTGGCCCGGCTGCGCTGTTCGCGCGTCACGGCCTCCAGGGGCACGTTGAAGACCTTGGCCGCCGTCGCCGTGTGGATGTCCAGGCCCTCCCGGAATGCCGCGCGCATGTTCTCGTCGCCGCTCATGTGGGCGATGACGCGCAGCTCGATCTGGCTGTAATCGGCGCTCAGCAGCCGATGGTCATCGTCGCGGGGCACGAAGGCCTTGCGGATCTCGCGGCCCTTTTCCGTGCGTATGGGGATGTTCTGCAGGTTCGGGTTGTTGCTGGCCAGGCGGCCGGTGGCGGCCACGGTCTGCAGGTAGGTGGTGTGCACGCGGTGCGTCACCGGGTCGGCGGCGGCGGGCAGGGTGTCCACGTAGGTGCCCTTGAGCTTGCGCAGGCTGCGATAGTCCAGGATCAGCGGGATCACCGGGTGGGCCGAGGCCAGCTGCTGCAGTACGTCCTCGCTGGTCTGGTACTGGCCGGTGCGGGTGGTCTTGCGCACCCGATCGCCACCCAGCCCCAGGGTCTCGAAGAGCACATTGCCCAGCTGCCGCGGGCTGTCGATGTTGAACTCCGCCCCGCAGGCCTGGTAGATCTGCGCTTGCAGACGGATCAGGTCCTGGGCCAGCTCCTCGCCGAACTGCCGCAGCGCCGCGATGTCCAGCCGGATGCCCTCGGTCTCCATGTCGGCCAGCACCTGCACCAAGGGCATCTCCACGGTGTTGAACAGGTCGTCCACCTCGTCGGCCTTCAGCAGCGGCTCCAAGTGCGCGTGCAACTGCCAGGTCACATCGGCGTCCTCGGCGGCGTAATCCTTCACGCGTTCCACCTCCACCTGGCGCATGGTCTTCTGCGTCTTGCCCCGCCCCTTATCGCCGATGAGCGTGGTGATGGAGATGGGCCGGTAGCCGAGGTAGGTCTCGCTCAGGTAGTCCATGCCGTGCTTGGGCACGTCGGGCTTCAGCAGGAAGTGGGCCACCATCGTGTCGAACAGCGGGCCTTGCACCCGCACACCGTAGCGTTCCAATACGCGGAGGTCGTACTTGGCGTTCTGCGCCACCTTGCCGATGGCGGGGTCCTCCAGCACGGGCTTGAAGATGTTCACGATGCGCTGCGCCTCCGCCGCGTCGGCCGGTACGGGCACATAATGGGCCTCGCGGGCCTTCCAGCAAAAGCTCATGCCCACCAGCTCGGCGGTGCGCTCGTCCGTGCCGGTGGTCTCCGTGTCGAAGCAGAACCGGGGCTGTTTGCGCAGTCGTGCGGCCAGCATGTACAGGTCCTCGTTGGTGGCCACCAGGTGATAGCGGTGCGGCACCGTGTCGATGGTGGCCATCTCCTTCAGCACCACATCGCCCTCCTCGTTCACGAACGTGCTGAACAACTCCGCCTGGCCCCCGGCCGCCTTGCGCGGGTCGCGGCCGGTCGTGGTGGGCGCCTCAGGGCCATTGCCCAGCACCTGCTTCAACAGGTTGCGGAACTCCAGTTCGCTGAACACCTCGGTGATCTTCTCCGTGTCGGGGGCGCGCAGGGTGAGGGCGTCGGGGTCCAGCTCCACCGGGGCGTCGACCAGGATGGTGGCGAGCCGCTTGGACATGATCCCCACCTCCCGGTGCGCCGCGATCTTCTCGCCCAACTTGCCCTTGATCAGGTGCGCATTCTCCAGCACGGCCTCCAGGCTGCCATGCTCCTGCACCAGCTTGATGGCGGTCTTCTCGCCCACGCCGGGGATGCCCGGGATGTTGTCCACGGCATCGCCCATCAGGCCCAGGATGTCGCGCACCTGGTCGGTGCTGGACAGGCCCCAGCGGGCGCATACCTCGGCCGGACCGAGCACTTCCGGCGGTGCCCCCGCGCGGCCCGGCTTGTACATGAGCACCTTGTCCGTCACCAGCTGTCCGAAGTCTTTGTCGGGCGTGACCATGTACGTGGTGAAGCCCGCCAGTTCCGCCTGCTTGGCCAGGGTGCCGATCACATCATCCGCCTCATAGCCCGGGCTTTCGAGGATGGGGATGTGGAACGCCTCGATGATGCGCCGGATGTACGGGATGTTGCTGCGGATGTCGTCGGGGGTCTCCTCCCGGTTGGCCTTGTATTCGGTGAGCTCTTCATGGCGGGTGGTGGGTCCGGCGGTGTCGAACACCACGGCCATGTGCGTGGGCTTCTCGCGCTTGATCAGGTCCAGCAGGGCCAGGGTAAAGCCGAAGGCCGCGCTGGTGTTGAGGCCCTGGCTGTTGATGCGCGGGTTGCGGATGAAGCTGAAGTACGCCCGGTAGATCAGTGCGTAGGCATCCAGCAGGAACAGGCGTTTGTCGGTCGTGGGAGCAGCGTCGGACATGGAGCCGAAGGTAGACCGGCCCGGGCCCGGATGCGCCCCGGTGGGGATGGATCGCTCAGCGCGGGGCGATCAGCTGGCACCACTCCAAGGGCCCCAGGGCGGCTTCCACGTGGTACTCGCCCACGCGGGTGCGCCGCAGCGCGCTGAGGTGTGCCCCACAGCCCAGCGCTTGCCCGATGTCGTGCGCCAGCGATCGGATGTAGGTGCCCTTGCTCACGTCCACGCTGAAGTCCACCTCGGGCAGGCGCACGTCCGTAAGCTCCAGCCGATGGATATGCACCGTCACCGGCGGCAGCTCGGCCAGGTGGGCGCGCTCGGCATCACGGGCCAGTACATAGGCGCGTTCGCCCTGCACGCGCTTGGCCGAGTGCGCGGGCGGGCGTTGGGACACGGGCCCGGTGAACCGGGCGAACACCGCACGGATGTCGTCCTCGGAGAGGTGATCCCACGGCCCCCCCGGCTCCGGGGTGGTCTCCAGGTCGTAGCTGGGGGTGGTGCTGCCCAGGGTGATGGTGCCGGTGTAGGATTTGTCCTCACCGGTGATGTGCGGCAGCAATTTGGTCTTCGGTCCATAAGCCACCACCAGCAGACCCGTGGCGAGGGGGTCGAGCGTGCCGGCATGGCCCACCTTCAGGCGGCGACCGGCGGCGGCGCGCATGGCCCCGCGGAGTTTTCCCACCACGTCGAAGCTGGTCCAGCGCAGGGGCTTGTCCACAAGGAGGATCCCGCCGGCCTCGGGGTCGAACCGATGCATGTCGGTTTGGGTCATCGCGGGATCACAGCACCTGCATGGAGACGCCCGCCGCATGGAGCGCGATGATGGCGCCGCCGACGGCGATGCGGTACCATCCGAATGCCTTGAACCCGTTGCGGGCCAGGAAGGCGATGAAGCCCTTGATCGCGATGATCGCCACGACGAAGGCCACCAGGTTGCCGATGGCGAAGAGCTGCACGTGATCGGCGGTCACCGCACCCCCATCACGCACATAGTCGAACAAGCTCTTGCAGGTGGCACCGAACATGGTGGGCACCGCCAGGAAGAAGCTGAACTCCGCGGCGCGGGTACGGTCCAGGCCCTGTGTCATACCGCCGATGATGGTGGCGGCCGAACGCGAAACCCCGGGCACCATGGCCAGGCATTGCCACAGGCCGATGGTGAAGGCGCGGCGGTAGGTCATCGGCACCGGCTCACCGGCCCGGCCACCCGGCGCCCATCGGTCGATGAACAGGAACACGATCCCGCCCAGGAAGAGCATGATCCCCACCACCAGCACGCTCTCCAGCATGGCGTCGATCAGGTCGCTCAGCAGTACGCCCAGCACCAAGGCGGGGATGAAGGCCACCAGCAGCGTGTAATAGAAGCCCATGCTTTGCAGAAAGCGGCGCCAGTAGAGCACCAGCACCGAGAGGATGGCGCCGAACTGGATGGCCACGGTGAAGAGCTTCACGAAGTCGTCCTGCTGGATGCCCATGATCGTGGAGCCGATGATCATGTGGCCGGTGCTGCTCACGGGCAGGAACTCGGTGAGGCCCTCGATGATGGCGAGGATGATGGCCTGGACGACGGTCATGAGTGGCTGGGTGGGGAATGGGCGGACCGCGCCGGGCGAACGGCGGCGGAAGGCCGGGCGGTCAGGGGAATGATCGGTGGCAGGCCCGTCATGCGCCGTGCACCTCGTCCTCCGACCGGGAGCGCTTCAGGATGGCGTAGACGATGAACAGGTAGCCCACCAAGGTCACGATGGGCGCCACGGTGATGCGGCGCGGATGGAAGATCGAGCCTTCGTCGAACACGTTGGGGTCCCCGCTGCCCCCGCCGCTCATCAGGATGAAGCCCACCACCACAATGGCCAGACCGATGACAAGCAGCCGGTAGTTGGTCGCCGTGAAGGGCATGTCGTTCCACGCGTATCTCTTGGCCATGGCAGGGGGTCAGCTCCAGTGCAGGTCCTCGAAGCTCATGCGAAGGTAGCGGCCCACGGCGAACCAGGTGGAGATCATCGCGATGGCGATGCCCAGCACCAGCACCGCGGCGAAGACCAAGGCCAGGGTGGGCATGTCCGTGAGGGCGAGCAGATCGGGCATGTAGCGCTGGGTCAGCTGCAGCGCCCCCGCCAGCAGACCCATGGCCAGCACCGCACCGATCAGGCCCTGGCGGAAGCTGCGCCACATGAAGGGCCGCAGGATGAACCATTTGGTGGCGCCCACCAGGTGCATGGTGCGGATCAGGAAGCGGCGGCTGTGGGTGGCCAGGCGGATGGTGTTGTCGATCAGCGCCACCGCAATGATCAGCAGCAGTACGGTGAAGCCCAGCACGATCCATGTCAGGCGGCCCATGTTCGCCTCGATGTCCTCCACCTCGGTGGTGTTGTAGGACACCTCCTGCACCCGCGGGTCCTTCCGCAGGTGCTCCACGATCCAGCGCAGGCTGTCGGGCTTGACGTAGGCGGCCTCCAGACCCAGCTCCACCGACGGCAGCAATGGATTGGTGCCCAGCACCTCAAGGAAATCCTCACCCAGGTCGGCCTTCAATAGTTCGGCCGCCTCCTCGGGGGTGACATAGCGCGTGCTGCGCGTGAACGGCTCGGTGTCCAGCTCCTTGCGGAACTGCATGATGTCCACCTCCTTCAGTCCGCGTTGCAGGAAGAGGTCCACCCGTACGTTCTCACGGAAGAACTGCTCCAAGGCACGGGCGTTGAGCACCATGAAGCCCAGCACCCCCAGCATGAAGAGCACCAAGGCGATGCCGATCACCGTGCTGATGTTGGCGGTGCGGTCGCGGACGCGGAATGCGCGGGGTACGGCCATGGGCAGGCCGCGAAGGTAGTCCCGGGGCCGCTTCCTCACCCCCGTTCGTCCACCGGCAAGGTCGCTGACCACTACTTTTGTCCGACCCCCCGCGTGCATGAGCACCGAGCCCACCTACCCGCTGCTGGAGCGCATCGCCCTCCCGGCCGACCTTCGTACCCTGCGCGAGGACCAGCTGGAGCAGGTCTGTCATGAACTGCGCCAGTTCATCATCGATGTCGTGAGCGTCAAGGGCGGCCACTTCGGCGCCAGCCTGGGCGTGGTGGAGCTCACCGTGGCCCTGCACTACGTCTTCAACACACCTTACGACCAGCTGGTGTGGGACGTGGGCCACCAGGCCTATGGACACAAGATCCTCACCGGCCGCCGCGAGGTGTTCCACACCAACCGGATGTACAAGGGCATCAGCGGCTTCCCGAAGCGCAGCGAGAGCGAGTTCGATGCGTTCGGTGTGGGCCACAGCAGCACGTCCATCGGCGCCGCACTGGGCATGGCCGTGGCCCGCGACCTCAAGGGCGAGAAGGAACGCCAGGTGGTGGCGGTGATCGGCGATGGCGCCATGACCGCCGGCATGGCCTTCGAGGCCCTGAACCACGCCGGTGGTGCCGGTGCCGACATGCTGGTGGTGCTCAATGACAACTGCATGAGCATCGACCCCAACGTGGGCGCGCTCAAGGAGTACCTCACCGACATCACCACCAGCCACACCTACAACAAGGTGAAGGACGAGGTGTGGAACCTGCTGGGCAAGATCAGCAAGTTCGGCCCCAACGCCCAGGCCATCGCCCAGAAGGTGGAGAACGCCGTGAAGAGCGCCCTGCTCAAGCAGAGCAACCTTTTCGAAAGCCTCAACTTCCGCTACTTCGGCCCCGTGGATGGCCACGATGTGGAGCGGCTGGTGAAAGTGCTCCAGGACCTCCGCGACATCCCCGGTCCGAAGATCCTGCATACCATCACCACCAAGGGCAAGGGCTATGGCCCCGCCGAGGCCGGCAGCCCCACCGTATGGCACGCCCCCGGGCTCTTCAACAAGGACACCGGCGAGATCATCAAGGTGGTGCCCAAGAGCCCGCAGCCGCCCAAGTACCAGGATGTATTCGGCCACACCATCGTGGAGCTGGCCGAGAAGAACCCGAAGATCGTGGGCGTCACCCCGGCCATGCCCACCGGCTGCTCGCTCAACATCATGATGAAGGCCATGCCCGACCGGGCCTTCGACGTGGGCATCGCCGAGCAGCACGCCGTGACCTTCAGCGCCGGCATGGCCGCGCAGGGCATGGTGCCGTTCTGCAACATCTACAGCAGCTTCATGCAGCGCGCCTACGACCAGGTGGTGCATGACGTGGCCTTGCAGAACCTCCACGTGGTGTTCTGCCTGGACCGCGGTGGCCTGGCCGGTGCCGACGGCCCCACCCACCACGGTGCCTTCGACCTGGCCTACTTCCGCTGCATCCCCAACATGGTGGTGAGCGCCCCCATGAACGAGGAGGAGTTGCGCGATCTGATGTACACGGCCCAACTGCCCGGGCAGGGACCCTTCAGCATCCGTTACCCGCGTGGCGAGGGCGTGATGACCGAGTGGAAGACCCCCTTCAAGGAGATCAAGGTCGGCACCGGGCGCCGCCTGCGCAGTGGCAACGACATCGCCGTGCTCAGCATCGGCCACATCGGCAACCTGGCCGCCAAGGGGATCGACGCGCTGGAGACCCAAGGATACAGCGTGGCCCACTACGACATGCGCTTCGTGAAGCCCATCGATGAGCTGCTGCTCCACGAGGTCTTCGGCAAGTTCAAGCACGTGGTCACCGTGGAGGATGGCTGCGTGCAGGGCGGCATGGGCAGCGCCGTGCTGGAGTTCATGGCCGACCACGGCTATCAGGCGCAGGTGAAGCGTCTCGGCATACCCGACGCCTTCATCGAGCACGGCACCCAGCCCGAACTCTACCGCGAGTGCGGTATTGACGATGTCGCCGTGATCCAGGCCGTGCGGGAGATGCTCGGTGAGCAGCGCGCGCACCGTCCGTCGGTGGTGGCTTGAGGGCCCCGACCTTTACAACTTCGCGATCGGGTGCGCCAGCCCCTCGTAGCGCGTCAGCTCCATCTTGATCGAGCCCACGAGCACCTTGGCCTGCGCCAGCACGGGGATCTTGTTCGGGTCGTCCGTGATCCACACGTTCAGGTCGTCGTTGCCCT
>CAYXKE010000024.1:0-6439 GCA_964464935.1 uncultured Chryseobacterium sp.
GTTGTGCGACACCCGCCCTTGTCATTCACCCCACAGGGCCGACCAACGCCGGCGCCGCAAGCGCGCACGCACACGCCTGATGCTGGCCCGGTGCTCCTGCTCCGCGGCCGTGGTCACCGCCCACCGCAGCGCCTCGCGGTAACGGCCAAGGGCCACCGCGGGATGACCGCAGCGCTCCAGGTAACGCGCCACGATGGCGTGCACCTCGGCGCGGTCGATGCCGGCCACACCCAGGGCACGGCCGTACGCTTCATGGAGTTCCTCCTCCAGGCCGTCGCCGGCCAGCAGGTGCAGGTAGTGCATCCACGTGTTCACATGCGTGGGCGCCCAACGCAGCGCGCAACGGAAATGCACCAGCGCGGTGGCGTGGTCATCGAGCAGGGCCCAGTGGATCCAGCCCAGCATGCCGTGCGCCACACCGTGGGCGGGCTCCGCCTCGATCACGCGGTCCAGCAGGCGCCGCGCCTCGGCGTACCGCCCACTGCTCATCATGCCATGCACCCTGATCATCAGGACATCGATCTCCAAGCGTTCCATCGCGCATCTCCTTTATCCCGATCGTTCCGTGGACAACAAAAAAACCCGGCGAAGTGCCGGGTGCGCATGCGGGAAACTGCGTGCATCAGCAGCGTTCCTGCCACCCTGGCGGGGCTTTCCCGGACTGGCCGTTGCGGGGTTCGATGTCCATACGGAACATGGTTCGGACCCCATTGACGCGAGGGACCTTTGAAAGTTGCCCGTGGGCGGAAAAAAGGAAAGCCCGGCACCGGGCCGGGCTTTCGGGGAGTGGAGCCGGGCGGGATCGAACCGCCGTCCAAACGACCGCAACATGAGTTTTCTACATGCTTAGCCACTTTGTTGGTTTTCGACCCGCACCTGGGAAAGGGCACCCCAGTACGGGCTTAGGTCCTGTTTCTCACTTGTGCTCCGGACCACCGCACAAGCCAGTTCTCCATGATGACACCCCTGGGCCGGGAAGGAGGATCACGGGCCTCCCCGAGGAGTGCTCGTCCGTGCTACTGTTGTTCACACGGATAAAGCCAATGGCCTTGGGCCATTAAGCTGCGAGCGCGTAGTCGTGTTCGCCAGTTATGGCATTGATGCACTGGGATACGGGCCGCACATCACGCCCGGCATGCTTGCTCACATCACGAAGCCGCTGTCGAATCCAGGTCGGCCCCGTATTGGTAAAGAACGTTGCCCCGAAGGACGGCGCAAAGGTATCCAAGAGCGTGCCGATCCAACGATGCGTCATTTTCGCCACCTTCACGGTATGAACCTTCTGATCAAACTGGTGGTCTCCACCATCGCCGTGCTGGTGGCCGACCTGGTGCTGCGCGGCGTGAGCCTGGGCGACATGGACACCACGCAGGGGCTGATCACGGCCCTGCTCACGGCCGTGGTGCTGGGCCTGCTGAACAACCTGCTGAAACCGCTGCTGGTGCTGCTCACACTGCCGGCCACGGTGATCACGCTGGGCCTGTTCCTGCTGGTGATCAACGCGGTGATCGTGCTGATCGCCGCACGGATCGTGCCGGGCTTCGTGGTGGAAGGCTTCTGGTGGGCGCTGGGTTTCAGCCTGCTGGTGTCGATCGTGCAGGGCGTGCTCAACGGCATGGACCGCCCGCGCACGGCGTGATCGTCAGCGGTTGTCGCCGTCGAGCAGCCGGCCCAGCCCGCCCAGGATGCTGCCTTCCTCCCGCCCCTTGCCACCGGCCTTCGGCGCTGCGGCGATGATGGTGTCCGCCAGGCGGCTGAACGGCAGGCTCTGGATCCACACCCGCCCCGGCCCGCGCAACTGCGCGAAGAAGAGGCCCTCACCGCCGAAGAGCGTGTTGCGGATGCCACCCACGAACTGGATGTCATAGTCCACCGTGCGTGTCAGGGCCACCAGGCAGCCGGTGTCCACGCGCAGGGTCTCCCCCGCCGCGAGGTCGCGCTGCACGGTGGTGCCGCCGGCGTGAATGAACACCTGGCCACTGCCTTCGAGCTTCTGCATGATGAATCCTTCACCGCCAAAGAGGCCCGCGCCGATGCGCTTCTGAAAGGCGATGCCGATCCGGACATCCTGTGAGGCACAGAGGAAGCTGTCCTTCTGGCAGATGAGCTGCCCCTGGTGCGCCGCCAGGTCCAGGGGCATGATCTTGCCCGGGTAGGGAGCGGCGAACCACGCGGTGCGCGGCGTGTGGGTGGAGTTGGTGTAGGTGGTCATGAACAAGCTCTCGCCCGTGAGCACCCGTTTGCCCGCGCCCATGAGCTTGCCCAGCAGGCCCTGGTCCGACCGCCCATCACCGAACACGGTGCGCATGGTGATGCCGTCGTCCATCATCATCAGGCTGCCGGCCTCGGCGATGACGGTCTCGTGCGGGGCGAGGGTCACTTCCACGCACTGCATGTCGTCGCCCACGATGCGGTGCTGGAGTTGGGAAGGGGTGCGTTCCATGATCGAAAGGGTCAGGGGCAAAGATCGCCGCCGTGCAGGCCGCCACCATGTCATTCACCACGCCACAGCGCCGCTGGTCACGATCCATCGGCGCCTGACCGGTACCTTAGCGCCGACCATGGCATCTCCTGCGACCACCCCCGCCCCTGCGGTGCACCAAGCACCCGGCCAGGACGTCCTGCTCCGCGCCTGGGAGCTGATGTGCACGGCCAAGGCCATGACCGACCTCTACGAGCAGCACAGCAAGGTCACCAGCAAGTATGTGCACGCCACCAGCCGCGGCCATGAGGCCATCCAGCTGGCCGTGGGCTTGCAGTTGAAGCCCCAGGACTTCGTGGCACCCTATTACCGCGACGACAGCATGCTGCTGGGCATGGGCATGGAGCCGTACGAACTGATGCTGCAGCTCTTCGCCAAGCGCGACGACCCCTTCAGCGGGGGCCGCACGTACTACGGCCACCCCAGTTTGCGGCGTGAAGGGATGCCGCGCATCGCGCACCAAAGCAGCGCCACGGGCATGCAGGCCATTCCCACCACGGGTATCGCCCTCGGCATGTGGTACAAGGAACAGGCGGGCATCGCGCACGACCTGAACGGCTCCACCGACAATGAGGCGCCCATCGTGGTGTGCTCGCTGGGCGACGCGTCGATCACCGAGGGCGAGGTGGCCGAGGCCTTCCAGATGGCCGTGCTGAAGCCGCTGCCCATCGTGTACGTGGTGCAGGACAATGAGTGGGATATCAGCGCACGGGCGGAGGAGTACCGCGCCGGTGATGCCAGTACGTACGCCCAAGGATTCAACGGTTTGGAGGTGCGGCAGGTCGATGGCACGGACCTCATCGCCTGCTACAACACGCTGCGCGAGGTGTTCGCCCTTGTCCGCCGTGAGCGCCGCCCCTTCCTGGTGCACGCCAAGGTTCCCCTGCTGAACCACCACACCAGCGGGGTGCGCATGGAGTTCTACCGCAGCGAGGAGGACCTGGCCGCGCACCGCCGCCGCGACCCCCTGCCGCGCCTCTTCCAGCAATGCATTGACAACCGCCTGCAGGCCGAAGGGCTGAAGCAGGTGGAACAGAAGGCCATCGCCCGCGTGCAGGCCGACTTCGACCGCGCCATGGCCGCGGAGGACCCCGCACCGGATGACCTGTACACCCACGTGTTCGCCCCCACCCCGATCGATGCGGAAAAGGGTGAACGCGCCCCCGCTGACCGCCAGCCCACCGTGATGGTGGACAGCGCCGTGTTCGCCATCCGCGAGCTGATGCAGGAAGACCCGCGCTGCCTGCTCTACGGACAGGACGTGGGCGGCCGCTTGGGCGGTGTGTTCCGCGAGGCCGCCACACTGGCCCGCGACTTCGGCGACCACCGCGTGTTCAACACCCCCATCCAGGAGGCCTTCATCATCGGCAGCACGGTGGGCATGAGCGCCGTGGGCCTCAAGCCGATCGTCGAGGTGCAGTTCGCCGACTACATCTGGCCCGGGCTGAACCAGCTGTTCACCGAGGTGGCCCGCAGCTGCTATCTCTCCAACGGCAAATGGCCGGTGAGCGCCATCATCCGCGTGCCCATCGGCGCGTACGGCAGCGGGGGGCCCTACCACAGCAGCAGCGTGGAGAGCGTGCTGTGCAACATCAAGGGCATCAAGGTGGCCTACCCCAGCACCGGCGCTGACCTCAAGGGGCTGATGAAGGCCGCCTACCACGACCCCAACCCAGTGGTGATGCTGGAGCACAAGGGGTTGTACTGGAGCAAGATCAAGGGTACCGAAGCCGCCCGCACCATCGAACCCAGCGCCGACTACGTGGTGCCGTTCGGTAAAGCGCGCGTGGTGACCGCGGCCGATCCCCAGGTCGTGGAACGCGGAGAGGCGGCCGTGATCGTCACGTACGGCATGGGCGTTTACTGGGCCAGTGCGGCCGCGAAACAGTTCCCCGGCCGCGTCACCATCATCGACCTGCGCACGCTGGTACCGGTGGACGAGGACACGGTGATGGCCGCCGTGCGCACCCATGGCCGCTGCCTGGTGGCCACCGAGGAACAGCTGACCAACAGCTTCGCGCAGGCACTGGCCGCTCGGATCGCCGATCAGTGCTTCACCCACCTCGATGCACCGGTACGCACCATCGGCTCCGCGGACATGCCGGCGATCCCCCTCAACAGCACCCTGGAAGCGACCATGATCCCCAACGCGGAGAAGGTGGCCACGGCATTGGAGGCGCTGCTGGCCTACTGATCAACGGCGACCGGCTTCGCCCTTCACCCGCGATGACCGAACGGCACATCACCGTATCGCGCACGGCCCGGTACCATGTGCTGGGCGATCCCGCTGCCGCCCGCACCCTGTGGGTGGTGCTGCACGGCTACGGCCAGCTGGCCCGGTTCTTCCTGAACAAGTTCACCGCCTTGGCCCCGGAGCGACTGATCGTGGCACCCGAGGCCCTGAACCGCTTCTACCTGGACGATGCGCACCAGCGCGTGGGCGCCACGTGGATGACACGCGAGGACCGGGAGAACGAGGTGCACGACCAATGTGTCTACCTCGACGCCCTGGTGAGCGAGGTGTTGCGTGGACAGCGACCGATGCCCGTGCACGTGCTGGGTTTCTCCCAAGGTGTGGCCACCGCGTGCCGCTGGAGCCTGCGCGGCCGTACGCGGATCGATCACCTGGTGCTGTGGGCGGGCAGCCTGCCGGTAGAGCCCACTGATGCCGAGCTGCGCCAAGGCTGGGCGCACACCCGGGTCGATCTGGTGCTGGGCACCCAGGACCCCTACGCCGGCGACAAGGAGATCGAGGGGTACGCCGCCCGCCTGGAGCGCGCCGGAGTGGCCCACACGGTGCACCGCTTCACCGGTGGTCACACCCTGGACCAGGTGTTGCTCACCCGCCTGATGGCCTGAGGCGCCTCAGAAGTCGACCGGAGGCTTGCCGTCCTTGATGGCCAGCACATCGTCGATGGTCTGGCGCGCCACCGCATGGTAGTTGGCCCGGGCCTGCTGGTAGATCGCCAGCGCGCGTTCGCGCCCGGCCTCCGTGCTGGCCAGCTCCGTGTAGAGCGGGGTCAGGAACTTGCGGCGACCCACCTTGGTGAGGAATTCCTCCAGTCGCGGATAGGCCGGCGCATAATCGTTGCGGATGCACTGCTCCAGCCAGGCCGCCAACACCTCCATGTTACCGGTCCCGGTGAAGCCGAAGGACTTGTCCAGCGCGGCCATCTGGGTCTTGTTCAGCGGGCGGGGCAGGTGGCGGATGAAATGCAGCCATTCGAAGGTGCTCCAGCTGCTGGTGGCCAGCTGTGCCGGGGGCGTGCCCTTCTGCCAGCGCTCGAGCTCGGCCTCCACCTGGGCGAAGAGCGGGCTCTCCGGAGTGGGGGCATCGGGCGGCAGACCGGGACCGTCCACCCAGGCGTCCAGGTCCACTTCCACCTGCAGCGGATCGAGCAGGTTCTCCTTCAGGTGGGCCAGGAATTTGTCCGTGGTCATGCTGGTGAAGGCGAAACGATCGAAATAGTCGCGCAGGAAAGCGTCGAATCGGGCGCGCCCCACCTTCATCTCCAGCATGCGCAGGAAGGTGGCGCCCTTCTCGTAGGCGATGTCGGTCATGCCGTCGTCCGGATCACGTCCGGTGAGGTCCAGACGCAGATGGGTGTCGGCATTGCGTCCGCTGCGCTCCAACCCGGCGATGGTATTGTCCAGGTCCTGCCGTCCCAGCTGGGCCAGCATGCCGGCGTAGGCGGGGCCGTAGAGCGCCTCGGAGATGCGGTTCTCGAAGTAGACGGTGAAGCCCTCGTTCAGCCAGAAGTCGTTCCACGTGGCGTTGGTCACGAGGTTGCCGCTCCAGCTGTGGGCGAGCTCGTGTGCGATGAGGGCGTTCAGGCTGCGATCGCCGGCGATGATCGTGGGGGTGGCGAAGGTGAGCATGGGGTTCTCCATGCCACCAAAGGGGAAGCTCGGGGGCAGCACCAGCACATCATAGCGCCCCCAGCGGTAGGGTCCGTA
>CAYXKE010000024.1:6539-20755 GCA_964464935.1 uncultured Chryseobacterium sp.
GGAAGCTCGGGGGCAGCACCAGCACATCATAGCGCCCCCAGCGGTAGGGTCCGTAAAGGCTTTCGGCGGCCACCAGCATGCGCTCGGTATCGGCGAACTCCCAGGCGGCCTGTTCCACCACGGCCGGTTCGGCGTACACCCCACAGCGTTCACCCAGCGGGCGGAAGGAGAGGTCGCCCACGGCCAGTGCGACGAGGTAGGCCGGGATGGGCTGGTCCATGGTGAACTCGTACACGCCATCCGGGGCGCGTTCCTGCGGGTTGGTGGCGCTCATCACGGCCATCAGCGGGGTGGGCACCTGCACCCGGGCCTTGTAGGTGAAGCGGATGCCGGGGCTGTCCTGCACGGGGATCCAGGTGCGGGCCAGGATGGCCTGGCTCTGCGTGAAGAGGAATGGATGCGCGCCGCCGGTGGTCTGTTCCGGGGTGAGCCATTTGAGGGCCTTGGCACCGGGTCCGGTGGCGTAGCGCACGCGGATCCGCTCGGTGCCGGGGGCCAGGGCGATGCGCAGGGGGCGGCCGATCAAGGAGGCCGGCCCCATCTCGAAGGGAAGCGGTCCACCATTGCCTTCCACCTCATGGATGATGAGGCCGTCGGTGTCCAGGATGATGTGGGTGGCGCCGGACCGTTGGAGGAGGTAGCTCGCCGTGCCCTCGATCCGCTGGGAATCCATGTGCACGGTGATGTCGAGGTCCAGGTGCTTGATGACGGCCTCGGTGGGCCGGGCGTGGCTGTGGGGGTCCATCACATAGGCCGCATTGGCACCCGCGTCGGCGCTCTGTTGGGCGGGCGGCGTGTGGGCGCACGCGATCAAGAAGGGGAGCAACAGCGCCAAGGGCGCGTGGCGAAGGTCAATCCGGTTCATTGCAGGGCCGCAAATGTAGGCCTCCCTGCCCGGGGGTCGTCCACGCCGGGGAACCGGCATCCGTGCAGGGGATAAAAGCACATCGGGCGGTCCTTGCGGACCGCCCGATGCTCGTCGGGGTGACTGGATTCGAACCAGCGACCACTTGCACCCCATGCAAGTGCGCTACCGGGCTGCGCTACACCCCGAGGGGCCGCAAAGGTAATAAGAAGTCCGATGTGCGGGATCCCATCAACCCACCAACGCTCCTCCCCCACGCGATCCCGCGCCGATCGTGGCATCCGGGTGGTGCGCAGGCACCAGCGGGACGTCCACTTGGACCATGGTGCCCCGTTCGGGCCCAGGTCCGATCCGCACCGTGCCCCCGAGGGCCTGCACCCGCTCGCGCACATTGCTCAAGCCCATGCCCATCCGCCCTGGCGCGCCCGCGGGATCGAAACCAATGCCATTGTCGACCACCTTGATGTGCAACACATCGTCCGTACGCACCAAGGCGATGCGCAGGGTGGTGGGGCGGGCGTGCTTCAAGGCGTTGGTCACCAGCTCCTGCACCACGCGGTAGGCGGTGATCTCCACGCTGCGGTCCATGCGCTCCTTCAGCCCCTCGAGGTGGAGGTCCACCTCCATGCGTCCCTTCACGGCCACGCTCTCGCGCAGGTCATGCAGGGCGGCCTCCAACCCGAACCGCGCGAGGGTGCCCTGCATCATGTCGTGCGAGATGCGACGTACCTCGGCCACGGCCTCTTCGAGCAGCATGAGCACCTTGGCGTACGGCCCGGGGGCCGCGTGTTCGTCCAGCGCACCGAACTGGATCTTGATGGCGCTGAGCATGCTGCCCAGGCGATCGTGCAGGTCGCGGGCGATCCGTCCGCGCTCCTTCTCCTGCCCTTCCATCAGGGCATTGAGGGCGCGCACCTCGCTGCGCTGCATCTGGTCCTTGATGCGGTCCTCGTAGATCTGGCGCTCCTGCTCGGCCAGCCGGCGGCGCTGGCGCACGTTGCGGTAGAGCACCGCGGCGGTGATGATGAGCAGTGCGGTGCAGACCATGAGGATGTTGCGCTCGGTGGTGCGGTGGCGCCGCACCTCCACCTCCTGCTCCAGTTGGGCCTCGCGTTCCTGCAATGCACGTTCCTTGCGTTCGGTGTCGTAGCGCACTTCCAGCTGGGCGATGCGCTCCCCGAAGAAGCTGGCCTGTACGGAATCATGCCGCACCTGGTACTCCTTCCACATGGCCAGGGCCCGGGACGGGTGGCCCAAGTGGTCGTACCACCCCGCCAGCGTTCTCAGTAGGTCGGCGATGAGCCGGTCGTCCGTGAGCTGCCGGGCCTGGGCAAGTGCCTCTTCGCAATGGGCCACCGCCTCACTGCGCCGCCCCACATGCCACAGGCAGTAGCTCTTCGCCTGCAGGGTGTGCACCAATCCAAAGCGGTCGTTCATGCCCCGCTGCAGTGCCAAGGCGTGATCGTACTGCTGCAGGGCCTCCTGGTAACGGCCCTGCTGGTCCAGGGCCATGGCCGATTCGGCGATGACCATGCCGCGGGTGAAGGGGTCGAGCTCGGGCAGACGGGCCAGGCTGTCGTACAGGGCGATGGCCAGATCGAAACGTTTGGTCATGTACGCCACGGCGCCCATGTTGGAGGCCACGTCGCTGGCCGCGAGATGATCGCCCGTGCGGATCGCGGCGTCCAGCGCCCGGTGGTACATGACCCAAGCCTGGTCGAAGCGGTCCTGCTCGAAATAGAGGTTGCCCCGGTTGATGTATAGATCGCTGTGCACGGGGTTCACCTGGGTGTCGTCCAACAGCGTCTCGGCCTGCTGCAGGCGTTCCATGGCCAGGTCTGCCCTGCCCAAGGCCCGCAACACCTCCACCTGCACGATCAAGGTACCTGCCCGCGTGACGGGATGGTCCAGCCGCTCCGCCAATGCCACGGCCTGGGCGATCTCGCTCTCGGCCCGGTCCAACGCACGCACGCGCTTGTATGCCAAGGCGCGCAGGCGGTGGGTCCACAGGCGCAGGGCGTAATGGGCGGAGTCGATGAAAGGGGCCACCGAGTCGGCGAGGTGCAGGGTACGTGCGTCATTGCTGCCGCGGTAGGCCGCTGCGGGCAGGAGCACCAGCCCGAGCTGGCGGGTCCATGGATCGGGAGCGTTGCGCAGCCGCCGCCCCAGGGTGTCGAGTTCATGGGGGCCGAAGCGCCACGCGTGCAGAAAGGCGCTGTAGTCCTCGCCTTCAAGCGGTTCGCCCGCCCGCACCGCTTGCCACGGCACGAGCAACGTGAGGATCACCAGCAGGTAACGCATGCGTACCGGTCGTCTTTCCATGCCGACCCTTGGCGGCACAGCGGATCAGTGGAGGAAGATAACCGGATATCGGCAGATGCCCTTTCCGATGATCACCCACGGCCGTCGCGGATCACGGTGCGCTTATCCAGATGAATGGTCCGCGCCTCGTTCTCGCCGAGGCTCTCGGCCCGGACCTCCACCTCGCGCCCCATCCCACCCACGTAAGCCACGCCCATGTCCCACAGGTCATGGCCACCAGGGTATCCCGGGACCTCGTGGTAGAGCAAGGTGAAGACCGTGAAGTCCGCGTTGACCTGGGCGATGAGCCGGCCGGTGACCGGATCCACCACGGGTGCGAAGCCCGGCGGGTGCGTCACCAGCATCATATAGTTCAAGTCGATGCGGGGCGGCACCTTCAGCCAGGCATGCCAGGCACCCAGTGCATAATGGCGGCGAAGGCTGCGCCGATCGAGGAAGGCCGGGCCCAGGGCCGGTGAGAAAGTCACCGGCCGCAGCCGTTGGAAGGGGAGAGTGGATCGCTGCATGGCAGGGGGATCGTGGTATGGCTACGCGCCCCGCCGCGCGCAGGTTCAGCATCACCCACGGAGGGGGCATCCTGTACGACCGGTCACCCCTGAGCACCGGCGAAGCGCCAGGCCACGGTAGCTTTGCCCTCCCATGCGCGTACCCTTCCTGGTCCCGTTCCTCCTTTATGCACTTTGCACCCAAGCCCAGACGAATGCGACCATCAGCGGATACGTGCGCGATGCCAGCAACGGCGAGGCCTTGATCGGTGCGAGCGTCTTCCTGGAGGGCACCACGCAGGGGGTGGCCACCAACGTCTACGGGTATTACGTGATCAACGTGCCTGCGGGGCGCCACACGGTGGTGATGCGCTTCCTTGGATACGAGGACTTTCGGCGCACGCTGGATGTGGCCGGCGATCAGAAGCTGAACATCGACGCCCGACCGAAGGTGGTGGAGGTGAAGGAGGTGGAGATCACCGGCACGCGCACCGGTGGAGGTGTGGACGACACCCGCATGGGCACCGTGGACCTGGACGTGCAGCAGCTCAACACCCTGCCCGCCCTGCTGGGCGAGGTGGACATCCTGAAGACCCTGCAATACCTGCCCGGTGTGGCCAGCAATGGCGAGGGCAACAGCGGCTTCTACGTGCGCGGCGGCGGGCCGGACCAGAACCTGATCTTGCTGGACGAGGCCACGGTGTACAACGCCAGCCACCTCTTCGGCTTCTTCAGCGTGTTCAACGCCGATGCGGTGCAGCACATCGAACTGATCAAGGGTGGCATGCCGGCACGCTACGGCGGCCGCACCAGCAGCGTGCTGGACATCACCATGAAGGAGGGCAACACCAAGGGCTTCCACGGGCAGGGGGGCATCGGCCTCATCAGCAGCCGCCTCACCCTGGAGGGGCCCATCGTGCGCGACCGCGGCAGCTTCATCGTGAGCGGGCGACGCACCTACATCGATGTGGTGGCCAAGCCGTTCATCAACCCCGAGAGCACTTTCTCCGAGAGCGGATACTACTTCTACGATGTGAACGCCAAGGCCAACTACCGGCTCAGCGACAAGGACCGCGTGTTCCTCAGCGGCTATTTCGGGCGCGATGTGTTCGACCTGAAGGGCAACCAGCCGGGCAGCCCCAACTTCCGCATCCCCTGGGGCAACGCCACGGTGAGCGGCCGCTGGAACCACGTCTTCGGCCCGAAGCTGTTCTTGAACACCACGCTGATCTTCAGCGACTACAACTTCAGCTTCGGCGGCGGTCGCGATCAGCTCAACTTCAGGCTCAACAGCGGCATCCGCGATCTGGGGGTGAAGCTGGACCTGAGCCAGTACCCCTCGGCCCGTCACCGCCTGCGCTACGGCGGCCAGTACACCTGGCACGTGTACACGCCCAGCACCGTTTCCGTGGAGGCCGGCGACACCGCCTACGACATCGATGAACCGTCCAAACTGCGCGCCCACGAGGCCGCGGTGTACGTGGAGGACGAATACGACATCACCGACGCCCTGCGCGTGAACGCCGGCCTGCGTCTGGGCCACTTCGCCCACGTGGGCGCCTACACCGAGTACCTGCTGGACGAGCGCGGGCGGAGCATCGGCACGAAGGATCATGGCGCCAACGAGACCATCCAGTCCTACACCGGGCTGGAGCCGCGGATATCGGTGCGCTACCGCCTCGACGGACGCAGCAGCATCAAGGCCAACTTCAACCGCAACATGCAGTACGTGCACCTGGCCAGCTTCAGCAGCGTGGGCCTGCCCACCGATGTGTGGATCCCCAGCGGGAAGAACGTGAAGCCGCAGGTGGGCATCCAGTACGCGCTGGGCTACTTCCGCGACCTGTGGGATGGCCGGTACGAGGGCAGCCTCGAGGTGTATTACAAGGACATGCTGAACCAGATCGAGTATGCCGAGGGCGTGGGCCCCATGGACGGCGGCAACACCAACTACGACGCCATGCTCGTGTTCGGCAAGGGCTGGAGCTACGGGGCGGAGTTCTTCCTCAAACGCCGCCTGGGCCGCTTCACCGGATGGCTGGGCTACACGTGGAGCAGGACCATGCGCCGGTTCCCCGACGTGAACGAGGGCCGCGAGTTCCCCAGCCGCTGGGACCGACGCCACGATGGCAGTGTGGTGCTGAGCTACGAACTGAACGAGCGCTGGACCTTCGGTGGCACCTTCGTGTACAGCACCGGCCAGGCCACCACCCTGCCCGTGCAGCGCTACTGGATCGAAGGGCGCCTGGTGAGCCAGTACAGCGAGCGCAACGGCTTCCGCATGGCCGCCTACCACCGCCTGGACCTGGCGGCCACGTTGAAGAACAAGCCCACGCGCACCATCACCGACAAGGCCACCGGTGAGACCCGCATCGTGGACCGCCGCTACCGCAGCAGCTGGACCTTCGCGGTGTACAACGCCTACAACCGCGCCAACCCGTACTTCTACTATTTCACCACCGAGGGCACCACGGGTGGCGGTGACCTGCGCCCCGTGGCCAAGCAGGTGTCCCTCTTCAGCATCCTGCCCTCCATCACGTGGAACTTCGAATTCTGACGCCCATGCACCGCACCCGCCCCTTCGCCCTCACCCTCCTCGGTGCGCTGCTGTTCACGGCATGCGAAAAAGAGATCACCGTTGACCTGCCCGACACGCCACGACGCGTGGTGGTGGAAGGCACCATCGAGCCCGGACGGCCGCCCGTGGTGATCCTCACGCGTACGCAAGGCTATTTCGAGCCCACCACCGCCGCCTCACTGGCCCAGATCTTCGTGAACAACGCCACGGTGACCGTGGACAACGGCGACGGCCCAGTCCAGCTGGATGCCATCTGCACCGGCTCCCTCACCCCCGAGCAACTGGCCCTGTTCAGTGAGCTCTCCGGCCTGGACCCCGCGCTGCTGGCCGCCGTGAACATCTGCGTGTACAGCACGGCCGCCATGGTGGGTGAAGTGGGCCGCACCTATGCCCTGCGCGTGGAGGTCGATGGCGAGGTGCTCACCAGCACCACCACCATCCCCCAGCCCGTGCCGATGGACTCCGTATGGTTCCGGCTGGCACTGCAGCGGCCCGGCGACGACAGCCTGGGCTACGCCTGGATACGCCTGAGCGACCCCGACACCGTGGGCAACCACTACCGCTGGATGGCCCGACGCATCAACCAACGACCCGGTGGCGGACCCAAGGACCCCACGTTCATCTCCCCACTGGGCAGCACGTTCGACGACAAGTACATCAACGGCCTCACCATCGACCTCGACTTCATTCGTGGACGCCAGATGTACAGTGACCTGCCCGAGGACACCAACGAGGAACAGGGTTGCTTCAAGGTGGGCGACACCGTCGCCGTGAAACTCGTGAGCCTGGGATACAACGAGTACCAGTTCTATCGCACTTACGACGACAACGTGAGCAGCACCGGCGACATGTTCGGCACCCCGGCCAATGTGCGCACCAACATCCAGGGCGGCCTCGGCATCTGGGCCGGCTGGGGGGTGGCCGCGGACACCCTCATCTGCCTGTAGGATGTCACTTCCGGAGGCCGCGATCGTCCCGGATGGTACCTTTGCACGCGCAAATGAGCACCACCCCTGAACACCTCAAGTGCCTGATCATTGGATCAGGTCCCGCTGGATACGCCGCCGCCATCTACGCCGCCCGGGCCGACCTCAAACCCGTGATGATCGAAGGGCCCCTGCCCGGTGGCCAGCTCACCCAGACCACGGAGGTGGACAACTACCCCGGATATCCGAAAGGACGCACCGGCCCCGACATGATGAACGACCTGCGCGAGCAGGCGCTCCGCTTCGACACCGACATCCGCAACGGCTGGGTGACCAAGGTGGACTTCAGCGGTCCGGTGCACAAGGTGTGGGTGGACGATACCAAGGAGATCCACGCGGACGCGGTGATCATCTGCACCGGCGCCAACGCCAAATGGCTGGGCCTGCCCAATGAGATGCGCCTGCGCGACATCGGTGGCGGGGTGACCGCTTGTGCCGTGTGCGACGGCTTCTTCTACCGCGGCCAGACCGTGGCCTTGGTGGGTGCCGGCGACACCGCTGCCGAGGAGGCCACCTACCTGGCCAAGCTCTGCCCCAAGGTGTACATGCTCGTGCGCCGCGATGAGTTCCGCGCCAGCAAGGCCATGGTGCACCGGGTGCAGAACACCCCCAACATCGAGGTACTCTTCAACACCGAGGTGAAGGATGTGCTGGGCGAACACGCCGTGGAAGGCCTGCGGGTGGTGAACAACAAGACCGGCGAGGAGTACCAGCTGGAAGTGACCGGACTGTTCGTGGCGATCGGCCACCAGCCCGCGACCGAGATCTTCAAGGGCCAGCTCGATATGGACGAGCAGGGCTACATCAAGCACAAGCCCGACAGCACCCACACCAGTGTGCCCGGTGTTTTCGTGGCCGGTGACGCCGCCGACAAGGTCTACCGCCAGGCCATCACCAGCGCAGGTACCGGCTGCATGGCCGCCCTCGATGCCGAGCGCTGGCTGGCCGCCCAAGGCAAACACTGATCTCCCCTTTTCACGCCCCCTTCAAGTCCTCGTCGGCGCTTGGCCCGGCTGACGAACATCAGGTCCGGCCGCGGGCAGAGTCCGCACATTTGGTCCTGATCCGCTTTGCGGCCCATCCTACCAACGTCATTGCCATGTCCAGCGAGCAGTACCAAGACCTCTACTCCGGCCTCGGTTTCCTTTTCTACAGCATCGCCGCCAGCGACGGACGCGTGGCCCCGGCGGAGGAACAGCGCCTGAAGCAGCTGATCCAGGACAAGTGGCTCCCGCTGGAGAACAGCCGCGACGAGTTCGGCACCGACGCCGGCCACTATATCGGCATCTCGTTCGAGTATGCCGCCGCCCAAGGGGTGGACGCCGACCTCGCGTGGGAACGCTTCGAGGAGACCCTCCATGCCCAGCGCCACCTCTTCACCAAGCGGGTGAATGACTTGGTGCGCGAAACGGCCGCGGCCATCGCGAGCGCCTTTGCGGGCACGAACAAGTCGGAGCACGTGCGGCTGGCCCAGCTGCACACCCTCTTGGGCGAGTAGGTCTCAGTGCCGCCGCGTGGGGCCCAGGCTGCTGTACAGTTCGTAGCGCTTCTTCACGTACAGGAGGAACTCGTACTGGGTGAGCCCCTTCAGCACTTCATCGGGCACGTTGCAGAAGTCGATGAAGTCGTCGAAGGCCTCATCGTGCAGGTTGATGATGTCGTAGGCCACGTACTTGTGCAGCAGCTCCTTGAGCAGGGCGCGCTTGCGGTCCTCGTTCTCCAGCTGGGCCACCATGCGTTTGCTGCGTTCGCGCCGGCTGAACTCCTGGTACAGGAAGGTGATCGGGCTCTCCAGCGCGCTCACCGTGCTGATGCGGTGGTCGCTCTCGCGGTAGCCGAGCTTCTCGATATCCTTCTGGATCTGCTGGAGCGTGCGCTCGGGCAGGATCTCCACATCGGCCAGCTGAACCTCCAGCGGCTGCATGCGCAGGGTCACGTGATACTCGGGCTTGGGCACGCTGTCCGCCATGGTGATGGCCAGGGTGCGCAGGCCGATGGCCCCCACCAGCAGCGTGTCGCCGCGCATGGCCCGCACCTTGAACGAGCCGTCGGTATTGCCGAAGGTGCCACTGCGCGTGCGCTTGTTCACGATCATCAGATCGTAGTGCACGTGCCGGGCGGCGGTGGTCACCTGGCCATGGATCGTCACCTCGGTCTCCTGGGCGAAAAGACGGGGGCCCAGAAGGATGATGGAAAGGGCGAGGAAGTGACGGGGGGCCATGGGGTCAAAGGTATCCGGCCCATGGGCAAATGCCGGGCCGGACCGGTGGGGCGGAATGGCGAAGGGCCCCCTCCGACAGCGCGAGGCGCGGAAAGGGCCCTTCAGGTGAAGGCCTGTGCATCTGTAAGCCGGGTTCTGTCCCCGGGCCTTGCGGCCGGGTCTTCGCCATCTATCTGGGATGCACCTCGCGGTACACCTCGATCGACCTACCCTCCGGACCCCGCCGAAGCGGGCGGAACGGGCCGTTCCTTTTCCGGTCTACATGGTCTTTCAGCCCGTGGGGTTTACCAAGCCACCGATGTCACCACCGGTGCTGGTGGGCTCTTACCCCACCTTTTCACCCTTACCGCGGCATCTGGCGATGGCTCACGGCGGTCTCCCTTTCTGCGGCACTTTCCGTGACCCCACCCTTGACGATGGGGCCCCTTCCCGTTAGGAAGCACGGCGCCCTTTGCTGCCCGGACTTTCCTCCAGCCCCCTTGCGGGGACAGGCGGCGAAGCGATGCACAGGATGCCAATGAGCGTGTGGCACAGGGATCGTCCTGCTGCGCAAAGATCGCACTTGCGGGGTCAGCGGCCGCGCAGGATCTCCACTTCCGTGGCGCCGGCCCCGTAGCGCCGCACATCGGCATCGTGGAAGCGGACATGATCATAGAACTGCAGGGCCTTGCGCACCTCCTCGCGCAGGATGCCCTCTCCCACGCCGTGGATGACGATCAGTTTGCGCTTGCCATCGCGGATGGCCGCATTGAGCGCACGTTCGAAGTAACGCAGCTGATAGTCCAACTTCTCGGCGGGGTCAAGCCGGGTCTCGTCATCCACGATCTCGTGCAGGTGCAGGTCCACCTCCACCACATCATCCCCGGGGCCGCGCTTGGGCGTCTTGCCCGGCCGGGCGGATGCCCCGCGCAGGCGCCGGCGCTCCTGCTCGGTGCGCACATCGTTGGCGGCCACCATGCCCACCTGGTGATCGGTGATCCGCAGCAGCACACTGCGCTCATCGGTGCTGGGCACCAGCCGGTCAGCGGCGTACTCCAGATCGAAGCCGTCGTCGGTGTGCACCAACACCCGGCCCTTCTGCACGGCGCGCACCACGCCCCGGCCCACCTCATCAAGGAAGGCCACACGATCCCCCGGTTTCCATTCCACCGCCATGATGCGCAAATTTACGGGCCCATTCCCCCCCGCCCATGGCACGCCTGCTCACCGCCACCCTGGCCCATCTCATGCTGCTCACCACCGTGGCCCAAACGCGGCTGGAAAGCTCCCAGCCGTACGGAGGCATGGCCGCGGTGGAACGCCTGTTCGCGCAGGAGATGAACTATCCCGCGGACTTCCAGGCCACTGGCAGGAAGGGCGAAGTGGTGGTGGCCGTGCGCGTGCAGGCCGATGGCACGGTGACGCACACGGACATCCATCGTCCGCTGCGACCTTCCTGCGATGCCGAGGCCCTGCGCCTGGTGCGTCTGGTGCGTTGGGCCCCCAGCACGGCATCAGAAGGTCGCGGGGGAGGCGAGCACTACATCGCGGTGCCCTTTGACCCGGCCAAGTACAAGCGGTGGCTGCGCGACCGACCCGAGCGCAGGTCGGAGGTGTTCGATCTGCCCCCCTCGACCGATATCACGGTGCATGCCCCGCGTGACCTGCAAACCCAGGTGGTGCCATTGGTGCCAGGCGGCAACAGTGGATTGGCCCGGCACCTGGCCACCCACATGCGCTACCCAGAGGAGGCCCGCCGCCGCGACATCGAGGGCACCGTGGTGGTGGCCTTCACCGTGGAGGCCTCCGGTGCTGTAACGAACATGCACGCCGTGGAGGAGCTGGGCGGTGGCTGCACCATGGAGGCCATGCGCCTGGTGGAACGCACCCCGTGGGCGCCGGGCGTGAAGGACGGCCAGCGCGTGCGCAGCCAAAGCCGCGTGAGCATCCGGTTCGCATTGCCCAAATAGTCCCATGGAACAGAACGGCCCCTGGACCACCGTGCGCAAGGAGGAGCGCTATGCCACACCCTGGATCGCGGTGAGCCATCACGATGTGATCGACCCGGCCGGGCAGCCCGGCGTCTATGGGGTGGTCCACTTCCGCAACCGGGCCGTGGGGATCGTGCCGCTGGACGAGGAGGGCCACACCTGGATCGTGGGCCAGCACCGCTATCCCATCGGCCGCTACAGCTGGGAGATCCCCGAGGGTGGCGCCCCGCGCGACCAGGCCCCGCTGGCCAGCGCACAACGCGAGCTGAAGGAGGAGACCGGCATCACCGCCCGCCGCTGGACGGAGATCCTGCAGATGGACCTGAGCAATTCGGCCAGTGATGAGGAGGCCATCGTCTACGTGGCGCAGGACCTTTCCTTCGGTGAGGCGGAGCCCGAGAGCACCGAGGACCTCACGGTGCGCCGGCTGCCCTTCGCCGAACTGCTGGCGATGGTGATGCGGGGCGAGGTGCGCGATGCCATCTCCATCGCCGCGGTGCTGAAGGTGCATCACCTGCTGTCCACCGGCGAGCTCACGCTTCAGAAGTAGGCCCAGTGCCCCTGGAAGCGGCCATTGGCGTATTCCAGCGCCGGGGCCGGCACCTTGATGCTGTTCAGCACGAACAGCGCCGTGCGCAGCGCCGGTGAGCGCACCCGGATGCGGGTGAGGTCCACATCCGGTGCCAGGAAGAGCCGGCGGTGCCGGGCATCGGCCCAGGGGGCGCCCGGTGGTGGCGGACCGGCGGTGACCATGCCGGTGGCCCCATGCCCCACCGCCACATTGAGCCAGCGCGGCAGGCGACTTTCGGGCATGAAGGCGCGCAGGTTCAGGCTGAGCCAGATCGTCTGGCCGTTGTAGTCCTTCAGGTAGCGCTCCACGGGCGTGGTGCCCAACAGGTCGGGCCGTTGGGCGGCAAGATCGGTGTGGTGCGCCGAAAGCTTGAGCACCATGCGCTGTTCGCCCCAGGCCATGTCCTGGCCCAGGTAGAGACCGGCACCGGCCGTGTTGGCGGCCATGTCCCACCAAGAGAAGCCCCAGCGCACCGATGTCCCGTCGAGCACCTCCACCCCGGAGAGGAAGATCAGCCCCAGTCCACCGCCCGCCCAGCGCGCCAAACCCTCCCGGCCACCGCAGCCCTGCAGCACGCGGTGTCCCCAAGCGCCCAGGGTGTAGGCACTGAACATGTGGCCGGCCTTGTCCATGCCCAGCCACTCGTGCCCGTCATTGAAGGCATGCAGCCCCCCCCGCGCGTATCCGCTGTACCAGGCTTGGTCCAGCGCCACCAGCGTGCCCGCCATGGCGCCACCGATCAGGGCGCCCCGCCAAACGAGGCAACTTCTGTGGCATATATTCGGCAGGGAATCCGGGGTCGCCGCATGCAGCGGGCCGTGGAGGAGAAGCAGGATGAGGACAACCCCGGTGCGAAATATGGGCCAACGAACGGCAGCGACCGCGCAAGGCATCGGCCAAAGGTATCCGCGGCCATGGAGCTCGTCGTGGTCAGTGGCCCGGTGGCACATGGTCCGCATGCTGCTGACCGCAAGCCTGGTCCGGGGCATGGCCGCGCCCCTTGCGGCCCAGGACCCTCCTGCGGTGAGCGATGATGTGTTCCGGCACATCCACGAGCACATGGCGTGGGTATTCCCGACCGGCTCCCCGGACCGGTTCGTGACCACCGACCTCGCGAACGGCCTCCAAGCGCTGATCGACCCGCGGGGCTTCACCCTGCGCGATGCGACGGACACGGCCGCCTGGAGCACCCGGCTCCAGATCACGGACCTGGGTCGGGCGAACGGCCCGCACACCCCTTGGACCACCGCTGAACCATGCGCCCATCAGCGCCGCCTCTCGTGGACCGGCACCGCCATGGACGTGGACTACCTCAACACCGGCCACGGCATCCGGCAGAACTTCCTGGTGTTCACACCACCCGCAGGCACCGGTAACCTGATGGTGCGCATGCGCTGGGAGAGCGACCTGGTGCCGCGGCCTTTGGATGGTTCCGGAGTGGTCTTCACCGACCCCGGAGGAGCGCCGGTGCACACATATGCGGACCTCTACGTTTTCGATGCCTGTGACCAGGTGTTGCCGGCATGGATGGAACTGGACATGGACACGCGGACCCTTGCGTTGGTGGTGGATGACCGCGATGCCATCTATCCGATCACCGTGGATCCCATCTCCACCAGCTTCAACACGGAGATCACCCTCTCCCACGTGGGCCTGGCGGGCGTGGCGGGCACGGAGTTCGGCATATCGGTGAGCAGTGCCGGCGACCTGAACGGCGACGGCTACGGCGACATCGCGATCGGTGCCAGCCGGGTGAACATGGGCCAGTCGAACGAGGGGGTGGTGTTCGTCTTCTACGGCGGGCCCAACGGCATCACGCCGGCCAATTACACGGTCCTGGAATCGAACCGCGCCGGTGCACAATTCGGCATCAGCGTGGCCCATGGGGGCGACGTGAACGGCGATGGGTTCAGCGATCTGGTGGTGGGGGGGAACACATACGCGAACGGCCAGGGCCAGGGCAATGAAGGCGCCGTCTGGGTCTTCTTCGGTTCACCCACGGGGGTGGAGAACCTGAACTTCCAACGGTTCGAGTCGGACCGGGCCAACACGCGTCTGGGATACATGGTGCGCGGACTGGGTGACATCAACGGTGATGGGTTCAGTGACATCGCCGCAGGTTCGCTTCAGTATGCCAATCCCGAGAACAACGAGAGCGTGATCTACATCTTCATGGGTTCCGCCAATGGGATCGACGTGCCGTACAATCCGGTGCACA
>CAYXKE010000024.1:20855-32287 GCA_964464935.1 uncultured Chryseobacterium sp.
TACATCTTCATGGGTTCCGCCAATGGGATCGACGTGCCGTACAATCCGGTGCACATCCTGGAAACCAATGTGAGCAATACGCTGATCCAAAGCATCGGGGGGGGCGATATCAATGGCGATGGATACGATGACATGGTGGTGTCCGGCTATGGATACCGCAAGTATTCCGTGCCGCCCGCCGTGGCAGATGGGGTCATCTTCGTCTTCTTTGGCGGCCCCACGAACGTGGCGGGTGTTCCACGTCCCTTCGGCACCACGCCCACCGCGGTCAACCCTTCCGCGGCCCAGATCATCAGCCCCTATCTGGAAGTGGGCAACCGACGCACGGGTTGGTGCGTGGCCGTGGCTGGCGATGTGAACGGCGACGGCTATGCCGATGTGATCGTGGGCGACTGGACGGACACCGACAACAACCAGCTCAACGAGGGTAGCTTCATGATCTTCCATGGCTCGCCCACCGGACTGAACGAAGCACCGGACTTCGTGATGTTCTCCAACATCGTCGGTGCGGCCATGGGGCACTCCGTGGCCAGCGCGGGCGACGTCAACGGCGATGGCTATGCCGACGTGCTGGTGGGCGTGGCGAACCGATATGGTTCGGACCAGAACATCCGCCCGGGCGCGGTGGAGCTGTACTTCGGCGGGCCCAATGGCATCACGGCCCCCATGATGATCCGCTTCACCCCGGCCGCCAACCAGAACAATGCCCGCATGGGCGATTACCTCACCGTCGCCTGTGCGGGCGATATCAATGGCGATGGATTCTCGGACATGATATTCTCCATCCCCAAGCATAGCACCGACCCCATCTCATCATCGGGCGATGGGTCCGACCCGCGGGTGCGGATCGTGCATGGGGGCGGCCTTGGGCTTTATTACCATACACAGGGCCAGACCACGCCCTGGCGCATCGATCCGTTCACCGAGCCGGACGGGCATGCGGGCTGGAGCGTGGCCAACGCCGGCGACGTGGACGGCGACGGATTCTCCGATGTCCTGGTGGGCATCCCGGATGCCGATGGCGGACAGGGCCATGTCCATCTCTACCTGGGCACTCCCACCGGGCCGGGCGCGCTGCCCAGCGCCGTTCTGCAAGGGAGTATGGGGGGCGAACGCTTCGGCGCCTGTGTGGCCACCGCCGGCGACGTGAACGGTGACGGATATGCCGATGTGGCCATCGGTGCGCCCGGTGGCAACGGCCGTGTGGTGATCCACTTGGGCGGGCCCGGTGGGCTGGACCTGACCCCGGCTACCGTACTGACGGGCGCGGCGGGAAGCGGCTTCGGCGCGGCCGTAAGCACCGCCGGCGATGTGAACGCCGATGGATTTGCCGACCTGATCGTGGGCCTGCCCGACGCAGGTGCGGTGCACGTGTACCACGGCAGCCCCACGGGCCTGGAGACCGCTCCGGCGCTGATCATCCCCGGCCCGCAATCGGGCAGTGGGTTCGGTACCGCCGTGGCCACTGCCGGCGATGTGAACGGCGACGGCTTCTCCGATATCATCATCGGTGCACCCTACTACTCCAACGGCCATGCGGGCGAGGGTGCCGCCTACGTGTATCAGGGCAGCCTCGATGGCATCGTGGCCACCCCGGCCTGGCAGTTCGAGCCGAACACGGCCGGCATTCGCTTCGGCATCAGCGTGGCCGGCCTGGGCGACACGAACGGCGACGGATACTCCGATGTGGCCATCGGCGCAGACCAGTACTCACCCAACGGGCGGATCTATGTGTTCCGTGGTGGCCCCACGGGCTTGGCGGCAACGGCAGCCAATACCCTGAGCCTCACTGGGATGGGCGAGGTGGCGCGATTGGGCTCCTCGGTGGCCGAGGCGGGCGATCTGGACGGCAACGGGCTGGCCGACCTGGTGGCGGGCGCACCCAATGCCGTCAATGGTGGTCAGGTTGACGAAGGGCGCGTGGTAGTGTGGCTGTTCATGCCCACGGGTACGCCGGTCGCGCAGACCCTGGAGTCGAACGTGGTGGGCCGTCAGCTGGGCTGGTGCGTGGCGGGCGGTGGCGACATCAACGGCGATGGCTTCTCGGACCTTGTGGTGGGCGCGCCGTACGCCACGGGTGCCGACGGCACCGCCACCGGCATGGTGTACTACTACTCCGGCAACGGCCGCGCCGGCCTCTCGCGCCCAGCCCGTCAGTACCAGGCCGACCTGGTGAGCCCGATCAGCACCAACAGCGAGGATTTCCTCAATCCCGACTACTTCGGCCTGGGCCTGCATCTACGGAGCCACATGCAGCGAAAGCCCGGTCGGATGCACTGGGAGGTGGTGCATGAGGGCATGCCGTTCTCCGGCACTCCGATCGCCACCAGTGTAAGCTCGCAGGGACAGACCGCTTGGTCCGACCTCGGCCTCGGCGGGGTGGAACACAAGCAGCTCATCTACAAGGTGCCCGGGTTCCGGCGGCACAAGTGGCGGGTGCGGGCCGAATACCCGCTGTACCGCTCGGGCCCCGACGGCCAGCGGTTCGGCAAATGGCACTACGGCTACGCATCGGCCCATGGCGATATCGGCATCCTACCGGTGGAGCTCCTGGACCTGAATGCTGTGCCCTTGATCCCGGGCAACCTCGTCGCTTGGTCCACCGCCAGCGAGCAAGGCACCAGTCATTTCGAAGTGGAGCGCAGCACGGACCTGGTGACCTTCACCACCTTGGGCACCGTGCAGGCCGCGGGAAGCAGCCCGATGACCATCGAATACGAGTTGCTCGACACCGACGCCCCGCAGGGCACCAGCTATTACCGGCTCCGCATCGTGGACCTCGACGGCACCATGGCGCTGAGCGCCCCGGTGGCCGTTCACCGCCATGGCCAAGGACAGGTCCTCCTCTACCCCAACCCCACATCGGGCGACCAACTGTACTGGGAGGCAACGACCGATACGCACATTGCCGAGGTACGTGACGCACTGGGCCGGGTGGTGGCCCACGCGCATGGTCGGACAAGCCCCGTGAGCGCGATCACCCTGGCCGGTCTGGCGCCGGGGCATTACACCCTGGTGCTCTACGACGCCACGGGCAACGTGGTGGCGCGCACGCCCTTCATACGCCGGTGATCAGGCCCCGATGGTGGCCCGGCAGGCTTTGAGGATCGCCGCTGCTCCTTCGGCCGAGTGCGACCCCGCATAGCAGCGCAGCACCGGCTCCGTACCGCTCGCACGGATCATCAGCCACTGCTCGTCGGCAAAGTGGAACTTGTAGCCGTCCATGTCCTCCACGGCGGTCACTTCCAGATCACCGAACCGCTTGTAGCGCCCATCGGCACACGCTTTCAGTACATCGGCCTTCAACTGCTCACTGATGTGCAGGTCGGCGCGCTCGTAGGCGAAGGGCCCCACGATGTCGTACACCTCCTGCACCAGACCGTCGAGGGTCTTGCCGCTGCGGGCCATGAACTCCCAGATGGTGAGGCCCATCCAGATGCCATCGCGCTCGGGGATGTGGCCCTTGATGGCGATGCCCCCGCTCTCTTCACCGCCCAGCAGCACGTCCTCGTTGATCATGATGCCAGCGATCCACTTGAAGCCGATCTTGGTCACCTGGTACTCCAGGCCATAGTGCGCGCACATCTTGCGCACCTTGGGCGTGGTGCTGAAGGCCACCACCACCTTGCCCTTCATGCCTTTGTATTTCACCAGGTAGTGGATCAGCAGCAGGATGATGTGGTGCGAGTCGATGAACTCACCGCGGCCGTTGTACAGGCCGATGCGGTCGGCATCGCCATCGGTGGCCAGACCGGAATCGATGCCGCCCTTGGCGATGAGCTGGGAGAACTCCAGCAGGTTCTTGTGGATGGGCTCCGGCGCCTGCCCGCGGAACGACGGGTTGTGGTCGCAGTGCAGCAGGGTGGTCTCCGGCAGGATGCGCGGGATCACGTTCTGACCGGCGCCGTACATGGCATCGTAGGCCAGGCGCATGCCCGAGCGGCGGATCGCCTCCAGGTCGAAGCTCTTCTCCACATGCGCCACGTACAGGCCTTCGAGGTCCACGATCGCCACGCGACCATCGGCTTCCGCAGCGGCCAGATCGATCGCGGCCAGGTCCAGTCCATGCGCGTCGGGGATCAGGTCCTCCACCTCCTGCACCTCCTGCGGGATGAGCGGGCCACCGTGGATACCCTTGAGCTTGTATCCGTTGTACGAGGGGGGGTTGTGGCTGGCGGTGATGATCACGCCCATGCCCGCCCCAAAGGTCTTGGCACCGAGCGACACCATGGGGGTGCTGACGAAGCCACGGGCCATTTTCACATGGATGCCATGGTGCACGAACACCTTGGCGGCCGTGGCGGCGAACAGTTCACCGGCAAAACGGCAATCATGCCCCAGCACGATGGTGGGGTCATTGGGGAAGCGCGCCTTGACCCATTGGGCCACGGCCACACTCACACGCGCCACGTTGTCGACGGTGAAATCCTCCGCGATGATGGCCCGCCAGCCATCGGTGCCGAACTTGATCTTGCTCATGGTCTTTGCCCCACCTTGGATGGCGGGGTCGGCGAAATTAGGCCGGCTGGTGGAACCGCGCCCGCCGTCAGCGCATGATGCCCCGGGCGTTCAGCGCCCGACGGTACCGCTGGGCATGCACCTGGTGCTGCTCGTAGGTCCGCGAGAATTCGGAATACCCGCTCAGGTCGGCGCGGGCGCAGAAGTACAGGTAGTCGTGCCGCTCGGCATCGAGCACCGCATCGATGAAACGCGGCTCGGGCATGTTGATCGGGCCAGGTGGCAGACCGGTGTACTTGTAGGTGTTGTAGGGCGAATCCACCTGCTTGTCCACATTGAGCACACGCTGGATCCCCCGATCGCCCACGGCGAACTTCAGCGTGGGATCGGCCTGCAGGGGCATGCCGATGCGCAGGCGGTTCAGGTACACCCCGGCGATGCGCGGGGCATCGTCCATCTTCACCGTTTCGGCCTGCACGATGCTGGCCAGGGTGGCCACCTCCGCAGGCGACAGCTTATGGGCGGCGGCCTTCGCCCTGCGCGCCTCGGTCCAGAACGCATCATGCTCGCGGCGCATGCGGGCGACGAACTGCTGGGGCGTGGTGGTCCACCAGAACTCGTAGGTGTTCGGGATGAACAGGCTGATCATGGTGGCGGGTGTGAGCCCCACCTCCTGTTGCAGGGCGGGATCTAGGAATGCCCGGAGCAGGGTGAGCGAATCGGGCTCGATGGCCCGCGCCACGCGGCCGGCCAGTTCGGGCAGATGGTCCACGTTGGTGAAGGTGACCTTCACCGGGTCCTGCTCCCCGGCGCGCAGCTTGTTCACCAAGGCGTTCAGGCTGGTGCCACCGGCCACCTTGTAGCGCCCGGGACGCACGCGTTCGGGATATTTCTTGCGCTGGGCCCACAGGCGGAAGGTCCGCTCATCGGCCAGCAGGCCCTGGGCATTCAGACTGTCCACCACTTGGTCGAAGTCGGCGCCGGTGGGGATCAGCACGATGCGGTCGCCAGCGAAGCGCGCACCCGGTCCGAACACCTTGCGCCAGGTGGTCCAGCCGAAGAAGCCCGCCGCCCCGAGCAGGACGGCCACCACGGCCAGGAAGAGCATCCAGCGTTTCATGCGGAGAGATCGATCACACCGCGGAACACCTCGCGCACCGGGCCATGCAGACTGACATGGGCGAACCCCGCGGGCACCGCACGGGCATCAACACGCAGCACGCCCCCGCGCGTATGCACGGTCACGGGCGCCACGGCCAACCCGCGGTGCAGGGCACTGAGCGCCGCCGCCACCACGCCGGTACCGCAGCTCAGGGTCTCGTCCTCCACCCCGCGCTCGTACGTGCGCATGCGCACCGCTCCCAAGCTCACCTGCACGAAGTTCACGTTGCTGCCACCGGGCGCATGGCGGGGTGCGTGGCGGCGCCGGGCACCTTCGGCGCACACGTCCACGCGGTCAGGGTCATCCACATGCACCAGCTCGTGCGGCGAACCGGTGTGCACGAAGTCGGCCTGCGGGTCATCATCGTAGGTGCGCACCGGACCGGTATCGCGCATGCTCACCGTCACGACATCCCGGTCCCAGCGGGCCTCGTGCACACCATCGATGGCGGTGAACCGGGCGGTGGAGGCACCGTCCATCAGCCCGCTCCAGAAGGCGAAGGCGCAGCGACTGCCATTGCCGCAGAAGCTCCTGCTCCCATCGGGGTTGAGGAACTCCATGTGGAAAGTCGTGCCGGCTTCGTGCGGGGCGCGGACCAGGATCAGGCCATCGGAGCCGATACCGAAATGACGGTGGCACAGGCGTCGCACCAGGTCAAGATCATCCGAGGGGAAGCGCCCCTGCCGATCGTCGATCAGGATGAAATCGTTGCCTGTCCCCTGCCACTTGGCGAACTGCAGCTCCATGCCACAAAGATGGGGTGGGGCCCGATCGATCGATCCAGCTGATCATGGCTGCGATGCTTCGTATACGATGATCTGGTGACCGCCTGATCACGGCCATGCCCGTAGAGACGAACCCCGGACCGGTCATTGGGTGCGGGGACCGGGTGCACGATGCGTTCAGTGCGGCACGGATGATCGCCCCGTGGCCCTAACAATTCTTAACGCGACAACTCGGCACACCGGGCCTGACACCGCGTTCGAGGGGCATGAACTTTGATCACCGGCCGATCCACGGCTCTTCACGGCCGGAGGAAAAAAGCAAGCCAATGACCTGGAAACGCGCATTCGGATCCATCTCGCTTGCCCTGCTCGGTGCGGTGTTCGCACTTGGCGGGCGGGAACTGCTCGAACAACGCCGCACCGTGTCCACTGGTGACGTGGCCCTCGCGCACACACCGGCCGCATCGGTGCAGTATGTGCACAACCCGGTGGGCAGCGCCATCATGGAGGCGCCCGACCTGGTGGAGGCCGCGGAGCGTTCGGTGAACGCCGTGGTGCACGTGACCACGGAGACCACCATGAACGTGCGCGATCCCTTCGCCGACTTTTTCTGGGGCTATCGCCCGCCGGCCCAGCAGTTCCGTCAGGGCTCCGGCTCGGGGGTGATCATCAGCGAGGACGGGTACATCGTGACGAACAACCACGTGGTGGAGAAGGCGGACCGCATCAGCGTACACCTGAACGACCGGCGGCAGTTCGAAGCCCGTGTGGTGGGCCGCGATCCCAGCACGGACATCGCGCTGCTGAAAGTGGACGCCACGGACCTCAGCCCCATTCCGTTCGGCAACAGCGATGAGGTGCGCGTGGGCCAGTGGGTGCTGGCCGTGGGCAACCCGATGAACCTGACCAGCACGGTGACGGCCGGCATCGTGAGCGCGAAGGCCCGCAACATCAACCTGCTGCAGTACGACCCGGCGAAGGACATCTTCCCGATCGAGTCGTTCATCCAGACCGACGCGGCGGTGAACCCCGGCAACAGCGGCGGCGCCTTGGTGAACACGGCCGGTGAACTCATCGGCATCAACACCGCCATTGCCAGCACCACCGGCGCGTATGCCGGGTATTCCTTCGCGGTGCCGGTGAGCATCGTGCGCAAGGTCACCAGTGATCTGATCGAGTTCGGCTCCGTGCAGCGCGCCTACATCGGAGTGAACATCCGCGACCTCGACCCCGAACTGGCCAAACAGGCCGGCCTCTCGCGGGTGAGCGGCGTCTACGTGAGCGGCATCACCGAAGGGGGCGCGGCACAGGACGCGGGCCTGAAGGAAGGCGACGTGATCGTGCGCGTAGGCCGGATCGCGGTGAGCAACGTGCCCCAGCTGCAGGAGCAGGTGGGCCGTTTCCGGCCGGGCGACAAGGTGCCGGTGACCTACATGCGCAACGGCCGCGAACACGTGGTGGACATGGTGCTGCGTGGCCGCGATGGCAACACCACCGTGGCCCGTGTCGACCGCTCGTCGACCACGGTGAGCCTGGGGGCGGAGTTGGCCGCCGCCTCTGCCGAGGACCTCAAGGCGCTCAAGATCAAGCACGGGGTGAAGGTGCGTGCGCTGAACCAAGGGAAGCTGCGCACCAGCGGCATCCGGGAAGGCTTTGTGATCACGCACATCGATCAGGAGCCTGTCTCCACCCCCGCCGACGTGGAACGCATCGTGTCATCGAAAAAAGGCGGCGTGCTGGTGGAGGGGGTCTACCCCAACGGCATGCGTGCCTATTACGGTCTGGGCCTATGATGTGCGGCGCCTCCATATGCCGCGGTCACGTTCCCGGTCCGGGACCTTGTTCCGTACCCCCGGACCTCCATACCTTCGCAGCCCGAAGCGGGCGAGCCGCCTTCGGCCATTCCTCACCCTGTCCCACCCTCTAATACCTGTACCGCCGTGGCTTCAAGGATGCGTCAGCTCAAGATCACGAAGTCGATCACGAATCGTGAGAGCCAGTCACTGGACAAGTATTTGCAGGAGATCGGCAAGGAAGGGCTGATCACCGCCGACCAGGAGGTGGAGCTTGCCCGCCGGATCAAGGAGGGTGATGGTGCCGCCTTGGAGAAGCTGGTGAAGGCCAACCTGCGCTTCGTGGTGTCGGTGGCCAAGCAGTACCAGAACCAGGGTCTGAGCCTGCCCGACCTGATCAACGAAGGCAACCTGGGGTTGATCAAGGCCGCCCAGCGTTTCGACGAGACCCGCGGCTTCAAGTTCATCTCTTACGCGGTGTGGTGGATCCGTCAGAGCATCCTGCAGGCCCTGGCCGAGCAAAGCCGGATCGTGCGCCTGCCGCTGAACCAGGTGGGCAGCCTGAACAAGATCAACAAGGCCTTCGCCCGCTTGGAGCAGGAGTTCGAACGTCCGCCCAGCGCCGAGGAGCTGGCCCTGAGCCTGGACCTTCCCCCGGAGAAGGTCGCTGACACCATGAAGGTGAGCGGCCGCCACATCAGCATGGACGCCCCCTTCGTGGAAGGCGAAAGCAACAGCCTGCTCGATGTGCTGCCCAACAATGACAGCATCCCCGCCGACCGCCTGCTGCTGAACGAATCGCTCTCCAAGGAGATCGACCGGGCCCTGAGCACGCTCACCGAACGCGAACGCGACGTGGTGCGCCTGTTCTTCGGCATCGGCATCAACCACGGCCTCACCTTGGAAGAGATCGGCGCGAAGTTCGATCTGACCCGCGAACGCGTGCGCCAGATCAAGGAAAAGGCGATCCGACGACTTCGACATACAAGCCGCAGCAAGCTGCTGAAATCGTACCTCGGTTAACGCGCGCCCCCGCCAGTTCGGCGGGGGTGTTCGTTGCCACCCTTAACCTCCGTACACATCGACCAATCATTCATGGCTACCCTCGAAGCGACGACCGGTTACGAAGCCGGGCTGAAGGAATATGTGGAACGCGAACGTGCCGCCGTTGACCTGGCCAACTCCGTAGGCCAGCTCATGTACGGCAAGGGCGTGGAGCTCGTCTTCTTCCGCAACCACCTCACCGACGTGGACATCTCGCAGGTGCTGAACCTGTTCGACTACGCGGCCCAGGTGGTGAAGAAGCCCATCGATATCTACACCACGGCCGAACTGGCCCGGACGTTGCTGGAGATCGACCTGGCCCCGAGCAAGCTCGACATCGGCCGGCTCACGCACGAGTACATCACCTCCTCGCCGAAACCCGCCAGCGCGATCGACTTCCTGAAGACGACCCTGAAGGACTTCATCGGACAGGACAAGCACACCTTCGTGCCCCGCGATGTGGTGCTTTACGGCTTTGGTCGCATCGGTCGCATTGCCGCCCGGGAGCTGGTGAAGCAGGCCGGCAAAGGCCAGCAGCTCCGTCTGCGCGCCATCGTGACCCGCTCGCTCAGCCCGGAGGAGATCGTGAAGCGGGCTGCCCTGCTGCGCAATGACAGTGTGCACGGCACCTTCAAGGGCACGGTGAAGGAGGACCTGGATCGCCAGGCCCTTTGGATCAACGGCCAGATGGTGCAGCTGATCGCTGCGAAGAACCCCGAGGACGTGGACTACACGACATACGGCATCAAGGACGCGCTGGTGATCGACAATACGGGTGCCTTCACCAAGCGGGCCGACCTGGAGCGCCACCTGCAGGCCAAGGGCGTGAGCAAAGTGCTGCTCACCGCTCCGGGCAAGGAGATCCCGAACGTGGTGTACGGCATCAACCACCAGGACCTGGACATCGAGAACGAGCGCATCTTCAGCGCCGCCAGCTGCACCACCAACGCCATCTGCCCCGTGTTGAAGGTGATCGAGGACAACCTGGGCATCGAGAAAGGCCACATCGAAACGGTGCACGCGTACACCAACGACCAGAACCTGCTGGACAACTTCCACAAGAAACCGCGCCGGGGCCGCAGTGCCGCCATCAACATGGTGATCACCAGCACCGGTGCCGGCAGCGCGGTGACCAAGGCCATCCCCAGCCTGAAGGACAAGCTCACAGCCAACGCCGTGCGGGTGCCCACGCCGAACGGTTCGCTGGCGATCATGAGCCTGCACGTGAAGAAGTCCGTGACGGTGGAACAACTCAACGAACTGATCCGCCACGCCGCCCTGAACGGTGAACTGGTGAACCAGATCCACTACCAGATCGACCCCGAGCTGGTGAGCAGCGACATCATCGGTGACAGCTGCTGCAGCGTGTTCGACAGCAACGCCACGATCGTGGGTCCCGATGGGCACAGCGTGGTGGTGTACGCGTGGTACGACAACGAATTCGGCTACACCAAGCAGGTGATCCGTCTGGCCAAGTACGTGGCCAAGGTGCGCCGCCTGATCTACTACTGAGCGGGTGCGGGCCCCACGTTGGCCCCCCTTTAAATGCTGAGGGGTCCCGGCTTTCGCCGGGACCCCTTTTTGCATCGCCTGGTCGATCCTCCGGAATGGACCCGCGATACAGCTATTTCAAGAAGGAAATGATGACCAGACACATCGCGATAGCACAAACGATGAAGGCCGCACGCTGAAGGCGCTCCGTGGTCGGTGACGGCCGGAGTTCTCCTTTGAGCAGGGCGATCAGCCATTTCATGGAAGCAAAACTGGGCCCAAGCGGAACGCCGCGCACACCGCACCGCCCGGTACTATCGCCGATCTTCCGGGGCCCATCAACCGGTGTTTACACCCCCCTGCGACGCCCGCGGCCGGCCCCCCCACCGCCATCTCCAGAACGGTCGCTCATCCCCCTGCTCACCGGCCACCCAAGGCCAAGGGCCCTTGCCGCGGCCGCTCACGGGCTGGTGAGAACCAGCAGCATCAGCAGGGCCAGCATGAGCACACCGGTGACCAAGGCCACACGGCAGATCAGCTCCACACGCTTGGTATTGTGTTCGCTCCGGTCCATGGTCCTGGGGGCCGGACAAAGTTCCGCCCCCGGGGGAAGCAGGAGCGCCAAGGCAGCCCGGTGTTAACACCCTCTCCTCTTCCTATCCCCTCCCCCCGGAACAGGAGCGGCCGCCCCGGAAACCCGGGGGCCGCGCCGCCTGGCCCCGCCCGCCGGCCCCCCACCCCCCCGCCCCGCACACCCCG
>CAYXKE010000025.1:0-31424 GCA_964464935.1 uncultured Chryseobacterium sp.
CCTATGCGCAGACCATCTCTGGCACAGCGATAATGACCATGTGAACGCTTCCGCGGTGGACCATCACCGTCCACCGGTGTACGTGCTCGTGGAACATGTCCACGAGAAATCACCATGCTGGGCTACCCGGGCGGGTCGCGCAGGATTCGGAGAACACTAGGAGAGAGGACTGCTTGGGGATATAGCGGGTTTTGGGGTAAGGGCAATGTCGAGTTCGGAGCACTCGGTAATCGGCAAATATAGAGGATTGGCCAAGCCTGTCAAGTTCCCTTGAAAATGCGTTCGGAATGGCCTTGGGATCAACAATGACGCCGGGCACGCCGCCGGTGATGCGCACTTCGTTCGGACCGGTGGGGTGCCGGCGTGGTCACGGCATCAGATGGCCCGCTCAGTTGCTGCGGATCGTCTCGTGGTCCTGGTACACCTTGCGCATGGCCTTGCTCTCCAGTACGACCTCGCGATAGCGCACGGGATCTTCGCGCACGGCCTGGAGCAGGCTCATGCCCTCCCGTCCGCTGAACTCCGGATAGCGCTCGGCGATGACAGCCGCCGCCAGGCGTGGGTGGCCGGCGTCGATGATGTCCTGCGGGATCGCATAGTCCTCGGGCAGCTCCATCCGCACGATCTCTCCGATGTATGCCTTCACTTCTTCGGTGGTGGCCGTCCGCATTCGCTTGATCAGCAGTACGTCCTCCCGGCTGGGGGGGGGCACCTCGGGCGAGAGCGCCTGGACCTGGCGGAGTTGTTCCTCACGGGAGGGGTCCTTGGCGCCACCACCACAGCCCGGCAAGGCGATGGCGAAGCTCGAAAGGATCACGAGGGCAAGCGGACGTGAAACGCGGAACATGGAATGGGGAAGTAGGGTAGGTAGGTGCTCAAATGTAATGACCCCGTTGAGCCGGGGGAAGGGGTACCAGCGGGGAGAGCGGGGGCGGAGCGGCTCGTTCGTCCACCCCGCCACACATCGTCTTCCTGCGGTGTACCAGGCACTTGCGCGCATCCCGAGGAAAGCGGAGCGAAAAGTTGTTTGGTGATTTGCGGAAGGCCTATACATTTGCAGCCGCCTTGCCGGAAGGTGAGGCTGAACGGACCGGTAGTTCAGCTGGTTAGAATGCCGCCCTGTCACGGCGGAGGTCGCGGGTTCGAGTCCCGTCCGGTCCGCAGGAAAGAGCCCGCCCCCCAGGCGGGCTCTCGCTTTTCAGGCCCTGGCCGCGGGCTACCGTTGGGCCCGGGCGGCGGCCACGGCCCGCTCCACGCGCCGCACCTGCCCGCTGTGGTCCTTGCGCAGACGGCATTCCCAGATGGTCAACACCCGCCAGCCGGCCTGGCGCAGGGCGCGGGCCTTGCGCGCATCGCGTTCCCGGTTGCGGTCCAGTTTGGTGTTCCAGAAGGTGGTGTGCGTGGCGGGGCGGCGCGGTGAGCAGTGCGGACAGCCGTGCCAGAAACAGCCGTGCACGAACACGGCCACGCGCAAGCCGATGAAGGCCACGTCGGGCCGGCCGGGCACGTGGGCCGGGTGCAGGCGGTAGCCGCTCAGCCCACGCGCCATCAGCCCCTGGCGCAGCGCGCGTTCCGGACCAGTGTCGCGCGGCCGGATGCGGCTCATCAAGGCACTGGTGCGCGGGTCCTTGGGGACCGGCGCCCGGCCGTCGCGGATGTAGGTGCGTGACACGGCACAAAGGAAACCACGGCTGCCCGGCATGTGGGCACGGGCCGGCGGTGGTCGTTCCCCGTACATTGCAGGCCAACCTGCGAACGCATCAATGCTGCGGAAGATCCTTGTCCCCCTCATGGCCTGCTCCACCTGGATGGCGCATGCCCAGATCAACATCGAACTCGTTGGTCACCTCAGCTATCAGTCCCTGCGCAACTCCCAGATCAGCAACCTGTGGGGGTACACGGACGAGGCCGGTAACGAATATGCCATCGTGGGGGTGAACGGTGGAGGCGGGCAACCTGGCGGGGTGAGCGTGGTATCGCTTGCCGATCCGGCCAACCCGCAGGAGGTGTTCTTCCATCCCGGTCTCACCTCCATTTGGCGCGAGGTGAAGGTGTGGGGCGACCATGCGTACATCACCACCGAGGCCCCCAGCGGCGGCATCACCATCGTGGACCTGAGCCCGCTGCCCGAGAGCACGGACCTCACCGCCACGGTGTGGCAGGCACCGGGGTGGACCACCTCGCACTCGCTCTTCATCGATGAGAACGGCCGCCTCTACATCCATGGCGCCAACCGCGGGAACGGGGGCGTGATCATGTACGACCTCACCCAAGACCCGTGGAACCCCGTGGAAGTGGGCACCTTCGACACGTGGTACTGCCACGACAGCTTCGCCCGCGGTGACACCCTCTATGCCGCGCACATCTACGACGGCTTCTTCTCCATCGTGGACGTGGGCGACCCGGCATCACCCGTGCTGCTCGGCACCCACGGCACGCCCTATGAGTTCACGCACAACACCTGGCTCGATGGCAGTGGCCAATACCTCTACACCACCGACGAGCGCTCGAACGCCTACGTGGCCGCCTATGATGTGAGCGATCCCTCCGACATCCAGTTCAAGGGCATGCTGCGCAGCGACAACGGTTCCGGTGCCGTGCCCCACAACACCTACTGGGTGAACGACAACTATCTGGTGACCTCCTACTACACGTACGGGGTGGCCATCTATGACGCCACTCTCCCGCACAACCTCGTGGAAGTGGGCAGCTACGACACGTCCCCGCTTTCGGGTGATGGCTTCAACGGCGCCTGGGGGGTATACCCCTTCTTCCCCAGCGGCCGCCTGATCATCTCGGACATCGAGCAGGGGCTGTTCGTGCTGGAGCCCACCTACGTTCGGGCCTGCCTGTTGGAGGGTGTGGTGCGCAATGCCACCACGCAGGTGCCCGTGGGCGGGGCCACCGTGGTGCTGCAGGGCACCGGCAGCATTTCCACCACCGGCATCAATGGCAACTATGCCACGGGTTACCACCTGGCCGGCGCCTACACCGTGACCGTCTCCGCGCCGGGCTTTGAACCGAAGACCATCACCGACGTGCAGCTGGTGAACGGCGAAGTGACCACCCTCGACATCGACCTGGTGCCCGTGGTGCCGTTCGCGCTGCAAGGCCTGGTGGTGGATGCCAGTAACCAGCAGCCCCTGCCCGGGGCCATGGTGCGGATGACCAGCCCGGTGTATGCCTACGAAGCGACCAGCGGCGGGGATGGCACCTTCACCATCCCGAACATGTTCGCCGATGACTATGCGCTGGTGGCCGGCAAGTGGGGCTGGCGCACCATTTGCCCCGAAGTGCAAAGCCTCAGTTCGGCCTCGGGGCCGCTCACGATCGCCCTGGACCCCGGCTACTACGATGACTTCGAGCTGGACTTCGGGTGGACGGTGAGCAGCACGGCCACCGCCGGCCATTGGGAGCGCGGTGTGCCCGTGGGCACCACCTACCTCAACAGCCAGAGCAACCCGGGCACCGACGCGAGCGGCGACTGCGGCGAGCAGGCCTATGTGACCGGCAATGGCGGTGGCGAGGCCGGTTCGGATGATGTGGACTCCGGCAACACGGTGCTGATCTCGCCCGTGTTCGATGCCACCACCGTCTGGGATCCCGGCATCCGCTACCACCGCTGGTTCTACAATGGGGGCGGCTCCGGTGCGCCGAACGACCGCATGCGGGTGTGGATCACCAACGGCACCGATTCCGTTCAACTGGAGCAGGTGCAGGGTTCCGGCCAGGCCTGGGTGCCGCGCAGCTTCCGCATCGCCGATCACCTGGCACCCACGCCCACCATGCGCCTGATCGTGGAAGTGGTGGACAACGACCCCGGCCACTTGGTGGAAGGCGGGTTCGACCGCTTCGAGGTGGTGGAGCTGAGCGGAGTGGGGGTGGAGGAGATCGCCGCTGCCGGCATGGGCATCTGGCCCAACCCCGCGAACGACCACATCACCGTGACCTGGACCGATGCGCAGGCCCGCACGCTGGACGTGATCGATGCCACCGGCCGTCGCGTGTTCGGTCCGCTGCATGTGATCGGTGGCCGTGCGGATGTGGTGGTGGACCTGCCTGCGGGCCTCTACTTCGTCCGACTGAACGACGGCCGTGCGCCACAGCAGGTGCAGCGCCTGGTGGTCGCGGAATAGGGCGGGCTCAGCGGGCGCCTTGGGCGCAATGCGTGCCGATCAGCTGGTCGAGGTCGGGTGTGCCACCGACCGCCTTCGCGGCGGCAAGGTCGTGGCAGGCTTTCTCCCGTTCGCCCTTGGCGATCCGCACCAGTGCCCGGGTGCGGAGCGCGTAGGGGTTGCCCGGCATGCCGCGCAGGCTGCGGTCCGCGTCGCGAAGGGCCTCGTCATGCCGGCCCAGCGCCAGCAGCGCCAAGGCCCGGTTGTTCCGCACGGTGGGCTCGTCCTTGTCCAGTTGCAGCCCTTGGTCCAGCACGGTCAGGGCCTCGTCATGCCGGCCCAGCGAATTGAGCTCGTGCCCGCGGTTGCTCCAGTGGGCGATGTTCTTCGGATCCTTCTCGCACAGGGCCTCCAGCAGGGCGAGCGCATTGGTGTGGCGCCCCTTGGTGTCGTACAGCTGGGCCAGGGTGGCCATGGCCCCAAGGTCTTCCACGCCACCCGCGAGACCGGCCTCCAGATCGGCGATCGCAGGATCGACCATGCGGAAGGCGGCCTTGGCCTGGCCGCTGATGCGCAATGCCTCCGCGCGGTCCTTGTCGGTGGGCGCGTGCAGCACCGCCCGACTGGCATGGTGCTCGGCCGTGTTCATGTCCTCCCCGCGGAAGGCGTAGGTGGCCTTGAGCAGATGCCCGGTGAACGAACCCGTGTCCATCCGCAGCACCCGTTCCACATCCAGCAGGAAGCGGTCCAGGTGCTCCAGTTGCAGATAGGCCTTCGCCCGACCCTCATAGGCCGCCAGCGCCTCGCCGTCCTTTTCGATGGCCTTGGTGAAATGGGTGATGGCCTTCTTCGGCTCGCCGCTCAAGAGGGCCTGTTCGCCCAACGCCACCAGTTCCGGGGCGTCCTGGGCTTGGACACCCATGGCCATGAACAGGGAGAGGACGAGGTGCGGGATGGATGCCGGGCAACGCATGGGATCAAAGGTAGTGGCCCGCCGCAGGCCACTGCCGCGCGCTCAGGCTACCTTCGTGCCGTCCATGGGGTCCCAAGCCATCGCTGTGCCGCTGGACCATGGATCCTTCCCCGCCATGCCGATCCGCCAACCATTCCTCCTGGTCCTTGGTCTTTTGTTGCTCGCGCCCGCCTGCCGAAAGGGTGCGGACGATCCCATCGCGCCGTCACCGCCGGTGCACGAGGAGGAGGTGGTCACCACCGTACGCATCGATCTGCAGTCGACCGGGGGCGCACAGCACCGCACGTTCATCTACCGCGATCCCGACGGTGATGGCGGTGCCGCACCGATCATTACGGCCGACACACTGAGCGCCGACACGCTCTACACCGCCCACGTTCACTTCCTCAACGAGAGCGTTGATCCGGCCGAGGACATCACCCATGAGATCGAGGAGGAGGGCACCTCGCACCAGGTGTTCCATATCGTCAGCGGCGCCCCCCTCACCATCACGTATGCGGATGCCGATGCCAACGGTCACCCCATCGGGCTGCAGTGCATGTGGGCCGCGGGTCCGGCGGGCAGCGGCACCCTCACGCTGGTGCTCCGTCATGGTCCGCAGAAGGATGCGCCCGGCGTGGCCGATGGCGACATCACCCTGGCGGGTGGCGAGACCGATATCTCCGTGGAGTTCCCGGTGGTGGTGGAGTAGACCACCTTCGTCCGGGGCGCGATCGCCTCGATCGGTCCATTTGGGGCGATCTGAAATTAGTCGTGGCTAAAATTTAGATTAGCTTCGTGCTATGCGGTCGCTATGCGTGGCGCTGTTGATGGCCCTGACGCTGGGCGCCTCCTGCCAGTCGGGCCGGGTGTCCGGACGTGTCGTGAGCGATGAGGGGCCGGTGGCCTTCGCCTCGGTGCTGTTGAAAGGCACGCAGCTGGGCACGGCCACCGATGCCCAGGGCCGTTTCCGCCTTCCGTCCGTGCCACCCGGCGCGCACGTGCTCCAAGTGTCGGTGGTGGGCCATTCCCCGCTGGACCAACCCTTCAGCCTGAAGCCGGGGGAGGACCGCGCGCTGGGCGATCTGCGGCTTACCCGCACGGCCACCGCGCTCGACGAGGTGGTGGTGACCGGCACCCTGCGCCCCGTGAGCCGCAGCGAGAGCCCGGTGGCCATCGAGGTGGTCACCCCCGCGCTTTTTCGGAAGAACCCCAGCCCCGTGCTGTTCGATGCCGTGGGCATGGTGAACGGGGTGCGCCCACAGCTGAACTGCAGCGTATGCAACACAGGCGACATCCACATCAATGGCATGGAGGGGCCTTACACCATGGTGCTCATCGACGGCATGCCGATCGTGAGCGCGCTGAGCACGGTGTACGGGTTGAGCGGCATCCCCGTGAGCATGATCGAGCGGGTGGAGGTGATGAAGGGGCCGGGCTCGGCGCTGTACGGCAGCGAGGCCATGGGCGGCATCATCAACGTGATCACGCGCGATCCCGCCTTCGCACCCAAAGTGGCCGTGGACCTGATGACCACCAGCTGGGGCGAGCTCAGCGCCGACGTGGGCCTGCGCCTGGGACGCGGCAGGGTCACCGGGCTCACGGGGGTGAACGGCTTCCGCTACGCCACTCCGCATGATGGCAATGGCGATGGCTTCACCGATGTGACCTTGCAGGAGCGCTACTCCATCTTCCAGAAGCTGGGGGTACAGCGGCCGGAACGCCGTGTGGCCAGCATGGCGGGGCGGTATGTGGAAGAGGACCGATGGGGCGGACAGATGCAGTGGACCCCGGCCTTTGCCGGTGGCGACAGCATCTATGGCGAGACCATCCGCACGCGGCGTTGGGAGGCCATCGGCCAGTACCAGTTGCCCCTGCCGGGCACGGTGATGCTCCAGTTCAGCGCCAACGGCCATGCGCAGCGCTCGTGGTATGGCACCACGCCGTTCAATGCCGACCAGCATGTGTACTTCGGGCAGCTGTACTGGGGCCGCCGCCTGGGGGCGCGCCACGACCTCCTGGGCGGTGTGGCCTACCGCCATACCCGCTATCTGGATGATACCCCCGCCACGGGCCGCTACGATGCCGAAGGCCGGCTGCTGGGCCATGTGCCGCACCATCGCCCGCTGCCGGGGCTATTCGTGCAGGACGAATGGAGCATCACCGAACTGCACAAGCTGCTGTTGGGCTACCGGCTGGACCACGACCGCGATCACGGCCCGGTGCACTCACCGCGCGTGGCCTACAAATGGGCGCCCAACCCGCGCTGGGCCGTGCGTGCCAATTTCGGCACCGGCTTCCGCGTGGTGAACATCTTCACCGAGGACCACGCCGCGCTCACCGGTGCTCGCACCGTGGTGATCGCCGATGATCTGGGCCCCGAGCGCTCGATCAACGGCGCGGTGAACGTGGTGCGCATCTGGTCGCGGGAGCGTCGTTTCATCGGTCTGGACGGCACGCTGTTCCATACCCACTTCCGCGACCGCATACTGCCCGACTTTGACAGCGATCCGCGGCTGATCATCTACGCCGGGCTGGACGGCCACGCCGTGTCGCGCGGGGCCGCCCTGAACGTGGAGACCCGGCTGGGCGATGCGCTGCGCCTCAACGCCGGCACCACATGGATGGAGGTGTACACGGTGGAGGAGGGGCGGCGTACCGAAGTGCTCTTCGCACCGCGCTGGTCCGGCACGTTCAACGCCAGTTACGAGGTGCGGGCGCGGCTCACCATCGACCTCACGGGGCAGGTGTACGGCCCCATGCGGCTGCCCGTGCAACCCGGGGATCCTCGTCCGGACCACTCGCCCACCCACGCCTTGGTCAACCTGCAGCTGAAGTACCGTCCCAGTGGCCGGTGGGAGGTGTACGGGGGCGTGAAGAACCTGCTCAACTTCGTGCCCAGGGACCCGATCCTGCGTCCCTTCGACCCGTTCAACAAACAGGCTGACGATCCGGTGTCGAACCCGCACGGGCTCACCTTCGACCCCGCGTACATCTATGCCCCGTTGCAGGGCATCCGAGGCTTCCTCGGCCTGCGTTGGACACTGACCTGATCACTTCTTGAACACCAGCCACACGGCGGCCACCAGGCACAGGCCGGCCAGCGCGTGGTTCCAGCGGAAGGCCTCCTGCTTGAAGGCCACCAGGCTGAAGAGCACGAAGACCACCAGCGTGATCACCTCCTGGACCACCTTGAGCTGCACCAGTGAGAAGGGGCCGCCGTGGTCCATGTGGCCCAGCCGGTTGGCGGGCACCTGCAGGCAGTACTCGAAGAAGGCGATGCCCCAGCTGATCAGCACCACGGAGAAGAGGCCCAGCCGGGCCAGTGCGGGGTTGTCCTTGAACCGCAGGTGGCCATACCACGCCAGGGTCATGAACAGGTTGCTCAGTACGAGCAGGACGATGGTCCAGGTGCCGCGCATGGTGCGAAGCTCGATCGGGGCGAGGCGGGGCGGCCACCCGGCGGTGGCGGAGAAGTGCACCGGCCGCTGTTGATCACCGGGGGATGCGAACGAAAAAGCCCCGGCCGAGGCCGAGGCTTTTCGTGATCCCGCTGGGGCTCGAACCCAGGACCCATACATTAAAAGTGTATTGCTCTACCAGCTGAGCTACAGGATCGTTCCACGGGCTTGGGGTGGGCGCCCCGTGCCAATGGGAGCGCAAAAGTATGCATCCGGAACGAATGCCAAAACCCTCCCTCACTTCTTTTCGATGATCGGGTGGCGCTCAAAGGGGATGGAGCGGTCGAAGAGGTAACGGTAGGTGGCCAGCGTGCGGTAGTTCTCCGCGCCCAGGTTCTCGCACACCTTCAGCATCCGCGGATTGAAGTCGCCGATCCAGGTGAGCACGGTGTCCTTGTACAGGCGCTTGTCCACGATCTGCTTCTCGGCGTACACGATCAGCGCGCCCTCCAGGCCCTTGCCCTGCCACGCCTTGGCCACGCCGAACACGATGCCGGTCATGGTCTGCACCGTGCCGCGCCACTTGTGCCACAGGAACTTCAGCTTGCCGATCCAGTTGAGGTCGCCGTTCACGTGGCGGAAGATCTCGTTCAGCTCGGGCAGGCTGATGTACATCGCCACCGGCACATCATCGTAGCGGATGAAGATCAGCAGGCGCGGGTCCATCACGGGCTTCATGGACTTCACGATCTTCAATGCCGTGGCGTACTCCATCGGCTTGTGGTTCTCGTGATCCACCCAGGCGGTGTTGTACACGGTGCAGAAGTCCCGGGCCAGCTGTTCCAGCGAACGCCCACGGCCGTCGTGCAGCTGGAAGCGCGGATCGGCCACGAGTTGTTTGAACTTGCGGTGGAAGATGGGCTGGGCTGCCACCTCGGCCGACCGCTTGAAGAACAACTGGTGGAACCATACCTGGAAGCCGTAGTTCTCCAGCAGCTTCGGGTAGTACGGCGGGTTGTAGTTGGTGCCGTAGATGGGCGGGTCGGTGAAGTTCTTGATCAGCACGCCCCAGAACATGTTGCGGTCGCCGAAGTTGATCGGCCCGTCCATGGCCTCCATGCCCAGTTCCTTGAGCCAGTCGCGCGCCGTGTCCAGCAGCAGGTTCGCCGCGGCCTGGTCGTCGATGCACTCGAAGAAGCCCATGCCGCCCGTGGGCTGCTTCTCCGTGTAGGCGGTCTTGGGGTTCACGAAGGCGGCGATGCGCCCGATGGGCGTGCCGGCATCATCGTACAGCACCCAGCGTCGGCATTGGCCGCCCTGGAACAGCTTGTTCTTCTTCGGGTCGAACACCTTCTCGATGTCCTGCCGCAGGTGGGGGATCCAGTTCGGGTCGTTCCGATAGATCCGCCAGGGCAGGTCCATCCAATGCTTCAGCGTACGCGCGTTGTTAACGGCCTCGATCCTCATCATCGGTGGTACGAAGGTGCGATCTTTCGGGCGTTCCATGCGGGTATTCCTCATCGGCTTCATGTGCAGTGGCAAGAGCACCGTGGGGCGCCAGCTGGCGCCCCTGCTGGGTTTGCCGTTCATCGACCTGGACCGCGAGGTGGAGGCGCGCGTGGGTCCGCTGCTGCCATTCATCCAGCGGCATGGCGAGGCGGCCTTCCGTGCGCGGGAGGCCGCAGTGCTCCAGGAGCTGGCCGTGGGTGCGGCGGCGGTGATCGCCACGGGAGGTGGCACGCCCTGCGCCCCGGGGCACATGGAGCTGATGCGCCGGGCGGGCTCGGTGGTGTGGATCGACGTGCCCATGCCGGCCCTCATGCCCCGCATCGTGCGGGCGGGCGGCGACCGGCCATTGCTGTTCGGGCTGAAGGGTGCGGCGTTGGAACAGCGCGTGGCCCAGCTGCTCTCGGCGCGTACCCCGCGCTATGCGTTGGCGCACCACCGCATCGATGGCGACGGCGCGCCCGCTGAGGTGGCGTCGCGCATCGCGGCGGCACTGGGCGATCAGGCCAGGTAGACGGTGTCCTCGGCGCCGAACTCCACGGTGATGTGGTCCTGCACGGTGGTGCTCAGTGTGAGCCCCACGATGTCGGCGCGGATGGGGAAGGTGCGGTGGCGGCGGTCCACCAGCACCACGGTGGTGAGCTTCTTCAGCGGCACCTGCACCAGGTAGGCGGCGGCGTGCATCAAGGTGCGGCCGCTCATCAGCACATCGTCCACCAGCACCACCACGCGGTGGTGCAGTGCCTCCCGGTCGATGGAGATGTTCACCGGCGCCGCGTGGGGGTGGTCCTTGTCCAGGCGCAGTTCGGCCAGGTCGATGTGGAGTTCGGGGGCGATGGCGAGCAGGCGCTCGGCCAGGCGCTGGGCCAGCAGAGCACCGCGCGGGGCCACGCCCACCAGCACCAGGCTCTCCTCCCGGTGGTGCTCCTCCAGCAGCTGATGGGCGATGCGGCGCAGCTTGCGCGCCATGGTGGCATGGTCGAAGATGACGGTGTGCCGGCTCATGGCGCCAAATTAGCGAGCGCCGGCCGTGGAGGTACGCTGCAGCGGGCCGCGCATCTTGTGGGGACGACCGTAGTGGATGCTCTCGCACATGCGTTCGCCGCAATACTTCACCACGCGGTCGAACAGGTCCAGCAGGTCGGGGGCCAGCCGGGTGAAGCGGATGCACGAGCGCCCATGGTCGAACTTCAACAGATCATGCCGGAACACCGCCAGCAGATCATAGTGCGCCACATGGAGCACCATGCAGTGCTTGCGATCGGCCAGGGCGCAGAAGGCGTGGCCGTTCAGGTGGTAGGTGGGCATGCCGGCCGACATGTCGGTGACGACCCGGGGCCAGGCGCGCGTGATGAGCCGGTGGACCTGCACCAGCGCATCCCGCCGCGGCTCGGGCAGGCTGTTGAAGTAGGCGTCGATGGGATCCATGGGAAGAGGAGCATGGATCGCCAATGTACCCCCTTCCGCGCGACCATGCACGGTCAGATCCAACCCTTGCGTCTGAACCACAGGAGCATGCCGCCGGCCAGCAGCGCCATGAACAGCATCACCGCCGGGTATCCCAGGCGCCAGCCCAGCTCGGGCATGTGGTGGAAGTTCATCCCGTACACGCCCACGATGAAGGTGAGCGGAATGAAGATGGTGCTGATCACCGTGAGCAGGCGCATCACCTGGGCCATGCGCGCGTTGGTCTGCGCGTGGTAGGTGTTCTCCAGGTTGCTCACCATGTCGCGGAACATCGCGATGCTCTCGGCGATGTACACCGTGTGGTCCTGCAGGTCGTTCAGGTAGCGCCGTGTGCCCTTGTCCAGAAGCGGACTTTGAAGGGCGATGAGGCGGCCGGCCAGTTCGCGCATGGGCAGCACATGGCGCCCCACGGTGATCAGCGCGCTGCGCAGCTCCAACATGGTCTTCAGGTCCTTGATCTCGGGCTTCACCACCACCTTGCGCTGCATGGTGCTGATGCGGTCGCCCAGGGTGTCCACCACGGTGAAGTAGTGGTCCACGATCACATCGAGCAGGGCGTAGAGCAGGTAGTCAGCGCTCTTGCGGCGCAGGCTGCTCACCTGGTCGCGCAGGCGCTGGCGTACGCTGTCGAGCGTGGGGCCGGGGTGCTGCTGGAAGCTGATGAGCAGGTTCCTGCCCAGGACGAAGCTCACCTGGTCCACTTCGATCTTGCCGGAAGCTTTGGGCAGGGCCAGCATCTTGGCCACCACGAAGATGTGCTCGGGCTGTTCCTCCACCTTGGCCCGCTGGTCGGTGTTGAGGATGTCCTCCACCAGCAGGGCATGAACGCCGGCGTGCTCGGCCAGCGCCTGGATCGCCGACACATCGCCCAGACCGGTCACGTCCACCCAGGTCACCGTGTCCTCGGCCACGGGCGGCGGCTGGTGCGGGTGCCAGGGATCGGTCTCCGTGCAGTTGTCGGCGTTGAACGTGAAGACGCGTGCGGTGGTGGGGGTGAGGTGCCCCTCGCTCACGGTCACCAGCGCGCCGGGCGGCAGGCCCACCTTCTCACTCCGTCGGGTGGCCATGGGCGCGGTAGGGGTGGTGTTGCATGAAGTGGCGCACCGGTACGTAGAGCGGGATGCCGGCGTTGGCGAAGCGTTTGAGGAAGCGCTCGTTCAGGTCGTAGCGCATCAGGCGGGCGCTCACGGGGTCGGCGGCCCACACATAGGCGCGCAGCACCACCTGGCCGTCCTTCACGTCCACCACACGCACGGCCACCTCGGGCTCACCGGTGGCGATCTCCTCGGCCGAGCGCTTGTCGATCTGCAGGGGGTGCGCCATGGCCTCCTCCTGCATGATGCGCCGCGCCTGGTCGATGTCGGCGTCCACCGCCACGGGGATCTCCACGAACTGGCAGGTCGATTCGTCGCGGATGCTGCTGTTCACGATCCGCTCCTCGCCGATGATGGAGTTGGGGATCACCACGCGGCGGTTCTCGAAGGTGATGATGGTGGTGTGGCGCAGGTTGATGTCCTCCACCACGCCGAAGAGGCCCTGCTGGCCCACCTGGATCACGTCGCTCACGCGGAACGGCTTGAACGACACGATGAACACCCCGCTGATGATGTCGCTGAAGGCCTTTTGGGCCGCGAAGCCCAGGATGGCCACCAACAGACCGGCACCGGCGAAGAGCGTGAAGGCGAAGGAGCGGAGCGATGGGATGGTGTAGACCACCGCGAAGAAGGCGCACATCACCACCACGGTGCGCACGGCGTTGCGCAGGAAACGGTACTGGGTGAATTCATCGCGCCCCCGGGCCTTGCGCTTGGCATAGCCGCGCCGCAGCACCAGGTACATGACCCGCTCCACCAGCCATGCCGCGGCCAGGATGGCCAGGATCTTCAGCACGATCAGCAGGTCCATGCCGATGTGGCGCAGCAGCTCCAGGATGGCGCTGCCCTGTTCGGTGGTGCCGGTCGTGTCGTTGGCCATGCGGGGGGAATTGGCCACGAAATTGCCACCGTCCATGCCTGCTGGCGCGGCACAGGCGCACGAACAACTCACAATGGCCGGCTCACAACTGGGCCACGGGCCGCAGGTCGCTGCGCATCACGGTGCCATCGGTCAGCTCCACGGGCGCGGCGCCGCTGCGGAACACCTTCATGCCGCGGCCCACCAGCCGCACCTGGTGTCCTGTCACGTGCAGCAGCGCGCCTTCGCGCAGCCCCGCCACGGTCATCTGCGGGTTCAGGGCCAGGAATTCGGTGATGCGCTGGTCGCGGCTTTCGCCACCATGGCCGGGAATGGTGGCCTCGGTGTAGTGCGGGTTGATCTGGAAGTGCACCAGGTGCATGGCGCGCAGACTGGGCGGCTCCACGATGGGCATGTCGTTGGTGGTCATGATCGTGGGGCAGGCCACATTGCTGCCGGCGCTCCAGCCCAGGTAGGGCATGCCCTTGTTCACGCGCTCGGCGATGCCACGCACCAATCCCGCGCGGTACAGATCGCGCAGCAGCAGGAAGGAGTTGCCACCGCCCACGGCCACGGCGTCCACATGGCCCAGCGCGGCCACCGGGTCGCGTTCGGCATGCAGCGGCACCAGCTCCAGGCCCAGATCGCCCAGCGCCGTGGCCACGCGCTCGGCGTAGGCGTCGCGTTGGGCTTCGGGGGCGGCATATGCGGCGAAGGCCAGCCGCTTGCGGCCGGCCAGAAAGGCACGTACGTGCGCCAGCGGCCACTGGAAGAACGGCTCGCCGGGCAGGGTCGAATTGGAAAGGAGCAGCAGTTCCATGGTGCGATGATACGCACAGCCCCTGCCGAGGGGCACCGGAGGGCGCCCGGCGGAAAGGGGTGGCCGGGGCTGTCTTCCGATCACCCATGACGCTACTTTTGCACCCTCCCACGCACCGCGATGGCCTTCGCCCCGCACCCCGTCCACCTGCCCATCGGCGCATGCCGCGTGGTGCGTTCGCGTGCGTTCCGCTGACGACCCCACCAGTCCGTGCACCGCGATGCCCCGCCACCGCCCGCCCCACCCGGCCCCGCACGGACGAACCCTTGAACGGTGCCGCTGCATGCACCGTGCCTCGCGCACGGCACGCCCGCCCGCTGCTTCGCTTATCCCATACTCCACCATTCCCTTCTTCCCGGCCGATCGATGAAGACCCGGTACATCGACCTGATCGAACAGACCTTCGACTTCCCCAAGGACGAATTCGAACTGGACGGCGACAAGCTCGTGTGGAACGGCCTGCCGCTGATGGATATCCTGGAGAAGCACGGTACGCCGCTGCGCATCACCTGGCTGCCCAAGATCGGCGAGAAGGTGGACCTGGCCCGCGCCAGCTTCGCCAAGGCCTTGAAGGAGCACGACTACGCCGGGCAGTACGAGTACTTCTACTGCACCAAGAGCAACCACTTCAGCTACGTCATCGACCAAGTGCTGAAGAAGGGCGTGAACCTGGAGACCAGCAGCGCCTACGACCTGGAGATGATCGAGCTGCTCATCCAGCGCGGCCGCATCACCAAGCAGAGCACCATCCTGTGCAACGGCTTCAAGGACGACCGCTACATCCAGGCCATCGGCCGCCTGGCCAACCGCGGCTTCAACATCGTGCCCATCATCGACAACATGGCCGAGATCGCCGCGCTCGATGAGGTGATCGAAGGGCCCTGCGACATCGGCATCCGCATCGCCGCCGAGGAGGCACCCAAGTTCGAGTTCTACACCAGCCGCCTGGGCATCGGGTACAAGGACATCATCCCGTTCTACATGCGGAACATCAGCAAGCAGAAGAAGTTCCGCCTGAAGCTGATGCACTTCTTCATCAACACCGGCATCACCGACACCGCGTACTACTGGAACGAACTCACCAAGTGCGTGAACGTGTACTGCGACCTGTGGAAGCTGTGCCGCACGCTCGACACGCTCGACATCGGTGGCGGCCTGCCCATCAAGAACAGCCTCAACTTCAGCTTCGACCTCGACTACATGATCGGCGAGATCGTGGGCCGCATCAAGGACATCTGCGAGGAGAACCGCGTGCAGGAGCCCAACATCTTCAGTGAGTTCGGCAGCTTCACCGTGAGCGACAGTGGCGCCACCTTCTTCAGCATCGTGTACCAGAAGAAGCAGAACGAAAAGGAGCGCTGGAACATGATCGATGGCAGCTTCATGACCACCCTGCCCGACACCTGGGCCATCAGCAAGCGCTTCATCATGCTGCCGGTGAACAACTGGAACGACGAGTACGAGCGCGTGTTCCTGGGCGGCATGACGTGCGACAGCGACGACTACTACAACAGCGAGCAGCACATCAACGCCATCTACCTGCCGCGCTACCAGGAGGACAAGAAGCAGTACATCGGCTTCTTCAACACCGGCGCCTACCAGGACACGCTGGGCGGCTTCGGCGGCATCCAGCACTGCCTCATCCCCAAACCCAAGCACGTGCTCATCGACCGCGATGAACACGGCCAGATCGTGGACAAGGTGTTCGCCGAGCGCCAGAGCGCCGAGCGCATGCTGCAGCTGCTGGGCTACCTTCCGGAGGAGGCCACGCCCGACCCCAACGGTTGATCGCCCCGCCTCAGGGCTTCGGTGTCACCAGGAACTCGTCCAGGAAGATCCAGCTCGCGCCGCCCGCGCCGAAGTGGCCCGGCGGGCACGGCCCCGCGTTGCGCGCGGTCACCTGCACGTAGCGCACGCGCATGTCGATGGGCTCGGTCCGGAACTCATGCACCAGTGATCCCTCCTGTTCGCGCGGCACGGTGTGCGTTACCGTCATGCCGGTCCATTGGCGCTTGTTCACGCTGGTGGCGAACTCCACCTCGGCGGGCAGCCAGATCCAGCTGCGCGCGTCCTGCAGCGCCCCCAGGCCCAGCTGCTGCACGCGCATGGGGCGCCCCAGGTCCACGATGAAGGTCACGTCCTGCCCCTGGTAGCCCTGCCACTCGCCGGTGCGGAAGTCATTGCCCCCGCGCAGGCCGTCCACCAGGGCCTGGTCCCCGCCGGCGCTGTATTGGGGCGCATAGGTGCTGAGCAGCTCCATGGTGCGCGCAGCGTCGCGTCGCGTGAAGTGGGCCTCCACCTCCGGACCGAAGTGGCCGGCGCCGTCCGTGGCCTTGGCGCGCACGGTGGCCGTCTGGTACAGGGTCACCCGGTCGCGGTCCATGCGCGGTGCGGGCTTGTCGGCATACTCGGTGCTCACCAGCACATCCCACGGACCGATCGTGCGCACGGTCACCGGCAGGCTGTCGGTGAAGGTGCGCGCGGCGGCCTGGATCACCGGCGCGGGGATGGGGCCGCTGATGGAGGCTTCGCGCGGTACGCGCACGGGCGCTGAGCCGGCGCGCGGGCCCAGGTCGAAGTGCAGATGACCGCCCTCCATCAGGTCCGCATGGTGCATGGTGCGCCACCGGGCGGGTGCGCGATCGTTCCAGCGCACGTCCACCACATGCGCCCGCGAGCCCGCCTCGGCCTGGCTGGTGATCCGCAGCACACGTCCGTTGTTCAGTCGCACTTCCACGGTGTCGAACAGGGGCACGCCGGTGCTGTACGTGGGCATGCCCGGTGCGATGGGGTGGAAGCCCAGCGCGCTCAGCACGTACCACGCGCTCATCTGCCCGCAGTCCTCGTTGCCGCTCAGCCCATCGGGCGCATCGTGGTACAGGGTGCGCATCACCCGCTCCAGGTAGCCCGCGGCGCTGGCGGGGCGGCCCGAGAGGTTGTAGAGGTACGCGAAGGTGTGGCTGGGTTCGTTGCCGTGCGCGTACTGCCCGATGAGGCCCGTGATGTCGCTCTGATGGCGGCCGGTGGTCTGTTCGCTGGCGGTGAAGAGCGCGTCGAGGCGGTCGGCCAGCGCGTGCGGACCACCCAGCAGGGCGGTGAAGTGGTCCACGTCGTGCGGCACGAAGAAGGCGTAATGCCATGCGTTGGCCTCGGTGTAGTGGAAGTTCACCTCGTAGGGGTCGAAGGGCTCCACGAAGCCACCGTTGCGCCGTGCGCGGAAAAAGCCCGTGGTGGGATCGAACAGGTTCTGCCAGTTCCGGCTGCGTGTGAAGAAGCGCTCGGCGATGTCCGTGTGCCCCAACGCCTCGGCGAACCGCGCGATGCACCAGTCGTCGTAGGCGTATTCCAGGGTGCGGCTCACGCTCTCTGGCGCATCCTCGCTGCTGATGTAGCCGCGGCGCTTGTACGCCTCGAGACCGAAGTGGTCCAGCTCGGCGGTGTGCACCATGGCCGCCAGGGCGAGCTCCGCATCGAAGTCGCGGATGCCCTTCAGGTACGCGTCGGCGATCACGCTCACGCTGTGGTATCCGATCATGCAGTCGGTCTCGTTGCCCCACAACTCCCACACCGGCAGCCGGCCGCCCTGCTGGTGGTGCAGCAGGAAGGTCTTGATCCAGTCGCGGGTCATCTCCGGCTCCAGGATCGTCATCAGCGGATGCAGCGAGCGGAACGTGTCCCACAGGCTGAACACCGTGTACACATCGTGGTCGGCGTGGTGCACCTGGCTGTCCATGCCCCGGTAGTGGCCGTCCACGTCGTTGAAGATGTACGGGGCGACGTAGCTGTGATAGAGCGCGGTGTAGAAGATGCGCTGCTGCTCCCGGGTGCCGCCTTCCACGGCGATCTTGTTCAGCTTGGCGTTCCACGCGGCCTCGGCCTCGGCACGGACCCGGTCGAAATCCCCATGCGGCACTTCCGCCTCCAGGTTCTTGCGGGCGCCTTCGATGCTCACGGCGCTGATCCCCACCCGCACCACCACGGGCTCCCTGCCGGGTGCGATGCGCAGCGCGGTGCGGGTGCTGTCCTCGCCGGACACCAGTTCCACCGGGCGGCTCGTGCGGATCACGAAGAAGAGCTGCTGGTCGGCGGCCCATGAGCTGCTGCGGCGCGCCCCCACGATCTCATCGGGTGCGGTGCGTTCGATGCGCGCGCCCAACAGATGGTCCCGATGACGCAGGTCCAGCACCAGGTGGGCGTCGCGATCGGTGGGGAAGGTGTAGCGGTGCACGCCCACACGCTGGGTGGCGGTGAGCTCGACCTTCACATCGGGACCGTCGAGGTGTACGGTGTAGTAGCCGGCGTGCGCGTGTTCGCTCGTCTTGCGGAAGGCCGAGCGGTACTGGGCGGGGTCCGTGGACGGGGTGCCCACCACGGGCATCAACAGCACATCGCAGAGGTCGGACACGCCGGTGCCGCTGAGGTGCGTGTGGCTGAACCCGTAGATCACACTGTCGCTGTAGTGGTATCCGCTGGCGCCGTCCCAATCGTTGTAGCCATCGGGCCGCGTATCGGGGCTGAGCTGCACCAATCCGTTCGGCACGCAGGCACCCGGGAAGGTGTGGCCATGCCCACCGGTGCCGATGAAGGGGTTCACCAGGTCGCGGGCGGGATCGGGCTGTGCGGATACAGACGCGGCCATCACCGCGCAGAGCATGATCGTGGCCACCTGTAGGGGCGACCCGTGGGGACGGCCGCTGCGGGGGGCACCCGGACGACCCATCCCCGCGAACGGTGCCGCTGTCTTCGCCGCCGGTCGCCCGCTGCGGCACCCATCGAAATGGTCCATCATCGTCAGGGGTGGTTGTTCCATGTGGTCAATGCCGCCGCCCCCAGCAATGCCGCATCATCATCCGGCAGGGCCGAGGGCATCAGGTCCACGCGGCCGCGGTAGATGTTGAGCAGCGCCCGGTCGAAGTGGGCATGCAGCGGGGCCATGAGCAGATCGCCGCTTCGCGCGATGCCGCCGAAAAGCACGATGCGTTGCGGTCCTGTGGCGCACACCGCGTTCGCCAGGCCGACCGCCAGGTGGGCCGCCGTGCGGTCGAAGCAGGCCCGTGCTGCCGCTTCACCGGTGCGTGCCCGTTCGGCGATGGTGCGCACCTCGGTCACGTCGTTCGATCCGCCCAGTTCGGTGTAGGTGGCGATCATGCCGCGGATGCTCACGTAGGTCTCCAGGCATCCCGCCCGACCGCAGGTGCACGCCCGTCCGCCGGGGAGGAGGGTCGTGTGGCCGAGCTCGCCTGCGTTGCCGGCATGGCCCAGCACCAGCTGCCCGTTCACGATGAAGCCGCTGCCCACGCCGGTGCCCAACGTCACCACCAGCAGGTCGTTCATGCCCCGGCCGGCGCCGTAGCGCCATTCGCCAAGGGCCGCTGTGTTGGCGTCGTTGCCCAGCACGGCGGGGAGGTCGAGGCGTTCGCTCAGCATGCGCGCCAGCGGCACATCCTCCTTCCACGGCAGATTGGGCGCCTGTTCGATCAGGCCCGTGAGCTGGTTCGCGTTGGGCGCGCCGATGCCCACGGCGCGCGGCGTGCCGTGCGGCCGCCACAGGTCGCGGGCACTGCCGGCCACCGCGTCGGCGAAGGCGTGGGCGCTGGCGTGACCGGTGGTGGGGATGCGGTGGTGCACCACCACGCGGCCCTGGTCCACAAGGCCGAGCTTGGTGGTGGTACCGCCGATGTCGATGCCGAGGATCATGGGCGTGCGCGCAGGGTGGAACCGCGAAGGCCGTACCACACCAGATAGGCGTAGCACACCAGCGGGATGAGGAAGCTCAGATGGAACGCCCGCGCGTGGCCGGCGAGGCTCAGGGCATCGATCACCGCACCCTGCACCCAGGGCACGATCGCTCCGCCGAGGATCATCATCACCAGCAGGCTGGATCCCTGGGCCGTGTCGGCACCGAGCCCGTCGATCGACAGCGTGAAAATGTTGCTCCAGAGGATGGAGTTGAACAGGCCCACGGCCACCAGGCTCCACATGGCGGGCGCGCCGTGGCCCACCACGGTGAGGCCCACCAGCAGCGCGGCCACCAGGGCGAAGAGCCCCATCGCGCGACCGGGCTGTGCACGGGCCAGCAGGGCCACCGCGATGTTGGCCACGATCAGCAGGGCCATCGGGGCCATGTCGGCCAGCGGGACGGGGCCCGTTGCGTTCAGCGCCATCAGCAGCGCATACATCGCCGCGCCGATCGCCACCATCATGCCGAGGCGACGGCCGGGCGCCAGTGCGCGGTCGAGCGCCACCGCACCGATGAAGCGGCCCGCCATGGCGCCGCCCCAGTAGAGGCTGAGGTAGTGCTTGGCTGTGCCTTCGGGCAGGTCCATCACGTCGGGCAGGGCGAGGAATCCGATGATCAGACTGCCCACGGCCACTTCGGCGCCCACGTAGCAGAAGATGGCCAGCATGCCCCAGCGCAGTTGGGGGTGGCGCAGCGCGTGGCCGCGTTCGGTGGCGGGGGCGCGGGGCGGCTCGGGCAGGGGCGTGGCCCCCACCGCCAGGGCGATCAACGCCAGCAGCGCCGCCAGACCCAGGTAGGGGAGGCGCACCGCCGAGGCGGGGTCGGCCTGACCGAAGATGAGCCAGCCGCCCAGCAGCGGGGCCAATGTGGTGCCGAGCGAGTTGAAGCCCTGCGCCAGGTTCAGCCGGCTGCTCGCGCCTTCCGGTGCGCCGATGATGGCCACGAACGGGTTGGCCGCGATCTGCAGCAGCGTGAAGCCCAGCCCCAGCACGAACAGCGCCGCGAGGTGGCCGCCGTAGCTGTGCGCGAGGCTGGCCGGGGCGAAGAGCGCGCAGCCCAGCGCCGAGAGGCCCAGCCCCAGCAGCAGGCCCCGCTTGTAGCCGATGCGATGGATCGGATCGCCCGTGGTGACCGAGATCGCGTAGTACACCACCGCCCCCACGAAGTAGGCCCCGAAGAAGCAGAACTGCACCAGCAGGCTCTGCGCGTAGGTGAGCTGGAACAGTGCCTTCCAGTGCGGCACCAGCACGTCGTTCAGCACGGTGATGAAGCCCCACAGGAAGAAGAGCGAGGTGAGCACCGCCAGGGGGAGCGGAATGGCGCGGGTTCGCATGATCGCAAGATCGTGTTTCCCGGCTTCGCCCCATGGCCCCGGGGGTGTACCTTCACCGCGGCCATGACCCACGACCGTCGCCACTTCCTCAAGCTGGGCATCGCCGGCTCGGCCGGATTGCTCGTGGGCTGCGAGGATCCCGCCGCGACGCCCACCGTGCCGCCCGCCGGCCGGGGACCGGTCCTGCTGTCCACCTGGGACCACGGCCTGATCGCCAACCAGCATGCGGTCATGACCCTGGAGCGCGGTGGCTCGATCCTGGATGCCGTGGAGCAGGGCGTGGCCGTGGTGGAGGGCGACCCCACCAACCGCAGCGTGGGCCTGGGCGGACTGCCCGACCGCGACGGTTTCACCACGCTCGATGCCTGCATCATGGACCATGATGGCCGGGCCGGCGCGGTGGCCTTCGTGCAGAAACTGCAACATCCCATCCGCGTGGCGCGGGCCGTGATGGAGCGCACCCCGCACGTGATGCTCGTGGGCAGCGGCGCCGAACGCTGGGCCCGCCAGCAGGGCTTCGCCGAGGTGCACATGGACATCCCCGAGGTGCGGCAGCGCTGGCAGGAGTGGCTCGAGCAGGGCGAATACAAGCCCGTGGCCAACATCGAGAACCACGACACCATCGGGCAGATCGGCCTGGGTGCCGATGGCCGCCTGGCGGGCTCGTGCACCACCAGTGGCATGGCCTGGAAGATCCATGGCCGGGTGGGCGACTCGCCGATCATCGGTGCCGGCCTGTTCGTGGACGGTGATGTGGGCGCCGCCTGTGCCACCGGTGTGGGCGAGCTCGTGATCCGCATCGCCGGGGCGCACACCGTGGTGGAGTTGATGCGCCACGGCGTGGAGCCCGAGGAGGCCTGCCGGCAGGCACTGGACCGCATCGTGCGCAAGAACCCCGAGCTGGCCGACATGCAGGTGGGCTTCCTGGCCCTGCGGCGCGATGGCGCGTACGGCGCGTTGGCGCTGTTGCCCGGCTTCACCTACGCCCTCACCGACGCGCAGGGCACGCGGATGGTGCGCAGCGCGCACGTGCTGCCCGCCTGAGCCTACCAGCCGCTGGCCACCAGCAGCAGCAGGGACGGGGCATCCGCCAGACTGTTGCTCAGCAGTTCAGGGGCGGCCTCGGCCACCACTTGATTGCCGGCGCGCAGGTGCAGGTCGCGGGCGCTCTCCTTCCGGGGCGGTGCCGCGCTCGGCACGACGGCGGGCCGCTCGCTCTTGGCGGCCGCGTACTGCTCCATGAAGTGGTCGTCCACGGCGGGCGGCACTTCCTGCTCGGCCACGGCGGCGGGGGCGATCGCGTCCACCACCACTTCGTCCGTGGGCCCGGCCGCGGCGGCGGGCGGCGGCGGCGCTGCCTGGTCCATGTGTGTGGTGCCGGATGCCACAGCGGGCGGTGCCACGGCGCCGCCGGCCGGAGCATCGTCCGTGGGGGGGCTCAGCGGTGCCTCCTGTGTCGCGGGCGGGGCCGGGGCCGGTACGCTGTCCGTGGGCCGCTCGCTGCGCACCTCGGCGAGTTTTTGCGGTTCAGGGTCGATCTGACGTACCACGGTGATGCCCACCCCGAGCAGCAGGGCCACCATGCCGAAGGCCAGTGCCGGGCGCCATGCCGGGCCCTGCGCGGGCCACATCGCCGCGCCCACGCTGTTCAGCCAGATGCGCCATTGCGGTGTGCGGGCCGCGCGGAAGGCCTGCAGCACGTTGGCGCGCACCGCCGGGTCGGGTTCAATGGGCCGGTGATCGGCGGCCTCATCGGCCAGCTGGCGCACCAGTGCGCGCATGGCCGCGTACTCCTCGGGCCCGCTCAGGTGGCGCAGCACGTAGGCGCGCTCGGCCTCCAGCAGCTCGTCGAAGCGGCGTTCGCGCAGCAGGCGCTCGATGTCCTCGGGATCGTAGCGTTCACGCCTTTCCATGGTCGGCGATGGCGTTGGGACCGAACTCCTTGAGGCGTTCGGCCAGTTTTTTCAAGGTGTAGAAGATGCGCGATTTCACCGTGCCCTCACTGCAAGCCATGATGGCGGCGATCTCCTTGATCGGCAGCTCCTGGTGGAAGCGCATCACGAAGGTGGTCTTGTGCTCGGGCTCCAGCCGGTCCAGCTCCGCATCGAGCCGCGCGCGGAACAGGTCGTGGTCCAGCGCACGGCCGGCGGTGGCCTCCTCGCGGTCGGGCGCGTGGCGCAGGTGGCCGGCCGCCTCCTGCACCACGGCATGGTGGCGGTAGGCGTTCTTGCACATGTTGTGCGCCACGCTGAACAACCACGTGCGGAAGGGCCGTGCGGGATCGTAGCTCGCCGGGTCGCGCGCCAACTTGGTGAAGAGTTCCTGCAGGTGGTCCTGCGCCAGGGCCCGGTCCTGCCACAGCATGCGGTGGAAGTAGTTGAGCACCCGCCCCGCGTACCGGTCGTAGATCGCGGTGAAGGCCGCCTCATCGCCGGCGCGTACCAGCTCCATCAGGCGGTCGTCGCCCAGCTCGCGGTATGCCTTGCGGAAGAGGGCCATGGCTCAGTGGTGCAGCACGCCGGCGCGGTACAGTAGGTCGGTGGCGCCCAGGTCGCGGGCCAGGCCGCGCAGCTCGTGCTCCAGCGGTGCGAAGGCGTCCTCGTTGTGGCGCTGGCGGTGGTGCTCCAGCAGCAGCGCGCCGGGCAGCAGGTAGTTCCGCGCCAGCGGGCCGGCATCGCGCACCTTGGCCATGCGTGGCCAATTGGCGGCCAGGGTGCTGATGTTGTCGATGGGCGTGGTGCTGTAGCGCGCGGCCAGACCGGTCACGTAGAGGCGGTCGCTCAGCGGGGCCAGGCGGTCGGGGCCGAGCGCCAGGGAGCAGTACACCGGCCGGGTGGTGGCGCCGGCCAGGTGCTCCACGAAGCGCGCCAGCTCGGTGGGCGGTTCGCCCTTGGCGCCCGCCTGGGTCCACACCGTGCGGCGGTAGGTGGCGTCGGCCAGCAGGCGTTGGTCGATGGTGAGCACGTCACGGCGTTCGCCCCGGGCGTATTGGCGGGCCCACACGGCATGGGCGTCCATCTCACCGGCGGCGATCAGCACGGCGTCGGGCCCCACGGACAGCAGGATGTCGCCCGCCAGGGAGAGCAGGGCGGGGGAGAGGCCGCCGCGGTCCACCAGGTCGCGGGCGTGGCGGGCCATGGCCTTCTGGTCGCCGGTGCGTGCGGCGCCCACCAGCTGCGGCGCGATCAGCTCCAGGCGGTCCGCACCCACGCGCGCCGCGGCGGTGAGGTGCGCCCACGCGGCGGCGGCGGGGAAGTGCAGGTGGAACTGCGCGATGTGCGTCTCGAAGCCATCGGCGTCGCGGCGGGCCAGGTCGGCGGTGATGGCGCTGAGCTGCGCCTGGTCGGCGGGGGGTATGGTGCCGGCGTGGCGGGCCAGCGCGGCATTGCGCGTGGTGCGGAACAGGTTCAGGCGCGCCTGCTGGTCATCGGGGTGTTCGGCCACGATGCGCGCCCATTGCGCCAGCTGCTGTTGCAGTTCCTCGCCGCGCCAGCCGCCCTGTGCGGGGTCGTTCATCACGGGCTGCGCACGCGCCGTGAGGGCCAGGGCCAGCAGGCCGAGGGTGAGCGCCGTTCTCCAGGTGTTCATGGGCCGTCTTCGGTATGCGGTACACGCGAGCGCCGCAAAGGTTCGATCCCCGGGGCGGCCCGTACCTTTGCAAATGGCAGGCCGCGCTTTCCGCCACCGCCGATCACCGTCCCCATGACCTCCCCCGGCCATTCCGACGATCCCGTGCAGCGCCTCCGTGCCCGCCTCAACGAGGTGCACGACTGGCCCTCGGTGTACATGTACAAGATGGTGCTGGAGCCCGACGAGGACCGGATCGCCCAACTGCTCGCGCTCTTCCCCCCCGAGGGCGAGGTGCTGCGCCGCTACTCCAAGGGCGGCCGCTATGTGAGCATCACCCTGCGGCAGATGGTGATGAGCGCCGATGAGGTGATCGAACGTTACATGCAGGTGCACCGGCTCGGTGGCGTGATGATGCTGTGAGGATGGACCTGGAGAAGCTGCGCACCGTACTGCTCATTTCGCTCACCATCATGGTGCTGGTGCTGCTCATCCGGCGGTTCCGCCAGTGGGTCCTGCGGCGCCACGTGCCCGCGCCCATGCACGCCGAGGTGATGGCCCTGGAGGTGATGTACCACCCCGCCCGCCTGCGCGTGGAGGTGCGCCTGCCCGGTGCCCAGCGCGTGCACACCCGCCTGCTCGACACCGGTCACACCCTGGTGCACGAGTGGGACTTCATCGACCTGCGCCCCGGCATCCACGTGCTGGAGCGTGCCCTGCCGCAAATGGCCGACGGCGACCATGTGCTGGAAGTGAGCACCGCCACACAACGGACCTTCCGAACTTTCCGTCTTCGTACCGTATGACGCTGCGTTCGGCCCGCTCCCTCCGTCCCGCCTGCCTGCTGCTCCCCGCACTGCTGGCGCTCTCCGCCCCGGTGCACGCACAGTCCCTCCCCGAACCTTCGGCCACCATCAAGGGCACGCTGGTGCTCCCCGTACCCGTGGGCAACCCGCTCTTCAACGCCTACACCGAGGTGCTGGGCCAGGTGGACGGCACCTACCAGCACCCGCTCTACAAGGGGCTGGGCGTGGGCGTGGGCGGGAAGATGACCTGGTTCGGGGTGAAGGAGCGCGCCCTGGCGCCCATCATCACCTCGGGCGACATCAGCAAGCTCACCCTCTTCGGCAAGGTGCAGTACGAGCAGTACACCAGCGCGCGCACCTTCTATGAGCTCAACGCCCGGGTGGGCACCAGCACCTTCACCTTCAGCTGCCCCACCTGCACGGACGACAGCCGCCGCACCGTGCTGCACTGGGCCTTGGGCGTGGGCTACTACATCCACACGTCGGACAATCTGGCCTTCGGGCTCACCCTGGGCTACGAGACGGACGCCACGCGCTTCCACGCCAACGATCTGGGGCTGCCCGATGGGCGGTTCCCCGGCCGAAAGGAGGTGGAAGAGGCGCACCCCTTCCAGAACCTCCTCATCGGTCTGGGCTTCAGCACCCGGCTGCGGCGGGCGGATGATGAAGGGCCCGGCTGGTGACCGGGCCCTTCCTTATTCCTCCGTGGCAGGCGGCGTATCGGGATCGCCCTCGCCGCTGTCCTTCACCATCTTCTTCTTTCCCTTCGTCACCTTGATCGTGACGTCGGTCTTGTCCTTGTTCAGGCCCACGGTGATCTTGTCGCCTTCCTCCACCGCCTGGTTGATGATCTCCTCGGCCAGCGGGTCCTCGATGAACTTCTGGATGGCCCGCTTCAGCGGGCGGGCACCGAACTTCTCGTCGTAGCCCTTCTCGCTCAGGAAGTCCTTCGCCTCGTCGGTGAGCTTCAGTTCGTAGCCCAGCTCGGCGATGCGCTTGTAGAGGTGGCCCAGCTCGATGTCGATGATCTTGTGGATGTCCTCCCGCTTGAGCGAGTTGAACATGATGATGTCGTCGATCCGGTTGAGGAACTCGGGAGCGAAGGCCTTCTTCAGCGCCTTCTCGATCACCCCGCGGTTGCTCTCCTCCTGCGCGGCGGCCTTGGCGGCGGTGCCGAAGCCCACGCCCTTGCCGAAGTCGCTCAGGTCACGCGCCCCGATGTTCGAGGTCATGATGATGATCGCGTTCTTGAAGTCGATGTGCCGGCCCAGGCTGTCGGTCATCTTGCCGTCATCGAGGGCCTGCAGCAGCAGGTTGAACACGTCGGGGTGGGCCTTCTCGATCTCGTCGAGCAGCACGATGGAGTAGGGGCGACGGCGCACCTTCTCGGTGAGCTGGCCGCCTTCCTCGTAGCCCACGTAGCCCGGCGGCGCACCGATGAGGCGGCTCACGGAGAACTTCTCCATGTACTCGCTCATGTCGATGCGGATCAGCGCATCCTCGGTGTCGAACATGTAGCGGGCCAGTTCCTTGGCCAGCTGCGTTTTGCCCACGCCGGTGGGGCCCAGGAAGATGAAGCTGCCGATGGGCCGGTTCGGGTCCTTCAGGCCCGCGCGGTTCCGCTGGATGGCCTTCACCACCTTGGCCACCGCTTCGTCCTGCCCGATCACCTTGCCCACCATCTCCTCCTTCATGCGGCGCAGCTTGCCGCTCTCCTTCTCGGCGATGCGCATCACGGGGATGCCGCTCATCATCGCCACCACCTCGGCCACGTTCTCCTCGGTCACCGTGGTGCGGTTGCTGCGGCTCTCCTCCTCCCACTGCTTCTTGGCGCGTTCCAGCTCCTCCAGCAGCTGGCGTTCGCGATCGCGCAGCTTGGCGGCCTCCTCGTAGCGCTGGCTGCGCACCACGCGGTTCTTCTCCTCCTTGATCTCCTCGATCTTCTGCTCCACCTCCAGGATGTTCTGCGGCACCACGATGTTGCTGATGTGCACGCGGCTACCGGCCTCGTCCAGCGCGTCGATGGCCTTGTCGGGCAGGTGGCGGTCGGTGATGTAACGCGCGGTGAGCTTCACGCAGGCCTCGATGGCCTCGGGCGTGTAGGTCACGTTGTGGTGGTCCTCGAACTTCTCCTTGATGTTGTGCAGGATCTGGATGGTCTCATCCACCGTGGTGGGCTCCACGATCACTTTCTGGAAGCGGCGTTCCAGCGCGCCGTCCTTCTCGATGTACTGCCGGTATTCGTCCAGGGTGGTGGCGCCGATGCATTGGATCTCGCCGCGGGCCAGGGCGGGCTTGAACATGTTGCTGGCATCGAGGCTGCCGCTGGCACCTCCGGCCCCCACGATGGTGTGGATCTCATCGATGAACAGGATCACGTCGGGGCTGCTCTCCAGCTCGTTCATCACGGCCTTCATGCGCTCCTCGAACTGGCCGCGGTACTTGGTGCCGGCCACCAGGCTGGCGATGTCCAGTGCCACGATGCGCTTGCCGAAGAGCACGCGGCTCACCTTGCGCTGGATGATGCGCAGGGCGAGGCCCTCGGCGATGGCGCTCTTGCCCACGCCGGGCTCACCGATCAGCACGGGGTTGTTCTTCTTGCGGCGGCTCAGGATCTGGCTCACCCGCTCGATCTCCTTCTCGCGGCCCACGATCGGGTCCAGCTTGCCGTCCTCGGCCAGCTTCGTGAGGTCGCGGCCGAAGTTGTCCAGCACGGGGGTCTTGCTCTTGCTCTCACCGGCCTTGCGATGGCTGCCGCCGGTGGGGAAGGTGCCGGCGTCCTCGTCGTCGTCATCGGCGCTCTGCGGGCCGGCGCTGGGTCGGCGGCTGGTGTAGCCCGTGCCGCTGGCGGGGGGGCTGCCGGGTTCGCGGCCTTCGTTCTCGGCCATGATGGCGTCCAGCTCGTTCTTCACCGAGTCGTAATCCACGCGGAACCGCTTCAGGGTGCGCGTGGCCGGGCTGTCCTCGTCCTTCAGCAGCGCCAGCAGCACATGCTCGGGGTCGATCTCGGCGCACTTGAGCAGCTTCGATTCCAGGTAGGTCACGCGCAGCAGGCGTTCGGCCTGTTTCACCAGGCGGATGCCCTCCTTGTTGCTGGGCTGCATGGGGCTGGGCGGGGCCATCAGGCCTTCCACCGCCCGGCGCAGCTGGTCGATCTCCACGCCCAGCCGGCGCAGGATCAGCAGCGCGTTGCCCTCGCAGCGCAGCAGCGCCAGCAGCAGGTGCTCGGTGCCCATGGTGTCGTGCCCGTGCCGCAGGGCTTCTTCGCGGCTCATGGTGAACAGTTCGCGGGCCTTGGGTGACAATTTGGCTTCCATGCGGTTCCTTTTCTCGGTGTGGCGGCGGGTGTCCCGGTGGGTGAAGGTACGGGGCCGGCCAGCGGGGGCAAGCTATCCTGCCTGCAGCGCGCGACCCGTTTTTCGGGCCTTCCTTTTATCCACAGCAGCCTGTGCGGTTGTGGAGAACTTCGTGCGTCGCTTCCGGGGCAGTGGAGTACCTTCGGGCTCCCTTTCGCGGAAGGGGGGCCCGCAAGCATCGGGCCACCCCGTTGAACCACTGAGATCATGGCAGGAGGAGAGAAGATCGTTCCGATCAACATCGAACAGGAAATGCGCAGCGCCTACATCGATTATTCGATGTCGGTGATCGTCAGCCGGGCACTGCCCGACGTGCGCGACGGCCTCAAACCCGTGCACCGCCGCGTGCTCTTCGGTATGCAGGACCTGGGCGTGCTCAGCAACCGCCCGTACAAGAAGAGCGCCCGTATCGTGGGTGAAGTGCTCGGAAAATATCACCCCCACGGTGACAGCAGCGTGTACGACGCCATGGTGCGCATGGCCCAGGACTGGAGCCTGCGCTATCCCCTGGTCGACGGGCAGGGGAACTTCGGCAGCCTCGACGGTGACAGCCCCGCGGCCATGCGCTACACCGAGGCCCGCCTCCGCAAGATCGCCGAAGAGGTGCTCGCCGATCTCGACAAGGAGACGGTGGACATGCGCCCCAACTTCGACGACACCCTGGAGGAGCCCAGCGTCATGCCCACCAAGGTGCCCCAGCTCCTGGTCAACGGCGCCGCCGGCATCGCCGTGGGCATGGCCACCAACATGCCCCCGCACAACCTCAGCGAGGTGTGTGATGGCATCGTGGCGTACATCGACGACCGCGACATCACCACCGAGGGCCTGATGCAGTACGTGAAAGGTCCCGACTTCCCCACCGGCGGGGTGATCTACGGCGTGGAGGGCATCCGCGAAGCCTATGAGACCGGCCGCGGCCGCATCGTGCTCCGTGCCGCCTGCCACATCGAAGAGGACCAGAAGACCGGCCGCGAGAGCATCGTGTGCACGGAGATCCCCTACCAGACCAACAAGGCCGTGCAGCTCGTGAAAGGCGTGGCCGACCTGGTGAACGAGAAACGCATCGAGGGCATCAGCGATGTGAACGACTACAGCGACCGCAAGGGCATCCGCGTGGTGTACGACGTGAAGCGCGAGGCCATGGGCACCGTGGTGCTCAACCAGCTCTACAAGTACAGCGCCCTGCAGACCAGCTTCAGCGTGAACAACATCGCGCTGGTGGGTGGCCGTCCCATGCTCCTGGGACTGAAGGACATGATCGTCCACTTTGTGAACCACCGCCTCGACGTGGTGGAACGCCGCACCCGCTTCGACCTGCGCAAGGCCGAGGAGCGCGCCCACATCCTCGAAGGGCTGCTTATCGCACTGGACCACCTCGATGAGGTCATCGCCCTGATCCGCGCCAGCCAGACCCCCGACATCGCCCGCGAAGGCCTCATGAGCACCTTCGGCCTCAGCGAGGTGCAGGCCCGCGCCATCCTCGACATGCGCCTGCAGCGCCTCACCGGCCTGGAACGCGACAAGATCCGCGAGGAGCACGCCGAGCTCATGAAGCTCATCGAGCGCCTCCGCGCCATCCTGGCCGACGAGAACCTCCGCTACGGGATCGTGAAGGAGGAGACCCTGGAGATCAAGGAGAAGTACGGTGACGAGCGCCGCACGCACATCGTCAACGCCAGCGGCGACATGCGCATCGAGGACCTCATTGCCGACGAGGCCGTGGTGGTCACCATCAGCCACCTGGGCTACATCAAGCGCACCAACCTCGCCGAGTTCCGCACCCAGAGCCGCGGCGGCGTGGGCAGCAAGGGCAGCACCACGCGCGACGAGGACTTCCTGGAGCACCTCTTCGTGGCCACCAACCACAACTACCTGCTGATCTTCACCCAGAAGGGCCGGTGCTACTGGATGCGCGTGTTCGACATCCCCGAGGGCACCCGCCAGAGCAAGGGCCGCGCCATCCAGAACCTGGTGCAGATCGAGGGCGACGACAAGGTGGTGGCCTACCTCAACGTCACCGACCTGAAGGATCCCGAGTACCTGGAAAAACACTTCGTGATGCTCTGCACCAAAAAGGGCATCATCAAGAAGACCACGCTGGAGGCCTACAGCCGCCCGCGCGCCAACGGCATCATCGCCGTGGGCATCCGCGAGGGCGACCAGCTCCTGGAGGCCAAGCTCACCACGGGCAACAGCCACATCATCCTCGCCAGCCGCGAGGGCCGCGCCGTGCACTTCGATGAGAACGACGTGCGCCCCATGGGCCGTGGCGCCAGCGGCGTGCGCGGCATGAACCTGGGCGACCGCGCGGACAACGAGGTCATCGGCATGATCGCCATCGACAAGAACGAGCTGCAGACCCGCCAGGTGCTCGTCGTCAGTGAGAAGGGCTACGGCAAGCGCACCGC
>CAYXKE010000026.1:0-31364 GCA_964464935.1 uncultured Chryseobacterium sp.
TCGGCTCCGAGGGGGCCGTGGTGGGGAGAGCAGGATTCGAACCTACGAAGTCGTATGACAGCAGATTTACAGTCTGCCCCCGTTGGCCACTTGGGTATCTCCCCATGGAAAGGCTCTCGGAGCCAATGGAGGGACTCGAACCCACGACCGGCTGATTACAAATCAGCTGCTCTACCAGCTGAGCTACATTGGCCTGTACAACAAGGGAAAGAACGCTTCCTTCCACCCCCTCCCGACCGCGAGGTCCGGATTTGGGCCTGCAAATGTATGAAGAAAGCGCGCTTTACCAAACTATCGGGCAGGAATATTTGTGTCCCCTACCCCACCCGGCCTCCCAGACGCCCTCATCAGGCCTGACGCGGTCTTTCCTTGCTGCGTTCCACCTGGCTGCGCAGGGCATCGATGGCCTCGGTGGCGGCCTCCTCGAACAATTTGCCCTGGCGCTTGGCGAAGAAGTCATTGCCCGGTACGTCCAAGCGGATCTCCACCACCTTGTTCTCCCGCTTCTCCCCGTCGTGCTCCAAACGCAGGACCACCTCCGCCCCATGGATGCGGTCATGAAAGCGTTCCAGCTTGGCGAGCTTTTCCTTGATGAAGTCCACCAGCTTGATGTCAGCGTCGAAATGGATGGATTGGATGTTCACGTTCATGGTCATGTTCCTTGGGCCCCGTCATCCCGGTGCCCTCCTCGCGGATGGGCTTGAGCGTGCACCTGGATGAGCCGGGCCACAGTGTTATGGGTGTAGACTTGGGTGGCCGCCAGACCCGCATGCCCCAGGAGCTCCTTCACGGCATTGAGGTCGGCGCCATTATTCAGCATGTGGGTGGCGAAGGTGTGCCGCAACACGTGCGGGCTTCGCTTGCGTTGTGAGGTGACCGTGCCAAGGTAAGCAGCCACGCGACGTTGCACACTGCGTCTTGTCAATCCGCGGCCCTGAGGCCCCACCAGCAGCTGGTCCGTGGCCGGCGCCAGGGTGGCCCGGTGGTCCAGATAACGCCGAAGTGCGTCCACCAAGGTATCGCCCAAGGGGATGATGCGTTCCTTGCTGCGCTTGCCCAGCACCCGTACGGTGGCCCGGCGCAGGTCCACGTCGTCCACGCGGAGGCCCAACAGTTCGGCCAGACGCATGCCGGTGCCGTAGAGCAGGTCCACCACCAGGCGGTACACCTCTTCCCCTTCCGGCCAGGCCTCGGTCTCCAGCAAACGAGCCATGCCTTCCTGCTCCAGGAATTCGGGGAGGCGCTTGGCCGTCTTCGGCGGGTCGATCAAGGCGGTGGGGTCATTGGACCCGGCGCCCGTGGTGCGCATGAAGCGGTAGTAGCCGCGCAGGGCACTGAGCTTGCGGTTCACGGTACGGGCGGTGATGCCCTGCTCCACCAGACCCATCATCCACGCACGGACAAGCAGCGGGGTCGCCGCCTCGGGCCCGGGAACACCCTGCGCCTGTACAAAGGCGACGAACTGGGCCAGGTCCCTCCGGTAGGCGGCCACGGTATGGGCACTGCTTCTTTTCTCGAAGGCCAGATGGTCCAGGTACCGCTCCACGCTCATCGCAAAAGCAAAGAAGGCGAAAAGTCCAGCCGGACCCTTCGCCTCCCAACGATCTTGACGGAAGCTTATTGCTCCACGGTCTGCATCTTCAGCTTGTACTCGGCACGCATGCGCTCCTTGCGGCGCTCCACCGAAGGCTTCGTGAACGCTTGGCGCTTGCGCAGTTCACGCATGGCGCCAGTGCGCTCGAACTTCTTCTTGAACTTCTTGAGCGCCTTGTCGATGCTCTCGCCTTCCTTCACGGGGATGATCAGCATGGGGTCTTGTCCGTTTGCTTCGGGGGCGCAAAGATAAGTCCCGGATCGATCCCTGCAACATCTTGATGCAGAAGACGGATCGTACCCAGCGGAAAATCCGCGCCTACCCTTTGAGCACGTTCCGGCTGATGACCAGCTTCTGGATCTCACTGGTGCCCTCACCAATGGTGCACAGCTTGCTGTCCCGGTAGAACTTCTCCACGGGAAAATCCTTGGTGTAGCCGTATCCACCGAAGATCTGCACCGCCTCATTGCTGGCCCATACGGCCACCTCACTGGCGTAGTATTTGGCCATGGCGCCCTCCTTGGTCATGCGCTCGCCGCGGTTCTTCATGTCGGCGGCTTTCAGCGTGAGGAGCTCGGCGGCCTCGATGCGGGTGGCCATGTCGGCCAGCTTGAATGCGATCGCCTGGAAGTTGGCGATCGGCTGCCCGAACTGCTCGCGCTCCTTGGCGTACTTCACGCTGGCATCGTAGGCGCCCTTGGCGATCCCCACGCTCAGCGCGGCGATGCTGATGCGGCCACCGTCCAGGATCTTCATCGCCTGCTGGAAGCCCTCGCCCACCTGGCCGAGCACGTTCGCCTCCGGCACGCGGCATTCCTCGAAGATCACCTCGGCCGTTTCGCTGCTGCGCATGCCCAGCTTGTTCTCCTTCTTGCCGGCCTTGAGGCCCGGCGTGCCGCGCTCGATCACAAAGGCGGTCATGCCCTTGCTGTCCAGGAGCTCGCCCGTGCGCACGATCGCCACCACCACATCGCTGCTCTTGCCGTGGGTGATCCAGCACTTGGTGCCGTTCAGCACCCATTCGTTCCCTTCCTTGCGGGCGGTGCACTTCATGCGCATGGCATCGCTGCCGGTGTTGGGCTCGGTGAGGGCCCAGGCACCCAGCCATTCGCCCGTGGCGAGCTTGGGCAGCCACCGGCGCTTCTGCTCCTCATTGCCAAAGGCGAGGATGTGGCCGGTGCACAGGCTGTTGTGCGCCGCCACGCTCAGGCCCACGCTGCCGCAAATGCGGGCCACCTCAACGATCGTGCTCACGTACTCGAAATAGCCCAGGCCGGCGCCACCGTACTCCTCCGGCACCAGCACGCCCAGCATGCCCGCCGGGCCGAAATGGTTCTTGAACAGGTCGATCGGCATGTGCTGGTCCTCGTCCCACTGCATCACGTACGGACGCAGCTCGCGCTCACAAAGGTCCCGCACCGCCTGTGCGATCATGGTCTGGTTCTCGGTCGTGTGGAATTCCATCCTCTCTCTTACAAGGTCAATAGGTGGCCAGGCGAACGATCTCGGCCTGGTGTTGGGCCAGGCGCCGGGCACCTCCCAGCGCGGCAAGTTCGATCACAAAAGCGAAGCCGGCAACAACGCCGCCCTCCCGGCGCACCAGTTCGGCGCAGGCGCCCGCGGTGCCCCCGGTGGCCAGGAGGTCATCGTGCACCAGCACACGCATGCCCGGCTTCAGGGCGTCCACGTGCATCTCGATCTCCGCACTGCCGTACTCCAGGTCGTACCGGTAGCTCACGGTATGGAAGGGCAGCTTGCCCTTCTTGCGCACGGTGATGAACGGCACGTTCAGCCGCATGGCCAGCGGCAGGCCGAAGAGGAAGCCGCGGCTCTCCACGCCGGCCACGGCATCCACGCGCTGGTGCGCCACAGCCTGGGCGAACTCCTCCACCACATCGCGGCACAGGGTGGGATCTTCAAGTACAGGGGTGATGTCCCGGAACAGGATGCCGGGCTTGGGGAAATCCGGCACATCACGGATGGCGGCCTTCAGGCGTGGTTCGATGGTGCTCACTCCAGGCTGAGATAGGGGGCAAGTTTAGCGAACACGACCGCGTCCACCACCGCGCAGCCGCGGATGTCCTCGATCCGCTGGAACGGCCCATGCTGCATGCGGTATGCGATCAGCGGCCGTGCGATGCGCCATCGTGCATACGGGTGGGCCGCCAGCTCCTCGGCCGTGCAGCTGTTGATGGGGATGCGCCGCACAGCGAGGGTGTCCACCACCAGCAGCATGCGGATGCGCTCCAGCGCGTCGGGCTTGTCCTTCAATATGTACACCTCGGCCAGTTGGTCCAGTGAATGGTAACCGCCCAGCTGGTCGCGATAGCTGATGATGCCCCGCGCGAAGGAGGGGCCGATGCCGGGCAGGGCCACCAACGCCGCGGAATCGGCGGTGTTCACCTCCACCCGTGGCTTGACCGGGGCGGGCGCGGGCGGGGGTGACGCGGCCCGGGCCGGCCGTTCGTCGGCCCAGCGCTTCGGGGATGGTCGCTGTTTGCGCGGTGTGCGCTCCAGGCTGTCCGGAAGGTCGATGTAGGGTTCCAGTGCTTCGTACTCCTCCGCACCGAGGGTGTACATGCGGGCCAGATCACGTTTCACGCGGAAACGACCGCCTTTCTCCTTGAAGCGTTCGATGGACCCGGCCTGGCGCTCTGAAAGGCCCAAAGCCAGCCATCCCGCGTGGTCGATGGTGTTCGGGTCGAACAGGAACGGCGTGAGGGCCCGCTCCTCACCCACTTGCCGGGCCTGGCGCTCCGCGGCCCAGACTTCCATTTCGGCCAGCAAGGGACCAATATCCACTTGCGGCGGCGGCATGAACCATTGGCGGTAGGCCACCACAGCGGCCCAAATGGAAAGCAGCAGCATCAGCAGCAGAAAGCCGCGCCGCTCACCCCAATGGAGCACGAACAAGGACTTGCACTCGTGCCAAAAGCTCCGCTGTCCACCGTTCATGATCACGCTGAATGGACCAGGGAGAGAATAGTACGACCAACCGCAGTAAATATAGGTATCCGGTGGGCACACATATTCCTTGTCCCCTCCCCTGCGGCCGCAAGGTTCCGTCGGAAAAATGGAATGGTCCGATGGCGGACCGATCAGAGCTGCGACCGGAGAACGGCCAAGCCCTCCTCGAACGTCCGCGGCGCATAATCCAGGTCACGGCGCGCCTTGTCGAGGACGAAGCCGGTGCGGGGCGGACGTTGGGCGGGCTGTCCCAGGGTGTCGCTCTTCACCGCGGAGACCACGCTGGTGTCCAGCTTGAAGAAGGCACCGACGCGCATCACCAGCTCCAGGATGCTCATGCCATCGGGCCCGCAGAGGTGGTAGATCCCGGTGGCGCCGCGCTTGGCGATGCGGATGCAGCCGTCGGCCAGATCCTCGGCCAGGGTGGGCATGCGCCACTGGTCATCCACCACATTGATGGGGCTCCCCTTCTCCAGCGCCTGTTTGGCCCACAGCACCACATTGCTGCGACTCAGTCCCTGGGCGAAACCGTACACGATGATGGTGCGGGCGATGGCCCATCGTTCCAGGCCGGCCTCCTGCACCAAGCGTTCGCTTTCGAGCTTGCTGTGCCCGTATACGCTGAGCGGTGCCGGGGTATCGTCCTCGGCGTAGGGGCCGTTCTTCCCGTCGAAGATGAAATCGGTGCTGAGGTGGATGAAATGGCCGCCGTGACGCTTGGCGGCCCTCACCAGATGGCCCGTCGCCTCCACGTTCTGGAGCTTGCACGCGACGGGATCGAGCTCGCAGGCATCCACGTTGGTCATGGCCGCGGTGTGGATCACCACCTCAGGGCGTACGTCGTCGAACACGGGATCCACCTCATCGGGTCGTGTGATGTCGAGGGAGCGGTACCTGGCCCCCAGCGGCTGGGGCGTGCGATCGGTGCCGCGGCTGGTGGCGACAAGCTCCACCTCCGGATCTTGGCGAAGTGCGGCGACGAGCTTCTGGCCCAGCAGGCCGTTGGAGCCGGTGACGAGGATGCGCATGGGGCGAAGATGCGGAAGGCCGGCCGATCCTGGCGTCACAGCTCCCACACCGTACTGCGCCGGCGGAAGGGCTGCTTGATGCGCTCTTTATGCTGGAGGATGAACGCCATGATGAGGTAGACCACGAGATGCACCCCGGCGGTGACGAAGCCCAGGTAGATGAAGCTCAGACGCACCTGCTCGGCCTTGATATTGAGCTTGTCCGCCCACCAAGCGCACACACCGAAGATCTGGTGCTCCAAACGGGTCTTGGTGCTGTCACGATCGATCATGGAAATTCCGAACACACGGGTCATGGCGCCCTTTTCACGCTGCGGCGCATCAATTGGTCGCCAATGCCGCAAGATAAGCAGCGCCGCGCCGCGCAGTATTGGGCGCCCAGTTCCAGCAGGGCCTGACCGCGGCCTGCGGTATCGGCGGGCACACCCCATGCGGCCCAGCGTGCCAGCAGGTGATTTCGCTCGGGTGGGAGCTGGTCCAGCAGATGCAGGGCGCGATCCTGATAGGCCTCCCGGCCGTGCAGCCGCCCGAAGGCGAACAGGACCGGCACCACGGCATTGATGATGATGTGGTCGGCGGCGGTTCCTCCCAGGCGCTTGGGCAGGTGCGGGCCGGGCCGGTCGAAGGCATGATGCGTGTCCCAGTACCCCCCGGCGGTCACCATCAGCCGGGCACGCAGCGCGTTCACATCGTCCATTTCCAGCAGGGCGCCCAGATCACCGTCGCAGGTCACGATCAGTTGGGCCAATTGGGCGATGCGCACCGTGGGGAAGTTCATGGGCCGCATGCGCCCGAACTTCCAGGCGGCCAGCGGGGCGGGCACCAAGCCGTGCAGGTGCGCCATGTGGGCGTGCTCGCGTTGCAGGGCACGGGGGTGGTCCTCCACCATGTCCACCTGCAGCAGCCCGGCCTGACCGAAGAGCAGGGCCTCCGTGCGGAACAGGTCATCGCGGTACTTCAGCAGTACGCGCAGGGGCAGCGCATGGGCCAGCATGCCGAAGGCCTCGGCGTTCACTTTCAGTCCGAAGGCCCGGGCCACCATGTGGTACAATGTGGCCGAGGGGTCGTTGCCCAGCTGGTGGTGGAGCTCGACCACGGCGGTGGTGCGCCGTTGCAGACGCTCCACGAGCACCCGCTCCAGCCACTGCCCGCGCCGCAGCGGGTCCACAGCGTGGAGTTGGCGCCCACACGGCACTGTGTCGCGGGCCCGCATCAGCTCCAGGTGCAGGGCGATGCTGTCCGTGGCGATGCGATGGACCAGCTCCACCGTGGGCAACGCATGTCCCTGGCGGCTGTGCACGGGCATGTCGTCATCGTGCACCACATGAAGCACCACATTGTCGTAGGCGGGATCATGTTGATGGCCGTGCGCGTACCAGTCGCTGCTGCGCAGGTGCACCTCCACGCTCCCGGCCCACAACTGGCCATCGATGCGCACCTGGGCATCCTCCAGGTCGGGGCCGCTGTTGTGCTGGATCCGCCCCGGCCGCACCACCTCCACGCTGCGTCCGTCGGTGGTGCGTAGCCCGTGGGTGTTGAACAGCCGCGCCGACCACAGGAATTGCAGGAGCTCCTCCCCATACGGGAAGCCCGGATCGGAAAGGGACGGAAGTGGGGGCCGATGCACCACGCGCAACGATGGCGCAGTGAGCGGCGATGCGTAGGAAGGATGTGCGTGGGCCATTTGCAGCGATCTTGACGGATATGCCGTCAACCGACCGCCGCATAATATAACCTACCCGATGCGGCCTTCCATGGCCACTTGGAGCGCTTTCGCAGCGCGCCGGGCCGCGGGGATGGCATCCTGCCCCTGCCCTGCGTAGAGGATGGACCGGCTGGCGTTGATGAGCAGTCCGCCATCGGTGGTTAGGCCGGCATCCATCACGGCCTCCAGGTCGCCGCCTTGGGCGCCCACACCGGGCACCAGGAAGAAGTGGTCGGGCGCGATCATCCGTGCGCGCGCCACCAGCTCGGGTCGGGTCGCCCCCACCACGAGCATCAGTTCATCGGGTCGACCCCATTGCGCGGTGCGGCGCATGACCACTTCATAGAGCGGGCGATCGCCGTCCACGGTCAGGAACTGGAAATCCTCCGCGCCAGGGTTGCTCGTAACGCCCAGCACGATGCCCCACTTGCCCGCCCGGCCCATGAACGGGGTGATGCTGTCGCGGCCCATGTAGGGCGCCAGGGTCACCGCATCCACGTCGAGCCGCTCAAAGAACGCCTCGGCGTATTTCGAGGCCGTGTTGCCGATATCGCCGCGTTTGGCGTCGGCGATGATGAAACTGGGGCCCTTGCTGCGGATGTAGGCGATGGTGGCCTCGAGGTCCAGCCAGCCTTGGTCGCCGTGCACCTCGTAGAACGCGAGGTTCAGCTTGTAGGCCACCGCCAGGTCGTGGGTGGCGTTGACGACCGCCTCGTTGTACGCCCGCACCGGATGGCGTTCGCGCCGGAAGTGATCGGGCACACGGTCCAACTCGGTATCCAAGCCAACGCACAGCAGGCTTTTCCGTTGGCGGATCAGGGCGACGAGTTCGGCGCGTGTCACGGGGCACAAAGATGGGAGTTTGCCCCATGCGCCCATGATGATCCAACGCCTTTCCCGAGCTTGCGGCCCCGACCCATGCCATGCCGGCCGGGATGCGGATATTCGCACCATGCACTTCCGACCCCTCACCCTGCTCATGGTCGCCGTGGCGCTGCAGGTCCAGGCGCAATCCGGCCCCGACCTTGATGCCCTCGATCGCTACATCGCCCACGCCGTCACCGAGTTCGATCAACCCGGCCTGGCCGTGGGCATCGTCAAGGATGGTGCCCTGATCTGGAGCAAGGGCTACGGACGCCTCGACCTGGCAAAGCCCGATCCGGTGACCCCGCAAAGCATCTTCTTCGTGGCCAGCATCAGCAAGGCGTTCACTGCGGCGGCCGTGGGGCTGTTGGTCGACGAAGGCAGGGTGAATTGGAACGACCCCGTACGCATGCACCTGCCCGAGTTCGCCACGCCCGACCCATACGTGACGGCGAACATGACCGTGACCGACATGCTCTCGCACCGCAGCGGCTGGGACACCTTCGACGGCGACCTGCTGTGGTACGGCACACACATGGACCAGCGCGAGATCCTGCGCCGGCATGCCAACGAGCCCTTCACCCACGGCTTCCGCACCACGTTCGGCTACAGCAACCTGATGTACATCGCCGCCGCCCAGTTGATCGAACGGGTGAGCGGCATGACCTGGGACGCGTTCATCACCGAACGCATCATCAAGCCGCTGGGCATGACCCGCACCACCGTGGAAGTGGCCGACCTGGCCCGATTCACTGATGTGGCGCTGCCCCACGTGCGCAAGGGGCAGGACCCCAAGGCCCCGCAGAAGAGCATGCCCTACCAGACGCTAAAGGGAGCCGATGGCGCCACAGGCATCAACAGCTGTGTGGAGGACCTGGCCAAGTGGGACGCGATGTGGGCCGATGAAGGAATGCTGAACGGAAAGCCTTTCCTGAGTCCCGCGACCTACCGCCACCTCACGACCAACCACCTGCCCATGGGCGGGCGGCGCGAGGGGGCCGGGCTGGGCTGGTTCATTGAGGACTTCAACGGCCATGCGGTGATCACGCACAGCGGGGGCATGCCGGGGTTCATCCTCAACCATGCCGTGGTGCCCGATAAAGACCTGGCCGTGATCGCCTTGGGCAACGGCGAGAGCTACTGCGTGTTCGCCGTAACGAACAAGATCCTGGACCTCTACCTGGGCGATGGCACCGCCGACCCCGTGAGCACCATGATCCCGCGCCTGGAAGCCCGCGCCAAGCAGGAATCCCAGCGCGTGGCCGACCGCATCGCCGCGCGGCGTCCGAAGACCACGCCCACCACCCCGGTCGCCGACCTGGCCGGCATGTACAGCGACAAGATCTACGGCGAGGCCGTGATCACCGTGGAGCGCGGAGTGCCCACCCTGCGCCTGCTGCCCGCCCCCGAGCTCTTCACCGGCACCCTCACCCACTGGCACTACGACACCTGGCGCTGGGAGCACAACGACCCCTTCCTGGAGCCCGGCTACGTGACCTTCCATTTCGACACCGACCACCGGATCACCCACTTCACCATCGACCTGCACAGCCCGGACTTCCACTTCCACAAGCTGGAGTTCCGCAGAAAGTAGCGGCCGGGGTGCGACCTTCCCGCCCATGCACCTCTTCCACTGCCCACAACTCGGCACGGACACGGTGGACCTTCCCGAGGAGGAGGCGCATCACGCCACGCATGTGCTGCGGCTGCGCGCAGGCGACCGTATCGGCCTGCTCGACGGGCGCGGGACCACCGCCGTGGGCGAGCTGATCGAGGTGGGGAAGCGACTGGTGCGGGTGAACGTGCTGGAGCGCACCAAGCATCCGCCCGAGCGGGCCGCCCGCATTCATCTGGCGGTGGCACCCACCAAGCACGCCGACCGGTTCGAGTGGTTCGTGGAGAAGGCCGTGGAGGTGGGCGTGGACCGCATCACCCCGCTGCTCACCGAACGCACCGAGCGGCGGAAGCTCCGCACCGACCGCTTGGAGCGCATCGCCGTGGCCGCCATGAAACAGAGCCAGCGCGCATGGCTGCCGCAGGTGGATGCCCCCTTGGCCCTGCCCGAACTGCTCCGCGCGGACCTGCCCGGCCAGCGCTGCTTCGGGTGGTGCATGGGCGAACATCAGGCACTGATGGCCCTGTACACCCCGACGACCGATGCCGTGGTGGCGATCGGCCCGGAAGGCGACTTCACCGTGGAAGAGGCGGAACGGCTGCGGAGCGCGGGCTTCGCGGCGGTGTCCATCGGGACCGCCCGGCTGCGCACGGAGACCGCCGCCCTGGCCGCCTGCACGTGGATGAGCCTGGCCCAGCAACGCTGAGCCCTACCCTTTCCGGTACTTGGCGAGGTTGATCATCAGCACGCCGCCGAGGATCACCACCAGCCCGGCGACCTCGCGCCAACCCAGCACCTCATTGCCCAGGAAAACGCCCAGCAGCACGGCCACCACCGGGTTCACGTAGGCATAGGTGCTCACCTGCGCGGCCGGGCGCACGCCCAGCAGCCACACGTAGGCGCTGTAGCCCAGGATGGATCCGAACAGCACCAGGTAGACCAGCGCGAACCACGCATGGCCCGGCACCTGACCCCAGTCCATCCGGCCCCATTCCCCCCGCATCACCGCCACCACGAGGAAACACACCGCCCCGGTGAGCATCTGCCAGCTGCTGTTCACCATGTTGGGCAGGGCCGTGGGCCGGTACTTGGCGAAAAGCGAACCGGCCGGCCAGGCGATGATGCCCACCAGCAGGATAAGCAGGGCCATGGCCTCTGCCGACAGCTCGGCCTCGCCCCATTGCGCCGCCAACCGCTGACCGAACAACAGCCATACCCCCGCGATACCGGCCGCCACACCGATCAGCGTGGCCGGACTGCGGAAGTTCACGCCCCAGTTGGGCTTGTCGAACACCACGAACGAGAGCGGTGCCACGGCCACGGCGATGGCCACCAGACTGCTGGGGATCGACCCCTCGGCCCAGATCACCGCGCCGTTGCCCACGAACAGCAGCAGAAGGCCCACCACCACCGCCTTCCAGAGGTCGCGGCCCGGAGCGATCGATGTGCCCACCGCCCGGCACCAGCCGAACATGATCGCCGCGGACAACGCGAAGCGCACGCCACCGAGCATGAACGGCGGGAAGCCATCGAGCGCCTCGCGGATGAAGAAGTAGGTGCTGCCCCAGATGATGTAGACCGCAGCGAACGCGAGGTAGACCTTGGTCCGCGAGGGGGCGGTGGGAGGTGCGGACATGGTGCGTATGGAAGCGGGCACAAAGGTCCGTTGGGCGGGGCGATCGTCCGTCAACCGTTCGCCACACACCCAACCCCAGGAGGCAGGCGCCAGGGGTGTGGCCGCTCGCCGCGCAACGGTAACTTCGGCCCCATGCTGCGCCCCCTCGCCGTCGTTCTGCTGTTGGCCGCCGCCATCGCCGCCTCCGCCCAAGGCACCTACCGCCTGGCGGTGCTGAAGTACCGCGGCGGGGGCGACTGGTATGCCAACCCCACGGCCGTACCCAACTTGGTGCGCTTCTGCAACCAGGAGCTGGGCACCCGCATCGACCCCGAGGTGCCCGTGGTGGAGGTGGGCAGCCCCGAGCTGTTCGACCACCCCTGGGTGCACATGACCGGCCACGGCAACGTGGTGGTGGACCAGCAGGAAGCCGACAACCTGCGCACCTACCTGATCGGGGGGGGCTTCCTGCACATCAGCGACAACTACGGCATGGACCCGTTCGTGCGGCCCATGCTGCAGCGCGTTTTCCCCGAGCTGGAGCTGGTGGAACTGCCTTTCGACCACCCGATCTACCACCAGAAGTTCAAGTTCCCCAAGGGCCTGCCCAAGATCCATGAGCACGACGACCTGCCCCCCCGGGGCTACGCCCTGATCTGGGAGGGCCGGGTAGTATGCTTCTACGACCACGAGTGCGACCTGGGCGATGGCTGGGAGGACCCCGACGTGCACGGCGACAGCGAGGAGACCCGCCTGAAAGCCCTGCGCATGGGGGCCAACCTGGTGCAATACGCCTTCGGCGGCCCGGACCAATGATCAGGCCCGGCGCACGGCTGCTCCGGTGACCTCCTCCAGGAGGTAGCTCCCCTGACCGGCCACGGTGAACCCGCAGAGGCCCTCCTGCAACTCGATGAACATGAGGTCGGGGGTGGAGACCATCACGGTACGACCGCCCAGCACGCCCACGGTGAGGTCCGGGACCTCCTCCTCCTGGCCCGGGGGAAGGACCGACCGCTCCACATAGATCGTGGCGCCCTCATGACGCACTTGGCGCCACTCGGCGGCGAGCCGGGGGATCAGCTGATGGGCGGTGGACGGCGTATCCAACCCTGTGGCATCATCGCAGACCCGGATGAGCCAGATGAATAGCTGATGCAGGTCCGCCATCGTGAGGGGGCGGGAGGTCCACACCCGCAGGCGAAGGGCGAAGCCATCGTCGGTGATCACCTCATAGAGGCCCTCCTCCATTCGCGTGACCAGCTCGCCGAAAAGGGAGTTGGCCAACCCGGTGAAATAGCTGGCCGCCGCCCGGGCTTGGGCTGCGCCACTCTTGAAGGATATCCGCGTACGCATGATGCCTCGTTCGATGACCACGGTCGCCCGTTGTACGGGATCAAAGCCTGCCGGGTGACGCGGGCCGGCCAACCAAAAGCTCAACCTTAACAAGATGCATTATTCACATTGATTTTCATTAGATTATCAAATTCCATCTCAAGCAATGAATCATGGTATCTGGGCGGTCCAGCTGTGGGTGGGCACCGCCCCGCCGATGGCCTGAAGGATCATGTCCCGATCATTGCCGGCACCGGTGTACTTGACCGTGCCGTCGAGGTCCACATCGGCCCGGAGATAGCCTTCCGCGGTGTTCGTCGGCACGGTGCCCCCCACGGCCACCAGCAGGGGGGCGCGTGCGCCCGCCGAACAGATGCGGCAGGGTGGCCGCAGACGGAGTGCGGCACGGATGTGCGGAGGTGCCCCGGTCGCGGGGCGCGCCATCCCCACCGGGGAAGGGGCATGGTGGTCGGCGTCGTCTGGCTACCTTTGGAAGCACATCCCCGACCGACCCACATGAGCGTGAACAAGACCGCTGCCGAGGCCGAGGCCGGTATGACACTGGCCGAAGTCCGCGAGGAGATCCTGCGCGATTACCGCATCTGCGTGATGAGCCGTGAGGCCAGTTTGCTGGGGCGCAAGGAGGTGCTGGGCGGCAAGGCCAAGTTCGGCATCTTCGGCGACGGCAAGGAGCTGGCCCAGGTGGCCATGGCCAAGCAGTTCCGCCCGGGGGACTGGCGCAGTGGGTACTACCGCGACATGACCTTCATGTTCGCCATCGGCGAGCTCACCGTGCAGCAGTGGTTCGCGCAGCTGTACGCCCACGCCGACCCCGCGGCCGAGCCCGCCAGCGCCGGCCGCCAGATGAACGGCCACTTCGCCACCCGCAGCCTCGACGAGCACGGCAACTGGCGCAACCTCACCGAGCAGTACAACAGCAGCCCTGATATCAGCCCCACCGCCGGCCAGATGCCGCGCCTGCTGGGCCTGGCCCAGGCCAGCAGGGTCTTCCGCCAGAACACCGCGCTGCACGCCCACACCCACCTGAGCGACCAAGGCAACGAGGTGGCCTTCGGCACCATCGGTGATGCCAGCACCAGCGAAGGCCATTTCTGGGAAACGATGAACGCCGCCGGCGTGCTGCAGGTGCCGCTGGCCATGAGCGTGTGGGACGACGGCTGGGGCATCAGCGTGAGCAAGGAGCACCAGACCACCAAGGGCAGCATCAGCACCCTGTTGCAGGGCTTCCAGAAGGAGGAGGGCACCAACGGCATCCGCATCTACCGCACCAAGGGCTGGGACTACGCCCACCTGAACAAGACCTACGAGGCGGCCATCGCCCTGTGCCGCGAAGAGCACGTGCCCTGCCTGATCCACGTGGAGGAGGTGACCCAGCCTCAGGGGCACAGCACCAGCGGCAGCCACGAGCGCTACAAGAGCCCCGAACTGTTGGAGTGGTACAAGGAGTACGACTGCAACGTGAAGTTCCGCCAATGGATCCTGGGCTTCAAACCGGGCGGTGAGGCCATCGCCACGGCCGCGGAGCTCGATGCGATCGAGCAGGAGGCCAAGGCTGATGTGCGCGCGGCGCAGAAAGCCGCATGGGCCGCCTACCAGAACGAGATCAAGGCCGAGCGCGATGAGGCCCTGGGCTTGATCGAGGCCGTGGACCCCGCCATCGCCGCCGAACTGAAGGCCGAGATGAACCCCGGCCGCAAGGAGATCCTCAGCGCCGCCCGCCGGGCCTTGGTGCTGAACGCGGGTGCCCCCGCCGCGAACGACCTGCACGCCTGGACCGAACGCGCCCTGGAGGAGAACCGCGAACGCTACGGCAGCCACCTGTACAGCGAGAGCGCCCAGACCTGCCTGAACGTGCCCGAAGTTTCCGTGGAATACGCCCCGGACGCGGAGATGGTGGACGGCCGCCTGATCATCCGCGACAACTTCGCCGCGCTATTCGAGAAGGAGCCCCTGCTGCTCACCTTCGGTGAGGACACCGGCAAGATCGGCGACGTGAACCAGGGCATGGAGGGCATGCAGGCCCGCTTCGGCGAGCTGCGCGTGAGCGACACCGGCATCCGCGAGGCCACCATCCTGGGCCAGGGCATCGGCATGGCCTTGCGCGGCCTGCGTCCCGTGGCCGAGATCCAATACCTGGACTACCTGCTCTACTGCCTGCAGGGCCTGAGCGACGACCTGGCCACGGTGCACTGGCGCACGCGCGGCGGCCAGAAGTGCCCGTTGATCATCCGCACCCGCGGGCACCGGCTCGAAGGTGTGTGGCACAGCGGCAGCCCCATGGGCATGATCCTGAACAGCGTGCGCGGTGTGGTCGTGTGCGTGCCGCGCAACATGCAGCAGGCCGCCGGCATGTACAACACCCTGCTGCAGGCTGACGACCCCGCGCTGGTGATCGAGTGCCTCAACGGCTACCGCAGCAAGGAGCGCATGCCTGCCAACCTGGGTGAGTTCACCGTGCCCATCGGCATTCCCGAGGTGGTGCGCGAAGGCAATGACATCACCCTGGTGAGCTACGGCAGCACCTTCACCATCTGCGCCCGCGCCGCCGAACGGCTGCAAGACCTGGGCATCGACGTGGAACTTATCGACGCCCGCACCCTCCTCCCCTTCGACCGCACGCACCGCATCGCCGAGAGCCTGCAGAAGACCAACCGCCTGTTGGTGGTGGACGAGGACGTGCCCGGCGGTGCCAGCGCCTACATCATGCAGCAGGTGCTGGAGGAACAGAACGGCTACCACTGGCTGGACGCCGCTCCCGCCACCCTCACGGCCAAGCCCCACCGCCCCGCCTACGGCACGGACGGCGACTACTTCTCCAAGCCCAGCATCGAGGACGTGGTGGAGAAGGTGATCGCCGTGGTGCGCGAGTGATCGCCGCGAACGGGCTTTCGCGGTGCTCCACCCCGGCGCGCGATGGCTGCCGCGTTCGCCCGCACCACACCGGCGGCCCCGTCGATCAGCACGGCGGGGCTGACGATCGTCCACCCGCCTTTCCCCGGAAAGCGGGACCTTCGTACGCCACCAGCAGTCCATCCCCATGAGCAAGGAACACAAGCTCAGGCCCGAGAGCCTGATGATGAGCTACGGGTACAAGCCCGAGCTCTCCGAAGGAGCCATCAAGTCGCCCATCTTCCTCACGAGCACCTTCGTGTTCAAGAGCGCCGAGGAAGGCAAGGCGTTCTTCGAAGTGGCCTATGGGCTGCGCGAGAAAGGGGCCCAGGAGGAACCCGGCCTGATCTACAGCCGGATCAACAACCCCGACCTGGAGATCCTGGAAGATCGACTGACATTGTGGGACGAGTGCGACGACTGCGCGGTGTTCGAGAGCGGCATGAGCGCGATCACCACCGTGCTGCTGGAGTTCCTGGCGCCGGGCGACCTGCTGGTGCACAGCACCCCGCTATACGGCGGCACGGACCACTTCATCCACCACTTCCTGCCCAAGATCGGCGTACACACACTGGCCTTCAAGCCCGGTGAGGAGCGCGGGGAATTGCTTGCCCGCATCAAGGCCACCGGCCACGCCGACCGCCTGCGGATGATCTATGCGGAGACCCCGGCCAACCCCACCAATGCGCTGGTGGACATCGCGGCATGCCGGCGGGTGGCCGATGCACTGAGCACGCCCGACGCCGGCGTGCTGGTGGCCGTGGACAACACATACATGGGCCCGCTATGGCAGCATCCGCTCAAGCACGGCGCCGATTTCTCCATCTACTCGGCCACCAAGTACATCGGCGGTCACAGCGATCTGATCGCCGGGGCGGTGTGCGGCAACGCGGAGGTGATCGGCCGGGTGAAGACCCTGCGCACCTTCCTGGGCAACATGGCCTCGCCCCACACGGGCTGGATGCTGATGCGCAGCCTGGAGACGCTGAAGGTGCGCATGGAGCAGCAGGCCTTCAACGCCCGCCACGTGGCCCAATTCCTGGCCGACCACCCCAAGGTGGAGAAGCTGTACTACCTGGGGCACATCCCCGTAGGAACGCCCGAACACGATACGTTCATGCGCCAATGCACCTCGGCCGGGGCCATGCTGTCCTTCGACGTGAAGGGCGGCGAGACCGAGGCCTTCCGGGTGCTGAACGCGCTGAAAATGGTGAAACTGGCCGTGAGCCTGGGCAGCACCGAATCATTGGTCCAGCACCCCGCCACCATGACCCACGCCGGCGTGGACCCCGCCCACCGCGAGGAAATGGGTATCACCGCGAAAATGATCCGCCTCTCCGTGGGCGTGGAGCACCACGAGGACATCATCTGGGACCTGCGGCAGGCGCTGGAGCAGGTGTGAGGAAGGCTGTGCGCGGGCCCGCCGGGCGGGCCGTCACATCCTCCTGTACCACCCCTTGATCCGCTCGCGGTCCAGCACCTGCTGCCAGTCGGGCCCGAAGGCGTGGTCCCACATGTGGGGCAGGTTGTAGGCCACCTCGGCCATGGCATCGATGGTCTCCTCGCTCCAGTCCTTGGCGAGGTTCTGCGGAAGCGTGATGCCGCGCTGCTTCACCATGTGCTTGAATTCCTGCACGTAAGCGCCGTACACGTCCTCCAGCTGGTTGAAGGCCACACAGTTGGCGAAGCAGTGGTGCATCTCCAGCACCTTGCCCAGGCCGTAGCTCAACGCGTGGCATACGCCCACCTCGCTGTACGTGAGGCTGAGGCCGCCCATGTAGCTGGCCACCATCAGCAGCTCATCGCTCTTGGGGTCCTGGCGGTCCAGTTCCAGGAAGACGCGGCGGCACATCTCCAGGGCCTTCTCGCTGTAGGCCTCGGCGAAGGTGTTCTTCTTGGTGCCGGTGATGGCCTCCACGCTGTGGATGTAGGTGTCCATGCCGGTGTAGAACCACTGATCGTCGGGCACGGTGGCGATGAGGTCGGGGTCGAGCACGATCTGGTCGAACACGGTCCAGTCGCACTTCAGGCCGAGCTTCTTCACGGGGCCGGTGAGCACGGCGGTCATGCTCACCTCGGCGCCGGTGCCGCTGATGGTGGGCACGCCGCAATGGTAGATGCCGGGCTTCTGGATAAGGTTGAGTCCCTGGTACTGCACGCTGCTGCCGGTGTTGGTGAGCATGAGGGAGAGGGCCTTGGCCACGTCCATCACGTTGCCGCCACCGATGCCGATGAGGCCGGCGGGGAGGCCGCGCCGCGCCAGCAGGTCGTCGCGCAGACCATCGATCTGTTCCGTGGTGGGCTCCTTGGCGGTGCTGCAGTAGATCAGCTCATCGCCGGGCAACATCGGCAGGCGCGACTTGAAGGCCGCGTTGCCTTGGAAGTAGTGGTCCACCAGGAAGACCATGTACCCCTCCCCGTTGTGGCGCTGGGGCTCGAGGATCTCGCCGAGCTTGCTGAAGGAGCCGCGGCCGTAGGCGGTCTTGGTGACGGACTTGAAGTTGCGGAACAGGTTCATGGACGGGTGGCTTGAGGGGGCACAGGAAGGCCGCTCCCGGTGCAAAGGAAGTGAGTTCGGCCCCGGTGCCGCGTTACTGCTTGTCCAGCTCCAGCACGAAGGCCACGGCGTTGCGGCCCTGGGCGCTGGTGGCGCTGATGGTGGTGCCTTCACGGTACTGCACGTCGGTGGCCAGCTCATCGCCCAGCACGGCATTGAGCTTCGCCTGCAAACCCTGCGCGGGGCTGGCCAGCAGCTGCTCGTTCAAGCGCGGGTAGTCGAACGGCTGGTTGGTGACCAGGATGGCGATCTGGTCGCGGTCGCCCACCTCATCGGGCTGCAGGCTGTGGTCGCTGGGGAAGAGGCGTGTGCCGGTGATGCCACAATAGGGCGAATGCTTGGGCGTGTAGGGGAACAACACGTAGGGCTCTCCGGAGGCTTCCATGCCGAACACGTAGGTGTAGCACTCGGCGTTGTTGGTCACCTCGATCTTGAAGCGGCTGTTCTTGGCCACGGGCCGCGTGGTGCGGAACACGTTGTCGGCCACGCGCTGCACGGGGATGTTGTGGCCGGTGACGTTGCCCTCCTCGTCGACCATGGCGAACCCGAAGGAGACATCGAAGCGGCTGGGCTTCACGTCCACCCCTTCGCCCATGGGGTACACGGCAAAGGCCTCGCGGGTGAAGTGGTCGAAGGCATCATAGGGCACCCAGGCCATGCCGTTCTTCCCCCACGCCGGTCCCCAGCTGTTCATGATGAGGAAACCGCCACGGTCGCCGAACTTGAAATCGTCATAACCGACCACGCACATGGCATGGCCGCCGAATCCGCGCATGCCCAGGTCGCTCTGTGCGGGGATCCAGGCCTCACGCCCCTGCATGTCCTGCATGAAGCTTCCGCCCACCATCATGCCGATGACGATGGGTGCTCCCTGGGCGAGCTGCTGCTTCATGGCCAGCATGTTCACGCGGCTCTGGGGATCGGCATCGGAGCTGAGGCGCTGGTAGCCCTTGATGCGGAAGGGCACGGCGCGTTGCACGTCGTCCGGCGTGGGCATCTTGCTACAGCTCTGGTCCGTGTAGGCGAACTGGCTGAACGGCAGGGCGCCGGTCTTGCTCATCTGCTCCATGGCGCGTTGGAGGTAGGAGCCCTGGCAACCGCTGTTCTCGATCTTGATCTGGTTGTACATGTAGGCCGGGCTGAAGGCCGTGGTGCGCGGGTCGGCACCGGTGGCCTGGGCCTGCACGATGGTGCGCGCGGCATAGGCGCTGGCCCAAGCCACGCAGCTGCCCTGCTGGCCTTGGTCCAGGCGGGGTGGGCAAAACTTCTCCAGGCTCACGCGCTCGGGAAGCGGGTTCTTCACGTTGTCGGCCAGCGGCTCGTACACCTCGGCCTTGTCGTACTCGGCGGGATCGAGGTCGGCACCGGTGGAGAAGCCGGCGAGCTGCGAGAGCATGTCACCGTCGGTGCTGTTGCGGCCGATGAAGAACCACCACGCGGCGGCGAGGGCCAGGAGCACCAGCAGGAGCTTGGGCTTCTTCAACAGGCCGCTGAGCAGCAGGGGCAGCAGACCACCCAGTCCACCCCCGGCGCCACCGGCACCGCTGGAGCTGCGTTGGGTGGGAATGCGCGGCCCGGCGGAGGAGCGGCGCTGGTCGGGGGTCATGCGTACGGCCATGGTGGTAGGGATCAGGGTCTTGCAAAGGTGGACGTTCGCCGGATCGATCCGTCACGTCCCTGCCGGGCCCGGCGGCTAACTTTGGCGCTTCGCCACACGGCGTATCCCTACCGCATGTCATCCCGCACCACCCTGCTCCTGGTCATCTGGAACGTCCTCCTCACCACCCTGGTCGTCATCGGCCTGTTCCGCGCACGGAGCGCCCCCGCCCCGGTGGCCGCCACACCCACGGAAGCCCCCCTCCCCTACGTGCCTGACAGCACCCCGCACGTGGACGCCCGCATCGCCTACTTCATCATGGACAGCGTGCAGCAGGGCTTCGCGCTGGTGAAGCAGCAGAGCGACCGCTTCCGCAACGAGGGCCGCCGTCTGGAACAAAATCTGCAACGGGAGATGGACCGCGCCCAGCAGCGCTACCAGGAATTGATGGCCAAGGACCACACCTACAGCACGAAGGCCGAGATCCAACGCGACGAGGAGGAGCTGCAGGGATTGATGACGCGCATCCAGGAGATGCAGGCGCGCAGCCAGCAGCAGCTGGCCACCCTGGAGGTGGAGATGCTGAACCAGATCGCCCGGGAGATCGAGGCTTTCCTGGAGGAGTACAACCGCACCGCCGGGCACGACTACATCTTCAGCGTACAGGATGGCGGGCAGATCTGGACCGGCAACCCGGCGCTGGACATCACCCGCCAGGTGGTTGACGGGCTGAACACCCGGCACGCCCAACGTGAACGGAAGAACGACAAATGATGATGGGTCCCGATCCGCTGGCCCGGCGCAGACAGGAGAACATCGCCGGATACGTGATCGCCATGTGGCACCTGGAGGATCTGCTCCGGGCCCACCATTTCGACCCCGAGGCCGTGGAGGAGCTGCTGGTGGCCCCCATGACGGCCAATGAGGACACCCGGCGCGAGCTGCGGCACTGGTACCTGGACCTGATCGCCCGCATGCAGGCCGAGGGCGTGGAGGATGGCGGCCACCTGAGCGAGGTGCAGGAGGTGGTGGACGAGATGGAGTTCCTTCACGAGTCGCTGCTGGAGAACGAGGTCGACAGCGCCTACACCACGCTCTACACCCTCGCGGCCGATGACATCACGGCCCTGCAACGCACCCAGGGAAAGCGTGCCGCGGGCCCCATCACCACCTGCCTCACGGGCATCTACGGCGTGATGCTGCTCCGCGCCAAGGGCACCGCCGTGGGCGAGGCCACCACGCAGGCGGAGGCCCGCATGCGCCGGCTGCTCGACGCCCTGAGCGCCCACTACAAGAACCTGCGCCGGCTGCCTGGGGTCTCGCTGAACTGACCATGGCCTGTGCGCCCCTCCGCTCCCATCCCCGCCCCTGGCGCAAGGTGCTGTGGGGCGCCTGCCTGCTCACCCTGCCGCTGAGCGCCCAACCCGGCGGCCAAGGCGGTGCGCGCGTGGAGATCATCGGGGCGGACGAATGGCGGTTCGATGAGAACATCGCCCCCGGGGCCCAACGCCTCAAGGGCAACGTGCGCTTCCGCCACGGCAACGCGCTGATGTTCTGCGACAGCGCATACCTGTACAAGGACCAACAGGTGGAGGCCTTCGGGTCCGTGCGCATCGTACAGGGCGACAGCCTGCATCTGCACGGCGACCATCTGATCTACGATGGCACCGAACGCATCGCCCGGGTGACCGGCGAAGTGGTGCTGGAAGACCCCTCGATGCGGCTGGAGACCACGGCGCTCACGCACGAGCTGCGCGCGCGCCGCGCCGTGTACGACCAAGGTGCCGTGGTGACAGCCAATGACGGCCACGTGCTCACCAGCCACCACGGCGTGTACCATACGGAGCCCCGTCTTTTCGTCTTCAGCCGCGAGGTGCGCATCGACCACCCGGAGCGGCGCATCACCGGCGACAGCGTGCACTACAGTGCCGCCACGGGCATCGCGGAGATGATCGGCCCCACCACCGTGCTGCTCAAGTCGGACACCACGGTGATCGAGACCCTGCGCGGCATGTACGACACCCGCAATGAGATCGCGCGGGCCACCCGACGCAGCACCATCAGCCAGCAGGGCCGCTCTCTGGCCGGCGACAGCCTGCGCTACGACCGCCGCACCGGCCTGGGCCGCGCGTGGGGCCAGGTGGTGATGCACGACCCGGAGAACAACTCCACCGGCAAGGGCGCCTATGGCGAGTACAACGAGATCGCGCAGCGGGGCTTCATCACCGGCCGCGCCGAGATGGTGATGGCCCAGGGCGATGAACCCCTGCACCTGCACGCCGACACCATCTTCAGCCGCACCGTGACCCTGACGGACAACAGCGACAGCACGCGTGCCAGCCGCCGCATCACCGCCCACCGCCACGTGCGCTTCTACCGCAGCGACCTGCAGGGCGTGTGCGACACCCTGGTGCACCACACCGCCGACAGCACGATCTACATGTACCACCGCCCGGTGCTTTGGAGCGGCACGGACCAGATCACCGGGAAGCACATCCGCATCACCCTGCGCGACGGCAAGGCACACCGCCTGTTCGTGGAGCATGACGCCTTCCTGATCTCCTTGGTGGACACACTATACACGGACCAGGTGTCGAGCCGCGTCATGACCGGCCACTTCGGCGACGATGGACTGGAATGGATCCTGGCCGAGGGCAATGGCCGCACCATCTACCACGTGCGGGAGGAGAAGGACGGCGTGCAGGAGTTCATCGGCATGAACCACGCGGAGTGCAGCCGGATCATGCTGCGCATGGCCGATGGGCAGGTAAGCACGGTGACCTTCATGGACCGCCCGGACGCAGTGCTCTACCCCATGGACCAGATCCCGCCCGAGAAGGCGCAGCTGAAAGGTGGGGTGTGGCGCGGCGAAGAGCGCCCGGTGGACCAGGAGGACATCTTCCGCAGGGTGGCCCCGCCCGCCCTACCGCACACCGAAGGCGGCACGGACAGCGGCATCAAGGCTGCTGCGCCGATCCACTGAGCCTTCGGTCGCAATGTCCTGTTCGCGGGTGTTGCCCATCAGCGTGTTCGCGTAGAGCACAAGTCGGCCGGCCGTGGCCTCGGGCCCGGGGGGCGGCACCTGGAAGGCCACCGCGTTCCGCTCGATCATGGCGCCATCCACATGCACGGCGGAAAGGTCGCCGCTGCGGATGGCGGTACCGTTGGTGATGAAGCGGCCGTCGCGCACCAGGAGCTGGGCACCATCATCGGCGCTGAGCGCGGCATCGGCGAAACCCTCGAACGTGGTGCTGTCGACCACCAAGCGGCCACCGGCCACGTGCAGGCCGGTGCGTGCGCGCTGCCGACCGGTGTTGGTCAGTGAAGCGCCGTTCACGCGGCCCTGCACCCGGCGCAGCATGGCGCGGCCGCCGGTGATGCGCCCGCCCGACAGCTGCAGGCGCCCGCCGTCCACCAGCAGGGCGTCGCCGCTGTGCTCCATGTCGATGTGCGTGTGGGCGATGGCCACCTGGCCGGGCTCTTCGATGTGCAGCATGGCCGAGCGCGTGGGCTCGTTCAGCGTGGCACCGGAGCCGCCGCTGATCCGCAGGCCCTTGATCTGCACGGGCGCGCCGTGGGCCTTCACCACCACTGCCGCGTAGGGCGCGGAACCTGCCGCGCGGATGAACACCGGGTTGAGGTCGGTGGCACGCACCTCGAAGGGGCCCTGCACCACGAAGTGGCGGCCGGGCGAGATCTCGATGCGGGCACCCGAGAGCATCAACACCGGATGGCCCGGCGGGATGATCAGGTCCTCCTCCACCTTGTACCGGGCACGGCGGAACACCACGGTGTCACCGCGCATCTCCACCCAGTACCGCCGACGGATATCGGCCAAAGAGCCACCGCCCACGCTGGGCACCGGACGACGGATGGTCTCCGCCGGGCCCTGCAGCACCGCCCAACCGGCCGGCGGTACGCGTTCCGCGGAGAGATCGAGCGTACCGAGCGGGGCCATGAGCCGTTGGTCCAGCAGGGTGTCGGCGTAGGCGCGTGCCCGTGCCTGCACCAAACGCACGGAACCATCGCCCGCCAGCGGGGCCACCAGGGCCTGGTCCTGTGCGGCGAAGCGTTCACGCAGATGGCCGCGCACGTCGAGCAGCTTCTCGCGCTGGGCCTGGATGCGCTGCTGGAAACCCGGGTCGTCCAGCAGCGGGGTGAACGGGTCGCAGGTGGTGGGGCCGGCGGATGCCGGCCCGCGACCGGTGGACGGCGTGTACACGGGCATGATACGCCCGGTGGATTCGCGCAGGAAGAAGGTGTGCGTACGACCGAACGGGGCGGGATCGCCCTCCAGGCGCAGCATCAGGAACCAGGCCGCCACGGCGTCGAGGTCCACATGCTCCTGCAGGGTGGCGAGATCGGCGGGGCGGCCATTGGGGCAGAGACCGTTCCAGAGCGTGGCCAGGGTGGCTGCGCGGCCAGCGTCGGCCTCCACATCCGGTCGCACATGGTCCGGGCGGGCGGGGTCGAAGCCTTTGCGGAAGGGCACCGCATCCAGCACACCGTGGCGGGCCAGCCACACGGCATCGGGCACGGCCACCCGGCGGTACAGTTTTTCCTCCTCGCCCTGGCGCACGCGCACGAAGCCCACCTCGGGCGAGAGCAGGCCCAGCTCCTCGGCCAGCACCTGCAGGTACTTGTAGCGGATGTCGTCAGTGGTGGCGGGATGCAGTTCCACCAGCGGGTCCACGCCCAGCAGGCCGGGATCGCGGCTTTGCACACGCATGGCACCGGGAAGGCCCGGCGTGGCACGCAGCACCACCTCGCCCGTGTGCGCGCCGTTGCGCAGCGGCACGCGCACCTCACTGGTGGACACCGGCGCGCGGGGCAGCTCGTACACCGGCAGGGACGCGCCCCCGGCATCGGACCGGTCGCGGTCCAGCCAGTTGGCATAGAAGGCCAGTTCGCTGGCGCTGATCCCCAGGGGCAGCTTGCGGGCCAGGTGCTTCGGCGCCATGAACGTGAGGAACAAGGTGGCCCCGCCGATCACCACCAGGGCGGCGATCAACACCGCCCGCAAGCGGAATTGGCCGCGGTCAACGGCGTTCCTCTTCATGCGACTGCATTGCCTGTTGACGCACCCGGTGCACCTCGGCCTCGACCCAGCTCACAGGCACCGGATACAGGTTCGTATCGTTCTCCACCACATGGCCCAGCCTGCGGCGATCGGCCACCAGGGAGGGGCGCAGATCGCTCCACAGGCGGTCGAACTCCCGCAGCATTCCGGCGCGGTCCACGATCTCCCGGCAGGCCGTGCGCAGCTCGGCGCGGCGCATGAGCCATTCCGGTTCGTCCGACATGGCGCGCAGGATGGGGTCGACCGGTTCGCTCGCGCCCTGTCCATCGCTGGCGCGCAGCACGGGCATCCAACGGGCCCGCAGCGGATGCCACACCCACAAGGGCGGCACATGGGTACCGAGCACATCACCGGCGGCGAGATAGCGCAGGGCCGCCTCCACGTCCACCGTACTCTCCACGGCATCGCGGCGGTCCATCAGCGAACGGGTGCTGTCGGAGAGCAGCGTCAGGAGGGGCTCCGCCGTGCTCACGCCCGGCGCGCTCACGAGCGTCCGCCAGCCGTCGGCCCCGATCCGTGCGATGGACACCGGCGCATCGCCCACGCCACGGTCGCGCAGCAGATCGGCATGGGGCACTTCGTGCAACCAGACCACGTGGCCTGACGTGCCCTCGGTGATGTGCCACACGGGTCGGCCCCAGGTGGTGAGCACCCCCATTCGGCCGGCGGCCTGCGCCACCACATGGGCATGCAGCTGATGGGCCACCACGCCATGGACGAGTGTCACCCGGCGCACGGGCACCACGGGCGTGGCGCGCTCCAGCACGATGGCGTGGCCTTCCTCGATGTACGGCATGGTGAGGGTGCCATCGGCCCAGATGCCGCGGCCGGAGCCATCTCCTGTGGAGGTGGTGCGCACCACGGGCAGGCGGTGCACGGGTCTTTCCTCGTTGAATGGATCACAGATGGTGCTCTCCACGGCGGCTTGGGCCAGCCCCCAGGCGCGTTCGGGCCCCAGCAGCGCGGCCGCGCCCACGAAGGGCACCACCACCACCGCGGCCAGCAGGCCCGCCATCACGCCACCGTTCCCCCCCCTGCTGCTCATCGCACGCTGCGTTCACCGCTGATGAGCAGGGCCAGCCCGGCGATGATGGCGAGCAGGAGCGCACTCAGGTGGAGCCCCAGCCCGATCAGTGCCGCGATGAGGATGCAGGGGACCCACAGCCCGCGCGGATGGACATTGCGGGCCAGCAGCCCGGCGATGATCAGGCCGACACTGATCGCGGCCGCATGGAGCCATGCCCCCTGCCAGTGGCGCAACAGGAGCAGCAGTCCATAGCCCCCGATGAGCAGGGGCCAGGGAAGCAGGCTGCCGCGATCCACCGGGCGCAGACGTCGGTTCCAGCACCACACAAGGATCAGCACGGTGACCATGTAGGCCACGAAGAGGCTCAGCGCGGCGGTCCACCCGTGAAAAGCATGCGCCAGCCCGGGGTCGCTTGAGGAGGGTTCTGGGAACATGGCGCCCCAAGTTGGGACGGTATGCCCAGGCCCCTGACGACCAGCGCCAAGGAGTTTTCAAGGATCGGACCGGGAAAGCGGTCTTACAGGTAGCGTTCGCCGAGCCAGGTGGAACGCAGCGGGGCGCGGAAGCGGAGGCGCATCTCGCCCACGGTGGGCACCAGGTCGTCGTACACCATGGTGTCGGCGGTGATCACGCCTTGGCGGATGAGTTCCGGCAGCTCCTGCAGTCGGCAGCTGGTCACCTGCCCATCGGCCTCGTACACCACGATCATGCGATCGGTGAGCATCAGGTTCAGGTCGTGCTCCAGCTCCTTGATGAAAGCCACGCTGCGGTCGATGCTGCAACCGCTGGCCATGGCCTGTTCCTCGTCGACCGCCACCACCACGAAGCGGCCCGCGAGCACATCCACACAGGCATCGAGGGGTTGGCCATGCGCGGCCCAGGAGCCGGTGAAGGCCTGGCCTTTCTCGCGCACCAGCTTCTGCTCGGCCTGGCCCAGGTCGCGCGGGGCCTTGTAGACCCACAGGCGGGCGTGGTCGGGCATGTGCTTGAGCTGCTTGGGCAGGGCGATCGCTTCGGTCGACATGGCGGTGCGCAGTGTGATCAGCGTGTGCGCAAAGAAAGGACCATTCGCACTTCCTGCGCGAGCCCCGATCCATGAACGGATGCAAAGGGCCCGGATGCGGCGCGATGTGGAAAACTTGGCAGGTGCCCGATCCTCCCGCCCGGTACTTTAGTGGAAATGGCCGCGCCCCGCCTCCACGACGTGCTGCCCACCTTGGTGAGCGATGGGTTGATCACACCGGAACAGGAGGAACGCATCCGTGCGCGCTACCCGGCGCCCCCACACGATGGCGGCGACCGTACCATCACCCTCTTCGGCATCCTCGGCGCGCTGTTGATCGGCCTGGGCGTGATCCTGGTGGTGGCGCACAACTGGAACGAGTTCTCCCGCACGGTGCGCACCCTGTTCGTGTTCACGCCGGTGCTGGTGGGGCAGGCACTGGTGTGGTACGCGCTGCAACACCGAATGGCCGTGCGCAGCTGGCGCGAAGGCAGCGCGATCTTCCTGACATGCGCCCTGTGCGCCGCGGTGGCCCTCATCAGCCAGATCTACCACATCGAGGGTGACCTGGCGGGCTACCTCCTCGCCTGCACGCTGCTGATGCTGCCACTGCTCTACCTGCCCGGCTCCGTGGTGGTGCTGCTGATCTACCTGGCCATGACCACGTGGTATGGCTGGGCCGTGCACGGGGACCGAAGCTGGGCCACATCGCCCCACATGCCTTGGATGATGATCCCGCTGCTGTTGGGGGCGGTTCCGGCCTACGTGCAGCTGGCCCGCACCGATGGGCGTGGACGCGGCTTCTGGTGGAGCAGTTTGCTGATGGCGGTGGCCGTGCTGAGCGCCGCGCACCTCTTCCATGTGGACTGGAACGGATGGATGGTGCTGGGCCTGATGGGCCTGGGCGCGCTGTTCACCCTCGCCCCGTGGGCGCACCGTGATCCCGACCGGCGCACATGGCCGTGGGCACTGGTGGGCGGAACCACGGTATTGTGCGTGTTGTGCGCCTTCAGCTACCAAGCCACCTGGGAGGAATTGATGAATGCGCCGCGCCCCGCCACCCGCGATATCGGCATGCTGGTCGCCTACGTGGTGCTGGGCCTGGGGGCGTACATGTACGCACTGCGCCGGCGCCGACCGTTGGAACGCTGGCCCTACCCCGAGGCCCTGCCCTTCTTCCTGCTCTGCACCTTGTGCGCCTGCCTCTCCCCGCTGTTGGCCACCATCCTGGTGAACCTGGGCATGCTCGCGGCGGGTGTGCTCACGGTGATGCGGGGCATGGAGAAGGACAGCCTGCGCCGCATGAACCTGGGCCTGCTCATCATCAGCGTCACCATCATGGCGCGCTTCTTCGACACCCACCTCGGCTACTTCATGCGCGGGCTGGTGTTCATTGCCATCGGTTGCGCCTTCCTGTACATGAACCTGCGGATGGTGCGCCGCCGCAAGACCGCAGCGCACTCATGAAGCGCAACGCCCGGATCTTCATCGCGGTGGCGGTGGCCCAGCTGGTGCTGCTGAGCTGGGGCGTCATCACCCGTGAACGTGTGCTGAGGCAGGGCGAGGTGTTCCTGTTCCGCACCGCTCCGGTGGACCCCCGCGATCCCTTCCGCGGCGAGTATGTGCGGCTCGACTTTGCGGCCGAACGCGGGCGCTGGGTCTTCCCGGACAGTCTGGATCGTTCCACCACCCGGCTCCATGCCGTATTGGCGAAGGACACGGCGGGTCATGCGCAGATCACGCACCTGCGCACCACCCCACCGGCCGACGGCGCCTACATCACCGTGCGCCCGAACCAATGGCAGGGAAAGGTGGTGTACGGTGTGGACCTGCCCTTGGACCGCTACTACCTGAAGGAAGGTGAAGGCCCCCGCACGGAGGACCTGCTCGCCGGCCGCTTCGATGACGACCGGCCGGAGGAACCGCTGCCCGCCGTGGCCGTTGTGCGTGTATTGAACGGCAGGGCCGTGGTGGAGGACCTGGTGGTGGGCGGCCGACCGCTGCGCCAATGGTGGGAGGCCCCATGACGGGGTACGTCGGTCTATCTTCGCCCAGCCGCATGGAACAATTCGTCGTTAGCGCCCGCAAGTACCGCCCCGCCACCTTCGCATCGGTGGTGGGCCAGGAAGCCGTGACCAGCACGCTGAAGAACGCCATCCGCAATGACCAGCTGGCGTCGGCCTTCCTGTTCACCGGTCCGCGGGGTGTGGGCAAGACCTCCTGCGCGCGGATCCTGGCGCGCACCATCAACTGCGAGAACCGCACCGACGACGTGCAGGCCTGTGGCGAGTGCGCACCGTGCAAGGACGCGGCGGCCAACCACAGCCTGAACATCTTCGAGCTCGATGCCGCCAGCAACAACACCGTGGACGACATCCGCAACCTGATCCTGCAGGTGAGCATCGCGCCGCAGGTGGGCCGCAAGAAGGTGTACATCATCGACGAGGTGCACATGCTGAGCCAGGCGGCGTTCAACGCCTTCCTGAAGACCTTGGAGGAGCCGCCCAGCTATGCCATCTTCATCCTGGCCACCACGGAAAAGCACAAGATCCTGCCCACGATCCTGAGCCGTTGCCAGGTGTTCGACTTCCGGCGGATCTCCCTGGCGGACATCACCACCCACCTGGCCGGCATCGCCCAGAAAGAGGGCATCGAGGCCGAACCCAAGGCCCTGCATGTGATCGCCCAGAAGGCCGATGGTGGTCTGCGCGACGCGCTCTCCATTTTCGACCAGCTGGTGAGCTACGCGGGCAAGAAGCTCACGTACGAGGCGGTGATCCGCAACCTGAACGTGCTGGACCACGAGCACTACTTCCGGGTGACCGACGCGCTGATCCAAGGCGATGTGCCCGGTGCGCTGGTGGAATACAACACGATCCTGCAACAGGGCTTCGACGGCCACCTGTTCGTGACCGGCCTGGCGCGCCACCTGCGCGACCTGCTGGTGGGCCAGGACCCGCGCACGCTGTCCCTGTTGGAAGTGAGCGACGACCTGCAGCAGCGCTACGCCGAACAGGCGGCCCGCATCGACCGTGACCTGCTGGTGCGCGGCCTGGACACCCTGGCGCAGTGCGACGTGCAGTACAAGGCCAGCCGCGAGCCCCGTCTGCTGGTGGAGCTGGCGCTGATCAACCTGGCCCACCGCGCCGCGAACGGTGATGCGGCGGGCGATCCCGTCGAAAAAAAAAAGCGTGAGCCCGGCGCTCCGTTGAGCACGCCGACCAGTGCCCCCGCGCCCCGGCCCGCCCCCAGCCCGGTGGCCGCCGCTCCCGCACCTGCGCCCCCCCCTGCTCCCGTGGCTCCCGTGCCCGCTGCCACCACCCCGGCCTCGCCTCCTGCACCGGCACCTGCGGCCACCGCCGCGCCGACACCCGCTCCCAGTGCGCGTCCCGCCCCCCCTGCGGCCTCGGCCTATGTGCCCAAGCGACGCATCGCGGGCCAGATGCACATCGACCGCGAGCTGGTGCTGGCCGCCGAACCCAGCGCCGCTCCCGGCTCCGACACGGAGGATGGCAGCGCGGCCATGCCCTCCAACAAGGAGGTGAACGTGGCCCTGCTGCGCAAGGCGTGGAACGAGTACGCGCTGAACTGCAAGCGCCGCAACCAGAACAGCCTGCACGCCACCCTGGCCGCCCGTGAGCCACAGGTGGTGGGGCCCGGACGCATCTCGTTCGCGATCGTGAACGAGGTGCAGGAGAACTACCTGCGCGATGAGAAGCCCATGCTGCTGGGCCACCTGCGCCGCGCCCTGGGCGACCCCGGCCTGATGCTCGACGTGGTGAAGGAGACCATCACCGTGAAGCCGCGTGCCACCGCGCAGGACCGTTTCAAGTTGATGGCCGAGAAGAACCCGGCCCTGCTCCTGCTGCGCCAGGAACTCGACCTGGACCTGGGGTAAGGGCAGGTGACCAGGGGCGCAGCTCCCCATTTGGGCATGCGCATGGGTTGTCGGTCGGGGCGCAGTGTGGGACGGTGCATCTGAACAGTATGGTGGCCACCAATGTCCACCGCTCATGGTCCGACCCACGATCCTTTTCCGGCGCGTGATGAGGCGCGGATCCCCGGACAACGGACCACCATCGAAGCATCAGGCGGCCAGGGACATCATCCCTCAACGGCTACCTTCGCGGCAGGAACAACCCCGTAGAACCGCAAGCAATTGAACATGGCGAAGATCAAGGTGGCGAACCCCGTGGTGGAGCTCGATGGCGATGAGATGACCCGCATCATCTGGAAATGGATCAAGGACCAGCTCATCCTTCCTTACGTGGACGTGCCCATCGAGTACTACGATCTGGGGATCGAGAACCGCGACCGCACCGACGACCAGGTGACGGTGGAAAGCGCCAAAGCGATCCTGAAGCACAGCGTGGGGATCAAGTGCGCCACGATCACGCCGGATGAGGCCCGCGTGCAGGAGTTCGGCCTGAAGCAGATGTGGAAGAGCCCCAACGGCACCATCCGCAACAT
>CAYXKE010000027.1:0-23389 GCA_964464935.1 uncultured Chryseobacterium sp.
TGAGGCTGATCATGGCCCCCTCGAGTTCGCGGATGTTGGTGGTGATGCTGTACGCGAGGTATTCCACCACTTCCTTGGGCAGGTCGATACCCTCGGCGTACATCTTCTTCTCGAGGATGGCGATGCGCGTCTCGAGACCGGGCGTCTGCAGGTCGGCGCTCAGTCCCCACTTGAACCGGGAGAGGAGGCGCTGCTCCATGCCGGCCATTTCCACCGGGGCCTTGTCGCTGGTGATCACCAGCTGCTTGCCGCTTTGGTGGAGGTGGTTGAAGACGTGGAAGAACACATCCTGGGTCTTCTCCTTGCCGGCGAGGAACTGCACATCGTCGATGATGAGCACGTCCATCATCTGGTAGAACTGCGTGAAGTCGCCCACGGTGTTGTTCTTCACCGCTTCGATGAACTGCTGGGTGAACTTCTCGGCAGGCACGTAGAGGATGGTCTTCTCCGGGTGGTGCTTTTTGATCTCGATCCCGATGGCATGCGCCAGGTGGGTCTTGCCCAGGCCGACCCCGCCGTAGATGAGCAACGGATTGAACGCCGTGCCGCCGGGCTTCTGGGCCACGGCATATCCGGCACTGCGGGCCAATCGGTTGCAATCCCCCTCGATGAAGTTCTCGAAGGAATAGTTGGGGTTGAGGTGGCTTTCGACCTTGATCTTGCGCAGGCCGGGGATGATGAACGGGTTCTTGATCGGGCTGTTCGCCACGTCGATCGGAAGGGACACGTTCGGGTTGCGCGTATCGCGAGCGTTGCTGGTCGGTACTTTGACCGTGTACGGGTTGGCGCTCTGGATGCTGTTCTCCATGATGATGGAGTACTCCAGACGCCCTTCGGCCCCAAGTTCTTTCTTGATGATCTTCTTCAGCAACCCGATGTAGTGTTCTTCAAGCCATTCATAGAAGAACTGCGACGGCACCTGGATCGTGAGTACGTTGTCCCGGAGCCGCAATGCCTTGATCGGCTCGAACCAGGTCTTGTAGCTCTGCGGGGTCACGTTGTCCTTGATCACGCTCAGGCACCGTTCCCAGATCTTCTCGTGGTCCTTCTTCATGGATGGGGTCAGCGAGTTTGGGGTTGAACGGTGAGCAGCTCGTTCATGGGTGTTGGCAGGGCCCTGCGAAGTGCCATTGAACGGGGGGCAAATATGGACGTAAACACGTGAACAAAAAAATGTGCGACCCTCTTGTCGGATCCGAAAAAATTACTTCCCCGGCGAACCACCGCCGTCGTCACAAAACCCTTGCGGGATAAGGGATGAAGGCCTATACTGGGAAACGCACGTCCCCCCGCTCCGCAGTGTTCCGGGCATGGGATCGAAGGGGTTGCGGAGGACATTCGGGGACGGGTTGTCAACAAGCTGCGAACAACGGGCTCGAAGGTACGCCCGCGTGGGGGCGATCCACAACTCACCCGCCGACCCGCCAGCCGGTATTTTCGTCGCCGATGTTCAGCCACGATCACCATGTGCGCGTCCGCTACGGGGAGACCGACCAAATGGGCTTCATGTACTATGGCGACTACCCCTCGCTGTTCGAGGTGGGGCGGGTGGAGGCGCTGCGCAGCCTGGGGTTCCCGTATCGCCGATTGGAGGAGGAAGGGGTGATGCTGCCCGTGCGCGACATGCAGGTGCGCTACCATCGACCGGCGCACTACGACGACCTCATCACCGTGCGCACCACCATCACCGAGCTGCCCGCGGCGCGCATCCACTTCCGCTATGAGCTGTTCAACGAGGCCGGCGTGCTGCTCACCGATGGCACGACCACACTGGTGTTCGTGGATCGCGACACCATGCGTCCGCGCCGTGCGCCGGATCATCTGGTGGCCGCTCTTCGGCCCTACTTCGCGTGATCGTCCGCCACGTGGATGCCCTGCGCACGCCACGCCGCCACCAGCCCCGGAATGTGGGCGGGGGGCACGGCGAGCGTGAGGGTGCACGTGTCCGTGAGGTCCATGTCGATCACCTCGCCCTCGAGGCCCATCACGGTGTTGCGCACCTGCTCGAGCCGGGCGTAGCTGCAGGTGATGCGCACGGTGCCGAGGGGCACCACCTCTTTCACCGGTGCGTTCTCCAGCGCCAGCGCCGCTGCATCGCCGTATGCGCGGATCAGCCCCGGCTTGCCCAGCAACGTGCCGCCGAAGTAGCGCACCACCACCACGCCACAATGGGTGAGGTCGAGCGCGCGGATCCGGTTCAGGATGGGGCGCCCGGCCGTGCCGGCGGGTTCGCCCGCATCGTTGGCCCGGTGGCGTTCACCGGCATCGCCCAACACCCATGCATAACAGAAGTGGCGCGCGCCATGGTGCTCCTTGGCCAGGGCGAGCAGGCGCTGGCGCATGTCCTCCTCGTCGCGCATGGGGAAGGCCACGGCGATGAAGCGGCTGGCCTTCTCGCGCAGGTGGCCATTGCCCTCTCCGGCCAGGGTCCGGTAGCGATCGACCTTCATTGCGCGGAATACAGGATGGCCAGCAGGGCGAGCACGGAACAGGCGATGCCCAGCAGCTGGATGCGCATCGGCCGCTCGCGGAACAGCACCGCGGACATGGCGGTGCCGAACAGGATCACCCCGATGTTGATCAGCGGGTACACCGCGCTGGGTGCCAGGCCACTGCCCGCGAGGGCTTTGACCAGGAAGTAGAGCGCCACATAGTTCATCGCACCCAGTGCGGCCCCACCGATCCATGCGGACGTACGGCGGAAGCCATCGCGCTGCGGGGTGACCAGCACCCAGAGCACACCGATGCCGCCCGCGAACGCGAACGCCAGCGTGGGGAACACCGGCTCGGTGGCGGGCGTCAGGTGGGTGCGTTGGGTCCAGTTGATGAGGATGTCGATGGCGGCATTGCCGAGGAAGAGCACCAGCGGAAGCAGCAGGGCGTTGCGCGCACCTTCGGTGGAGCCCGATCGCGGAGCGGTGAGCACCACGCCCACCAAGGCCAGTGCGATGCCGATCCAACCCGGCAGCCCCGGACGATCACCATACACCATCACGGCGAAGAGCACGGTAAGCACGAGGCTCATCTTGCTGGCCACGGTGGTGGCGGCCACGCCCGCGCGCCGGGTGCTGAGACCGGTGAGCATGAAGAGCGTGACGAAGAGGAAACCCAATGCGGCCGCGGGGATCCACAGGGTGGAGAGATCGCCCGCCTGCCACGGCGGGGCCACCAGGCTGCCGCAGATGAAGGCCACCACATAGTTGACCACGATGGCCGGGAGAAGCGGCACATGGCGGTGCGCGAACACCTTGAACAACAGGAAGAGCACCGCCATGAAGAAGGCGGCCGCGATCACCAAGGCCATGCGGGAAGGGGGGTGGTGCCGGAGGCCGGCGATGCGGGGTTGATGTGGTAATGAACGTGGTCCGGGCCACTGGTGAAGCAGCGCACGGGCGCCGGGCCGATCACCGGAGCGGGTGTTCCGTTGCCCATCACCGGCACACCGTTGATCACGCGGGCTTCGTCCCACAGACCCTGCGCCAGGAAGTGCCCCAGCAGTTCGGCGCCCCCTTCCACCAGGATGGACCGCACACCGCGTTGATGCAACGCGTTCAGCATCGGTCCCAATGGATCGCCATCAGGGGGAACGATGACCTGTTCCACCGTGATGTCGGTGCGGGTGCGGGCGGTGAAGAGCACGGTGGGCACGGCCCCATCGAACACACGAGAACCTGCAGGCGTACGGCCTGTGCGATCGAGCACCAGGCGCAGGGGTGAGCGACCCGCCACATGACGCACGGTCAGCGCGGGATCGTCGTGGAGCACCGTGCGGCCGCCCACGAGGATGGCCTGCTCCTCGGCGCGCCATTGGTGCACCAGCTGGTCCGTGATCGGTGCGCTGATCCGTTGCACACGGCGCTCATGGCGGGGATGACGGTCCAGGAAACCATCGGCGCTCCGGGCCCACTTCAGGATGATGTAAGGCCGGCCATGCTGCACGCTGGTGAGGAAGCGCCGGTTGGTCCAGCGCGCTTCATCGGCACATACGTCGGTGACCACCTCGATGCCCGCATCGCGCAAACGCTGGATCCCCCGCCCCGACACCTCGGGGAAGGGATCGGTGTGGGCCACCACCACATGCTTCACGCCCCGTGCGATGAGCAGTTCCGCGCAGGGTGGCGTGCGGCCGTGGTGCGCACAGGGTTCCAGGGTCACGTACATCACGGCATCAGGGGGCACGGGGCCATCGCCATGGGCGTGCAGGCACACCACTTCCGCGTGCGGTCCGCCGGCCGTTCTGTGCCACCCCTCGGCCAAGAGGCGTCCGTCCTGCACCAGCACCGCGCCCACCAGGGGGTTCGGGGCGGCGGTGCCGGCACCCAGGCGGGCCAGCTGGAGGGCCCGCTGCATCCAGGGGGTGTGTGCGCACATGGCCTGCAAAAATGGTCCATCCGGCCCCACGGCCACGCGGCTACTTTTGCGCACTGACCATGCGCGTCGCCGACAACCGCATCGCTACTGTGCTCCGCCTTTACCGCACCGAGCTCGCGCCGCTCTACTCCGCGGACGAGGCACGGGCCATTGCGCGCACCGTGTTCCAGGCGCGCCTGGGCCTCGATGCGGCGGCGTTGGAGATGCACCGCGACCAGGCCCTGAGCGAGAGCGAACTCCTCGCCGTGTACACACCCATCGCCCGACTCCGCGACGGCGAACCGTTGCAGTACGTGCTGGGGCATGCGCATTTCCATGGGCAGGACCTGGAGGTGGGCCCCGGTGTATTGATCCCCCGGCCCGAGACCGAGGAGATGGTGGACCACATCGTACAAGGCGGGCCGTACCGCGGCACCATCGTGGACATCGGCACGGGAAGCGGCTGCATCGCCATCGCACTGAAGCGGGCCTTCCCGGAGGCGCAGGTCAGGGGCATCGACGTTTCCGCGGATGCGCTCGCCATCGCTCAACGCAACGGCCGTCGGTGCGACGCGGACGTGGAGTGGGCACAGGCCGATGTGTTCGACCCGGACTTCGTCCTGCCGGCGGACACCGCACTGGTGGTGAGCAATCCACCCTATGTGCCGCGCAGCGAAGCGGCCCACATGCAGGTGCAGGTGCACGCGCACGAGCCGCACATCGCGCTCTTCGTGGACGATGCCGATCCCCTGCTGTACTACCGGCGCCTCGGTGCGCTGGCCCATGCGGCACTGCCTTCCGGGGGGCACCTCTGGCTGGAGGGGCACTATCGCCATACACCGGCCGTGGGCGACCTGCTGCGCGAGATGGGTTTCCGCACCGTTGAAGTGCGCAAGGACCTGAGCGGTCATCACCGTTTCATTCACGCCATCCGATGAGCGACCGTGAGAAAGCCTTGGCGCGCATGCAGGAGCTGGCCCGGGAGCTGGAGTACCACAACCACCGGTACTACGTCCTGGCCGATCCCGTGATCGACGACCGCACCTTCGACTTCATGATGAAGGAACTGGAGGCGCTGGAGGCCCGGTTCCCCGATCTGGCCGATCCGAACAGCCCCACCCAGCGTGTGGGCGGCGACATCACGAAGAACTTCCCCACCGTGCAGCACCGCTGGCCGATGCGCTCGTTGAGCAACGCATACAGCCGCGAGGAGGTGGCCGAGTTCGTGGGCCGCGTGGAGAAGGCCGTTGGCCAGGTCACCTACTCCATGGAGTTGAAGTACGACGGCGTGGCGATCAGCCTCACCTACGAACATGGTCGCTTGGTACGTGGCGTGACGCGCGGCGATGGCGAGAAGGGCGAGGACATCACCGCCAACGTGCGCACCGTGCGCGCCATCCCGCTGCTGCTGCGCGGCGATTTCCCGGCATCGTTCGAGGCGCGGGGTGAGATCCTCTTCACCAAGGAACGCTTCGCGGCGCTCAATGAGGAGCGGGAGCGGGCCGGGGAGGAGCGCTATGCCAACCCGCGCAACACCGCCGCCGGCACGCTGAAGCAGCAGGACCCGAAGGAGGTGGCCCGACGCGGCCTCACCAACTTCATCTACACGCTGCAGGGCGACCAGCTGCCCTCGCGCAGCCACTATGCGAACATCCGGAAAGCCGGCGAGTGGGGCTTCAAGGTGCCCGATCCCGCCCGGCGCTTCATCGAGCGCACCAGCGACCTGGACGGCATCATGGCCTTCATCGACCATTGGGACAAGCACCGCCACGAACTGGAGGTGGAGACCGATGGTGTGGTGATCAAGGTGGACGACATCCACATCCAGGATGAGCTCGGCCTCACGGCGAAGAGCCCCCGCTGGGCCATCGCCTTCAAGTTCCAGGCGGAGCAGGCGGTGACACGCCTCCACGCCGTGACCTACCAGGTGGGCCGCACCGGTGCGATCACGCCCGTGGCCAACCTGGAGCCTGTCTTGCTGGCCGGCACCACGGTGAAACGCGCCAGCCTGCACAACGCCGACCAGATCGCCAAGCTCGACCTCTACATCGGCGACAGTGTGCAGGTGGAAAAGGGCGGGGAGATCATCCCCAAGATCGTCGGGGTGGTCACCGAGAAGCGCCCGCCCGATGCGGCACCCGTGGAGTTCCCCACCGTGTGCCCCGAGTGCGGCACGCCCCTGATCCGGCTCGAGGGCGAGGCCCAGCACTATTGCCCCAACGAGCACACCTGCCCGCCACAGATCACCGGACGCATCGAGCACTTCGTGTCGCGCAAGGCCATGGACATCGAGGGCTTGGGCGGCGAAACCGTGGCCGTGCTGTTCCAGGCCGGGCTGGTGCGCAACGTGGCCGATCTGTACGACCTCACCAAGGAACAGCTCCTGGCCCTGGGCAAGGGCTGGGGCGACCGCAGCGCCCAGCTGGTGATCGATGGGATCGCCCGCAGCCGGGCGGTCTCGTTCGAGCGGGTGTTGTTCGCCATCGGCATCCGCCACGTGGGCGAGACCGTGGCCCGCAAGCTGGCGCGTGCCGTGGGGAGCATGGACCGGTTGATGAACATGACCCGGAACGAGCTCACCGCCATCGATGAGGTGGGGCCCGTGCTGGCCGAGAGCATCCTCGACTTCTTTGCGGTGGAAGGCAACCGCCACACCGTGGAACGCCTGCGGGCGCAAGGCTTGCGCATGGCGCTGGACCCCGCCGAGGTGAAGGCGGTGGGCGATCGGCTCAAAGGCCGCACATTCGTGGTGTCGGGCGTGTTCCGGAACTTCAGCCGCGACGGCATCAAGGAGGCCATCGAACGCAACGGCGGCAAGGTGAGCGGGTCCATCAGCAGCAAGACCAGCTATGTGGTGGCCGGTGCCGACATGGGGCCGGCCAAACGGGCCAAGGCCGAACAGTTGAACGTGCCGGTGATCGACGAGGACGAATTCATGCGGATGATCGAAGGATGAAATTGCTGGACCGCATCAAGGAGTGGATGGGCATGCGCCGCCTGCGTCGGGAGCTCATGCCCCAGCGCCGGCCCGTGGCGCGCAACCTGGCCGATGCCCGGAAGGTGGGCATCGTGTACCTGGCCGACGATGAGGCCACCCACATGCATGTGCGCAACTACGTGAAGCGCATCAAGGAGGAGCTCGGCATCGCCCAGGTGATGGCCTTGGGATTCACCGATGAGAAGGAGCTGCCCCACTTCCTGCACCCCCGCCTCAACTTCGAAGCACTGTGCCGCAAGGACCTCAACTGGTACCGCATCCCGCAGGGCAACACCGTGCAGAACTTCATGGCCGAGGAGTACGACATCATCATCGATCTCACCCTCACGGACCGCCTGCCCGTGCAATACGTCATGGCCCGGAGCCGCTCCCGCTTCAAAGTGGGCCGCCTCAGTGATGGCAACAAGCACATCCTCGACATGATGATCGACATGGCCGGCGCCAACAGCCTGCCCCAGTTGATCCAGCAGGTGCACCATTACCTGCTGATGGTGAACCGCCGCGTTGAGCACGTACTGAACTGATCGAACCCGCAACATCGCATCGCATGGACAACCGTTTCCGCGGCCTCGGTGTCGCCCTCGTAACCCCCTTCCGGCCCAACGGCGGCATCGACTACGCCGGTCTGGAAAAGCTCATCGACCACCAGATCGCCGGTGGGGTGGACTTCGTGGTGAGCATGGGCACCACCGGCGAAAGCGTGACCCTCACCAAGGAGGAGAAGCATGAGCTGCTGGCCCAGACCATCGCCTTCGTACGCAATCGCGTGCCCGTGGTGCTGGGCGTGGGGGGGAACAACACCGCTGAGGTTATCGCCGCGCTCAACAGCTTCGAGATGGACGGCGTGGATGCCATCCTGAGCGTGAGCCCGTACTACAACAAGCCCACCCAGGAAGGCATCTATCAGCACTACAAGGCCATTGCGCAGGTGGCGCTAAGGCCCATCATCCTGTACAACGTGCCCGGCCGCACCGGCAGCAACATCACCGCCGACACCACGCTCCGCCTGGCGCGCGACTTCAAGAACATCATCGCCATCAAGGAGGCCAGCGGCGACCTGGACCAGATCGGCAAGGTCCTGAAGCACCGGCCCAAGGACTTCATGGTGATCAGTGGTGACGATGCGCTCACGCTGCCCATCATCGCCATGGGGGGGGAGGGCGTCATCAGTGTGGTGGGCAACGCCCTGCCGCAGGAATTCGCCACGCTGGTGCATGCCGCCCTTGACGGCGACCTGCCCACCGCACGCCGGGAGCACCTGCGCCTGATCGAGGTGATCGCCGGGCTGTTCGCGGAAGGCAATCCCGGGGGCATCAAGCATGCGCTGAAGGTGCTCGGCATCTGCGGCGACACCATGCGCCTGCCGCTGGTGAACATCAGTGAGGCCACGGCACACAAGCTCTACAAGGCGCTGGCCGATGCCGAGGTGGTGAAGCTCTGACGATGGACCTGATCGCGCTCGACTTCGAGACGGCGACGTCCAGTCCCGACAGTCCCTGTGAGCTGGGGATCGCGGTGGTGCGCGATGGGGTGGTGCGCGAGGTGCGCAACTGGCTCATCAAGCCGCCGCAGTGGCCCTACTTCAGTCCGTACAACGTGGCCGTGCATGGCATCCGGCCCGAGCAGGTGGCCGATGCGCCGCGCTGGCGGGAGATCTGGGACGAGGTGGTCCCCTTCCTCGACGGCTCCGTGGTGGTGGCCCACAACGCCGCCTTCGACATGACGGTACTGCGGAGCACGCTGGCCAGCCAGGGCTTGGCGCACCCCTCGTTCCGCTACTTCTGCAGCGTGAGCATGGCGCGGCGTGTATGGCCCGGGCACCGATCCTATGGCCTGCGGGCCATGTGCGACCTGCACGGGATCGGGCTGGTGCACCACCGCGCCGGCAACGATGCCGAGGCCACGGCCGAACTGGTGTTGCGCGCCGCCCGGAGCTGGCCGTCCATCGACGTGATCGGGTTCCTGCAGGCGGTGCAGGTGCGCACGGGGGCCTTCTATCCCGGCGGTCATCGCACACCCGGTGGTCGGGTGGCGGGCCACGGCCGATAGTTCCGCGGTGCTATTCCACCGGTGCGTACATCTTCTTGATGCGCATCAGCGGGCCCGGGCAGTGCGTGGTGTGGCAGTTGGCACAGCTCTGCACCAGCGCGTTGAAGGCCCGGGTCCGGCCCTCCACCGGTGCGGCGTACAGCTCGTCGAGCTTGAGCAGGTAGTCCCGGCCGAAGGTGGGAAAGGTGATCGGGTCGATGTGCATGCCCTGCGTGGGCGTGGCCGTGAGCAGGTCCTGGACCCCTTCGGGCACGGGCGGCAGCTCACCGCCATGGGTCAGGCCCACCTTCACCGAATCCACGTGATCGGCCATGCGCCGCATCAGCGCCGCCAGGGGGCTCACATCATCGGGGCTGCCCACCGACGCCGCGCTGGGGGCTTCGTCCTGAGGGGGCGTGGAACGGCCCAGGATGCATCCGGCCACGATCAATGAAGGGAGCAGGATCAGCAGGTGTTTGCGCATGATGAGCCGCAAGTTATGTGCGGGCGACGTTGGCCGTCGGCGGAGGACACGGCCGATCTTTTGCCCAACTTCGGGGCATGACGCCCGCATCCGCACCCGTGGCCGATCCGCAACGGCGCATGCGTACGGCGGCCATCCTCCCGGCGCTGGCGGTGGTGGTGCTTTGGGCGGTGTTCCTGCTTGACCGCGGGCTCCATCTCGACCTGGCCCGCTACGGGATCCTGCCGCGCGAATGGCATGGCCTCATCGGCATCGTCACCGCGCCATTCATCCACGGCGACCTCAAGCACCTGTTCAATAATTCCGTACCCGTGTTCGTGCTGGGCTGGGCGCTCATGTACTTCTACCCGCGTACGGCCGGCCGGGTGGCGCTGGCCAGCTGGCTCCTCACCGGGCTGTGGGTGTGGATCAGCGCGCGGCCCAACTACCACATCGGCGCCAGCGGCGTGGTGTACGGCATGGCCGCCTTCCTCTTCACCAGCGGTGTGCTCCGCCGCCAGCGCACGCTCATGGCGCTCTCGCTGCTGGTGGTGTTCCTGTATGGCGGCATGGTGTGGGGCCTCTTTCCCATCGTGCCGCGCATCAGTTGGGAGAGCCACCTGTGGGGCGCCGTGGTGGGCGTGATCATGGCCGGGATGTACCGTACCGTGCCGCCGGCCGTGAGCGATCCCGTACCGGTGGCCCCGCCGGATGATGACGATGATGAAGGGGGGCCCGCGGAGCCCGAAGTCCCGGTGCAGGCGCCCGCCCGCGCGAAGGTCCGGCCGATGCGCATCGTCTATCACCTCGATCCCGGGGATGAGGTGGACGATGAAGAACTGGCCTGGCGCAGGGCATTGGCCCGGGAGCAGGAGCTCGATCCCGGCACCACCTCCGACACGTGGTACTCCGACGAGGAGTACTACTGAGCGTTACTCGGCCTTCGTTTCACCGGGTACCAGCGTGGCCAGCACGGTGTTGCCTTGGCGCAGCGTCAGCACCCCGTCCGTGAAGGTGTAGTTGTCCACGTTCGACAATGCCTGGGTGATCGCGTTCTCCGTGGCCTGTGTGCTTTCGCAGTACATGCGCGTGGTGGCCAGACCGGGGAACTTGAGCTCGGCGTCCTTCAGCTCGTAGCCGCCCATCATGCGGTTGCATCCACCGAAGCCCTGCACGCCGTCATCGGTAAGCTGGAGCCAGGGGCGCTCCGCCTCCTCGGGCAGGTTGAGCGGCTTGCCGTTCACGGTCTGGAACTGCCAGCGGGTGTTCAACAGATCGGCCATGGTGGGGCCATTCTGTTGGCATTTGTTGGCGGAGAGCAGCAGCAGCAGCGCAAGGAGGAGCGGATGTTTCATGGTCGGTCAGGACGGTTCGCACTGCTGGCCGGCGAAAGGCGTGCCAGGTCGGATCAGCTGTTGAGCATCACCGGCATCACCAGCATGAGGATGTCCTCACCGGCTTCACCGGCCTCGCCCGGCAGCAGGATGCCCGCCCGGTTGGGGGCGCTCATCTCCAGGATCACCGTCTCCGTGTCCAGGTTGTTCAGCATGTCCAGCAGGAAGCGCGAGTTGAAGCCGATGGTGATGTCCTCGCCCTCGTACGAGCAGGTGAGCACTTCTTTGGCCTCGTTGGCGAAATCCAGGTCCTCGGCACTGATCGCCACCTGCGATCCGCTGATGGCGAGGCGCACCTGGTGGGTGGTCTTGTTGCTGAAGATGCTCACCCGGCGGATGGAGCTCAGGAAGGCCTGGCGGTCGATGGTGAGTTTGTTCGGGTTGGACTTCGGTATGACGGCCTCGTAGTTGGGGTACTTGCCATCGATCAGGCGGCACACCACCACGGTGTTCTCGAAGCGGAAGGCGGCGTTGTTCTCATTGAACTCCACGGCCACATCGGCGTTGGTGGACCCCAGCACGTTCTTCAGCAGGTTGAGCGGTTTGCGGGGCACGATGAAGCTGGCGGCGCGGGGCGGCTGCACATCGGTGCGCTTGTACCGCACCAGCTTGTGGGCGTCGGTGGCCACGAAGCGCACATCCTCATCGGTGAGCTCGAAGTAGATGCCGCTCATCACCGGGCGCAGGTCGTCGTTGCCGGCGGCGAAGATGGTCTTGTGGATGGCCGTGGCCAGGGTGCCGGCGGGCAGCGTGAGGGTGGTGGCGTCCTCCAGGACGGGGCTCTTGGGGAACTCCGAGCCGCTGAAGCCGGTCATCTTGTACTTGCCGTGGTTGTTGCTGATCTCCACCCCGTGGTGCTTGGTGTCCACCAGGAAGGTCAGCGGCTCCTCGGGGAAGGTCTTCAGGGTGTCCAGCAGCAGTTTGGCGGGGATGGCCACGCTGCCCTTCTCCTTGGACTCCACGGCCATGGTGGAGGTGATGGTGGTCTCCAGATCGCTGGCGGTGAGGGTCAGGTCCTTGCCGTCGAGCTCGAAGAGGAAGTTGTCCAGGATGGGCAGCGTGTTGCTGCTGGCGAGCACGCCCTGCAGCAGTTGGAGCTGCTTCAGCAGGGCACCGCTGGAAACGATGAATTTCATCGAAGGATGGTCCGTTTTATGGGTCCGGCAAAGGTAGCCGGGGGCACTTGGGGCCACGCCCGGACTTATCAACACGGAAGGCCGTTTATCCACAGATCGGCCGACCTCCCGGGGCTCACTCCTGCAGCAGTTCGCGCGGCGCCAGCACGGGGTCGAAGTTGCTGCGCTGCACCACCACCAGCAGGGTGTCCTGCACCTGCGCGTACATGCGGTCGGTGTTGTACATGGTGTTGGCGTCCGGTGGGGGCAGGTACCAGAAGCGCAGGCGGTCGGTGCGGCCGTCGCGCCAGGTCAGGTCCAGCAGGTGGTCGGCCGTGCGGGCGAACAGGGTGTCGCGCTCTTCGGCCGTCATGGTCCGCACAATGTGTTCGAAGTGCAGGTCATCGAAACCGGTGAGGTAGCCCCGCACCAGCACGGAGTCAAAGGCGATCTCGCGGCCCTGCAGGTCCATCAGGCGGTAACGGCCGGGCTGCGGCTGCTCCAATTCATACGACCGCCCCGGCATGCCCGTGCGCTCCATGCGCACCTTGGCCAGCAACAGGTCACCACCCTTCGGGGTCACGCGGTTCTCGCGCCATTCGTCCAGGTCGGTGTGGAAGCGGGTGTTGAGCACACCGGTGAAGGCGCTCATGCCCATGATGAACGGGCGGCTGCTGCGCCCCACGCCCGGCTTCTCCAGCAGCATGTAGGTGCCGAGGTGGTCCTTGCTCCCGTGGCCCACGATCCACACTTTCTCCGGCTTCCGGCCGCCGGTGTAGATCTCCACCTGCACACCCGAGGTGGCCAGGTTGCGCAACACGGTGGCTTCGGCGTTGCGTCCCACCGGCGCCTTCACTTCGATCCGCAGGAAGGTGCGCAGCAGCAGTTCCACGGCGTGCTGCTTGGCGGTGAGCGTGCCGTTCAGGGACCAGGTGCCATCAGCGCGGCGACGCAGGTCGATCGTGCGGCCTTCATGGTCGGCGATGAAGATGCGATCCACCCTGCTCGTGTCCGCGATCATGAAATCGCTCAGATGACGGTCCAGGGTGGTGGGGCCGCGATGCTGGGAGAGCCACCAGGCCAGGCCGGCCAGCAGGGCCAGGGCGATGATGAGGAGAATGCGTCGGTTCATGCGGAGGGCCTGTTCCTGCGCCGGCGCACCAGGTACACGGCGGTGCCGGCCAGCAGGGATAGAAGGATGGGAGCGACGATGTTGAACAATTGCCACCGCTCGCGCTCACGCACCGTGCGCTCGGGGTCCAACTGGCGCAGGGTGATGGCGCGCGAACGGATGCTGATCAGGCTCTGGTCGTCCAGCAGATAGTTCATGGCGTTCACGATCAGCTCGCGGTTGCCGTAGATCTTGCTGTTGGCGTAGCGGTCGAAGCCCAGCATGTAGTACATGCTTCCGTCCGGCGCCACGCGGTTGGCGATCACGTCGCCGTCGGAGACCACGATCATGGCGGTGCGCCGCCCTTTCTCGCGGTAGGCCACGCTGGGGTCGTTCGTGAACTCGGGCGGCAGGCGGTCGGTGAAGGCCGAGGTGAAGGCGCCTTCCAGCAGCACGGCCACGGGCCGGTGGGGCGTGGCGTTCTTTTCCAGCCCCAGGTCGATCTCCACGATGCCCAGACTGATCCGCACCGGGCTGCGCATGATGCGCGAATAGGGTGAACTGGCCAGCAGCACCGTCTTGCGGATCTCCGGCCCGCCCACCGTGTCGATGGTGCTGGTGAACCGCGTGTGCACCGGGTCGATGTTGCTCACGATCGGGTGGTCGCTCTCGGGGATGAGCACCGGCTCGAAGTACCAGGGGAAGCGCTTCAGCTCCGGCTGGTTGCCGTAGGGCTGGGCGAAGAACTCGATCGGTGCACAGCTTTTGTCCAGCAGCAGGTCCTTGTTGATGCGTACCCCATAGTGGAACAGCAGGTCGTCGATATTCAGCGGCAGCGGCGTGGCCATGGACATCTGATTGCGGCGCAGGCTGTCCAGGTGGGCGTTCATCGCGTCCACCAGCCACAGCACCTTGCCGCCGTTCATGATGAACTGGTCGATCACATACCGGTCGCGTTGGCTGAAGGTGCTGTCGGGCTTGGCGATGATCAGGGCCTCGTACTTGTTCAGGCGGTAGGGGCCGGCCGGGTTCGGGTCGCTCAGCGCGTCGATCTGGTCATCGATCCGTACGCGGCCCACGTGGTACTGTTCGCTCAGGGCCTTGGTGATGTCGGCCACGGCCAGCGGCGGCAGCTCACCATGGCCTTCCAGGAAGGCGATGCGGGGCTTGTTGATGGTCATCGCCTGCCGGATGGCGCTGGCGAACTCGTACTCCAGGTTGTTGATGGAACGGTTCACGATGCGCGGATCGGCGGCGCGGAGCTGGGTCTTCAGCAGCTGCACGGGCACGGTTTTGTCGCGGTAGGTCACCAGCGCCCCGGGGAAGATGATCTTCTCGGTCACCGAACCCTGGCCGCGCAGGCGGATGCTGGTGTAGCGCAGGCCCTGCGTCTGCAGATCGTCGTACACCTTCAGCCGGGTCTGGTCATCGGGCTGGTCGCTGGGGTCCACGAAGGTGTACTGGATCTGGTCCGGTGCGATCACCCGCATCTCGTCCAGCAGATCGCGGGTGGCGCGTTCCAGCTGCTTCAGGTCGGCGGGCAGCTCACCGTGCAGGTACACCTTCACGTACACGATGTCCTCGAGCCCTGCCACGAGCTCCCTGGTGGCCTCGCGCAGGGTGTAGCGCTTTTCACTGGTGAGGTCGGCGCGCACCCGCAGGAAGGAGCCGATGAAGATCACCAGCAGCACGATGCCCACGCCCACGCCCAGTTCCAGCAGGTCGCCCATGCGCCTGCTCCGCGTGCGGGTGGTGGGTTCCGTGGATCGGTCGCTCATCACCAGGTACGGCTTTGCAACACGGTGCGGGTCAGGAGGAGGAACACGGTGATGGTGCCCAGGAAGTAGAGCACATCGCGCAGGTCGATCACCCCCCGGCCCATGCTCTCGTAGTGGGCGGCGATGCCCATGGCCTTGATCGGCGCCTCCCACTTGCCCATGGCCTCGAAACTGGCCAGCATGTCCAGGCCCGTGTGGAGGATGAAGCAGATGAACACCGCGATGAGGAATGCCACGATCTGGTTGTCGGTGATGGATGAGGCGAACACGCCGATGGCGGCGAAGCAGCCGGCCAGGAACAGCAGCCCCAGGTAGGAACCCATGATCCCTCCGTTGTCCAGCGGCACACCGGGCATGCTCAGTTCACCCAGGCTCCACCAGTACACGGTGGTGGGCAGCAGGGCGAACACCACCAGGGCCACGGCGGCGAGGTATTTGGCCAGCACCACCTGCATTTCGGTGAGCGGCTTGGTGAGCAGGATCTCGATGGTGCCGGTGCGGCGCTCCTCACTGAAGCTGCGCATGGTCACGGCCGGTACCAGGAACAGGAACACCCAGGGGGCGATCATGAACAGGGGGCCCAGGTCCGCGTAGCCCATATCCAGGAGGTTCCCTTCGAACAGCCACAGGAACAGGCCCGTGAGCAGCAGGAAGACCACCACCACGATGTGGCCGATCAACGAACCGAGAAAGCTGCGGATCTCCTTGCCGATGAGCGCGAACATGCCGAAAAGCGGGCGCCAAGATAGGCAGGGGGGAAGGGTGCCCATGCACCATTCCCTGCATGACGCGGGGCGAAGCTCAAAGTGGTGCGGTCAGAACTCGATCCGCATCTGCGACCGTTTGCGGCTGGGCTTCTTGGGGATCTTGTCCGCGTCGGTCATGCAATAGTTCTTCACGATGTAGGTGGCATCGCGGTCGCCCAGCTCGGCGCTGCGCCGCCAGTCCACGCAGGCAGTCTCCTTGTTCTTCAGGTTGTAGTGGCTGTCGGCGCGGTAGTAATAGGCCTCGGCCAGGCTTTCGCCGGCCTCGATCAACTCGGTGAAGGCGGTGATGGCCTCCTCGAAGCGCTTCAGTTCGAACAGCAGGATCGCCGCACTGATCCGGGCATCGGGCAGATCGGGCTTCAACTCCATGGCCCGCCGCACATCTGCCAGGCCGGACTCCTCCTTGAAGAGCTCGCCCTTCACCACCCCGCGCAGGAAGAGGGCCTCCGGGTGGTCGGCTCGGGCGGCGATGGCCCGGTCCAGATCGTACAGGGCGGCATCGTTGTCGCGGGCCATATAGCTGGCACAGGCCCGGTTGTAGAGCGCGTCGGGGTCATTGGGGCTCAGCTTCAGGGCGCGGTCGGTGTCGCGGAAGGCCTCCTTGAGCCGGCCTTCGGTCACGTACAGGGCCGATCGGCTCACGTACAGGCGCGGGTCCTGGTCGTCCAACCGCTCGGCCACGGTGTAGTCCATCAGCGCCCCGTGCATGTCGCTGCGGCGCTGCTTGATGTCGCCGCGCAACTTGTACGCACCGGGCAGGGTCCGGTCCATGCTAACCGCGCTGTCCGCGTGGGCCAGGGCGGTCTCCCAATCCTGCCGGGCGTACGCCTCGCGGGCCCGCTCCAGGTGGGAGTGGGCATCGTTCTGCGCGAAGAGGGGCGCCGCGGCCAATACCAAGGGGATGAACAACGATCGGGTCATGTGGTAAAGATCGCAATAAACGGGCCGTGACGCCAGTGCGTGGAATGGGGCGGAGGCCGCTCAGGGCAGCAGGGCCGCGCGGTCCACGGTCCAGGCCTCGGCGCGCGCGGCGAACAGGGCCTTCACCGTGGGCCACACCTCGGCGAACACCGCACTGTGGCGGTAGGCCTCCAGGTCCGCCGGACCGTCCCAGTGGCTGTAGGTGAAGAAGATGTGCGGCGCGTCCACGTCCTGCAGCAGCTCCAGGTGGCGGCAGCCGGGGAAGGAGCGGATGCGCGGTCCCCAGCCTTCGAACAGGGTGCGGAACCGCTCCACCTGTTGCGGCTGGAAGGTCATTTTCACCACCCGGACCACCATCGATCAAGCTTGGTCACGCGGGGCGAAATCGATCCGCACGGGATCCTCCTCGCGCAGGCCGAAAAGCTGGGCGGCCCCCCCACCCGCTCCCGTGGCGCCCTTGTTGATGGCCACCTCCAGCAGGCGGTTGGCGTTGAAGAAGGCCACGGGGTCGCCGGGGGGCACATCGGCGTAGCCCTTGGAGATGCGCGTGATGTCGTCGTCCGTGCGCCCGAAGGTGATGCGGAAGGGGCGGCCCCGCCCCACCTCCTTGAAGAGGCCTTCGGGGATGTTCGTCATCAGGTTGCCATAGCTGTCCACGTACATCACCTTGCCGCGGATGCTCTGCGCGTCGACCGCAGGGCGGAAGCCGATCTGCTCGCGCACGTGGGTCACCTTCCGGCCGATCACCTCGGGCGTGCCGCCGCGGGCGATGTGGCACGCGGCCTTCACGAACACGCTCTTGGTGGGGAAGGTGGCGAAGTCGTCATCGAGCTTCATGGTCAGCTCGAAGGCCTCATGCGGTTGGCCATCGAAGAGCAGGGAGAAGATGCCGTTGTCGGCGCCCACGAAGTAGTGGCCGTTGTGGCGCACCACCATGTGCGGGGTCTGGCCGTCGGTCTCGGGGTTCACCCCGATGATGTGGACCGTTCCCTTGGGGAATTCGGGGTATGCGTTCCGCAGCACGAAGGCCGCCTGGCCGTTGGAGAAGGGGGAGATGGAGTGGCTGATGTCCACGATCCGCGCCTCGGGGTACTGGGTGATGATGGCGCCCTTCACCGCCGCCACGTAATGGTCCTTGGTGCCCATGTCCGATGTGAGCGTAATGATCGCCATGGCTGCCTCCACGTACTACCTTCGGCGGCCAAAGCTATCGAGGGCGCCCGGCGCCCTGGGCGGGAAAGTATCAACAACGCGAAGTTCCCTTTGAGCGAACGTACCATCATCATTGAGGGCGCCGACCCGGTCGACGTGCTCGGCGCCAACGACGCCAACCTGCGCATCATCCGCGGGATCTTCCCCAAGCTCAACATCGTGGCCCGGGGCGACACCCTGAAGGTCACCGGTGCCATTGCCGACATCGATGTCTTCGCCGAGCGGTTCGCTCAGCTGGTGGAGCACGTGGTGCGCTACAGCGAGCTGCCCCGCAAGGTGCTGGACGACATCATGGGCACCGGTGAGCGCGGCGCGGCCGACCCCGATGCCGACAGTGTGCTGGTGTACGGCAATTCAGGCCTGCGGGTGAAGGCGCGCACCCCCAACCAGGAGCGCCTGGTGCAGGCCGTGGGCGAGAGCGACATGGTGTTCGCCATCGGCCCTGCCGGCACCGGCAAGACCTACACGGCGGTGGCCCTGGCCGTCCAGGCGTTGAAGCAACGCCGCGTGCGTCGCATCATCCTCACCCGCCCCGCGGTGGAGGCCGGCGAAAGCCTCGGCTTCCTGCCCGGCGATCTGCGCGAGAAGCTCGACCCCTACCTGCAGCCGCTGTACGATGCACTCAAGGATATGATCCCCATCGGGCGGCTCAACCAGTACCTCGACGAAGGCGTGATCCAGATCGCCCCGCTGGCCTTCATGCGCGGCCGCACGCTCGACCATGCCTTCGTGATCCTCGACGAAGCCCAGAACGCCACCCTGCCCCAGCTCAAGATGTTCCTCACCCGCATGGGGCGCAACGCCAAGTTCGTCGTCACCGGTGATGTGACCCAGGTGGACCTGCCCGACCGGCAGCCCAGCGGACTGATGCCCGCACTGGGTATCCTGGAGAACGTGCCCGGCATCACCATCGTCCGGCTCGATGAGAAGGACATCATCCGTCACGAGCTGGTGACCCGCGTGCTGGGCGCCTTCAAGCAATTGGAGGAGAAAGAGGACAAGAGATAGGGCGCCACACCACATCGACCATTCGCACATGCTTCCCGGCACGCTCCAACGTTCCACCATCCAGCATCCGTTGATCACCCACGTGTACCACGGCAAGGTGCGCGACGTCTACACCCTGGCCGATGGGCGCATCATGCTGGTGGCCAGTGACCGCATCAGCGCCTTCGACGTGATCCTGCCCCGCGGGATCCCCCACAAGGGCCAGGTGCTGAGCCAGTTGAGCTGGCACATGCTGCAGGCCACCGCCAGCGTGGCACCCAACTGGGCCACCGCCACGCCCGACCCCAACGTGGTGGCCGGAGTGGCCTGCTCTCCGATCAAGGTGGAGATGGTGGTTCGCGGCTATCTGGCCGGCCACGCCTGGCGCCGCTATCAGGCCGGCGACCGGGTGCTGTGCGGCGCCCCGCTGCCCGAAGGCCTGCGCGAGAACGACCGCTTCCCCACACCCCTGATCACGCCCAGCACCAAGGCCGACCAAGGGCACGATGAGGACATCACCCCCGGGCAGATCCTGGAGCGCGGCCTCTGCACCCCGCAGGAGTGGGAGACCATGTGCCGATACGCCTTGGACCTGTTCCACGCCGGCACCCGCATCGCCGCCGAGCGCGGGCTGCTGCTGGTGGACACCAAGTACGAGTTCGGGCGCGCGCCCGATGGCCGCGTGCTGCTGATCGATGAGGTGCATACCCCCGACAGCTCACGCTACTTCCACGCCGAGGGCTACGCCGAGCGCCAGGCCCGCGGCGAACGCCAGAAGCAGCTCAGCAAGGAGTTCGTGCGGGAGTGGCTCATCGCCGGCGGCTTCATGGGGCTTCCCGGCCAGCTGGTGCCCGAGATGGACGACGCCTTCGTGCAGCGGGTTACGGACCGCTATGTGGAGCTCTATGAGCGCATCACCGGCCGCGCCTTCGTGCCCGCCCCCACGGCCGACATCAACACCCGCATCCAACGCGCGGTGAACGAGTGGCTCGGTTAGGGCGATCGGGCAATAGGTTTTGCCTATTGCCCTATTTAAACTATCAGTTTGCCAAATGGTCGTCGGGTCACGACCTTTGCGGCCGTTCCAACCGGCTTGCCGTTCGAAAGCTGAACTGATCGGTGTCATTATGGCCCGCCCGCAGCGTGCCGAACTTTGTCAAGACCTGGGCGGAACGACCTTCCAGGACCGGTGAAAAACGGGTGGTACAGGGCAGATGCCCTTGGCCACCAGAGAAGAACATACAGTAAAACCTAAAACAAGATCGACAACATGCCGAACGAGACCAAAGCCACCGCACAGATGGGCCAGCAACGTTTCGTGGGACTGGGTTCCCGCTTTCCTGTATTCCGCAAGACCGCTGTGGTGAGCCTCGAGAAAGGCAAGGAGTTCGCTGAGATCACCAGCGACGACCTCACCAACAAGCCCGGCCAGTGGACCGTCATGTTCTGGTGGCCGAAGGACTTCACTTTCGTGTGCCCCACCGAGATCGCCGGCTTCAACAAGGCCGTGGGCGAGTTCAAGGATCGCAACACGCAGGTGATCGGCGCCAGCACCGACAGCGAGTTCGTGCACCTGGCCTGGCGCAAGGACCACGCCGACCTACGCGACCTGAAGTTCCCGATGCTGGCCGATACCAGCAAGAGCCTGGCCGAGGAGCTGGGCATCCTCACCGCCGATGAGAAAGTGGCCTACCGCGTCACCTATATCATCGACCCCGATGGCATCATCCGCTGGGTGAGCGCCTATGACCTGAACGTGGGCCGCAACGTGGACGAGGTGCTCCGCGTGCTCGACGCCCTGCAGACCGACGAGCTCTGCCCCTGCAACTGGACCAAGGGCGAGGCCACCCTCAACTAAGCACGGACCACACGGACGGGGAGGGCGGTGCACGTCCTCCCCGTTCGCATATCCGGGGCGGTCATCGCCCAACGCACGTGCCGCCGAGACCTGTTCAACCTGAAAAGACAAAGACCTATGGAGACGATCATCCGAGACGAGGCCGTGACCGGCCTGCTGGAGGAACTGGCCCTGCCGGCCGATCATGCGGGCGTGGCCCTGGACCTGCTTGGTGCCACGGAGAGCCGCTATATGCGCGACCTGAAGATGAACCTGAAGGCCGTGCTGAAGAGCGCCCACATCGACGCCAAGGGCACCAGCCTGCTGGCCCTGAGCGTGGCCGCCAATCAGAAGAACGCCGTGCTGATGGCGCACTTCCGCCAGCTGGCTGCCGAGGCCGGCGCCACCGCGGAAGAGATCGCCGAGGCCGTGGCCTGCGCATCGCTGCTGGCCTGCAACAACGTCACCTACCGCTTCCGCCACTTCGTGGGCAAGCCCAAGTACGAGGAGATGCGCATGGGGCTGCGCATGAACATCATGATGAGCCCCGCCACCGGCAAGGAGTTCTTCGAGCTGATGAGCCTCGCCGTGAGCGCGGTGAACGGCTGCGAGCAATGCGTGAAGAGCCACGAAGCCTCGCTGGTGGGCCTGGGCACCGCCGAGGACCGCATCTGGGACGCCGTGCGCCTGGCCGGGGTGGTGGTGAGCCTCGATCGCGTGGTGCACTGATCTACATACCAAGCGACTTGTGCCGGCCCCGCTCACCGCAGCGGGGCCGGTGTTTTTATGGGCAGGGATCCCTGTCCGGAACGGATATGCCTGCGTCAATGATGACCATCAGCCCGACAGGATGTCCGGAATGATGAACGGCATTCATCACGGTACGGTGTTGGCATTGTTTTGGATCGCCGATGGCGCAATAACCAAAAAACGTATCAACGCGATGAACCTGATGAAACACCGTTCGCCGGCCGTGGCCACCACGCCGGTGGACCGCCTGGCCAGCGAGATCTTCGGCCCCAGCTTCTCCCGGTTCTTCAGCACGTTCCCGGACATGACCTGGGAGCACACGCCGCGTGTGAACATCATGGAGCGCGCGGACGACTTCCTGCTTGAGCTGGAGGTGCCGGGCTTCACCAAGGACCAGCTGACCGTGGAGCTCAACGGCAACACCCTCACTGTGCGGGGCGAGCAAAGTTCCGAGCACACCGAAGGGGAGAAGGGCCGCTGGACCCGCCGCGAGTTCAGCCGCTCCAGCTTCGAACGCAGCTTCGTGCTGCCGAAGTCGGTGGTGGCCGACCAGATCAAGGCCGACCAGACCGATGGGGTGCTGAAGCTCACCCTGCCCAAGGCCGAGCCCAGCACGCCGCAGACCCGCACGATCCAGATCGGGTGACCTTTTCGGGATCCAAGGAACAGGGCGCGGGCCGCACGGCCCGCGCTTTTTTTCCGGTCGCCCGTGCTCGGTGGCCTGTTGTAGTTTCGGTGCCCTACCGAAACCCTGCCATGCGTGTGCGCACTCTCCTTCTCCTGGCCGGCCTGCCACTGGCCGCACTGGCCCAGCCCCAGCCCTACGGCTGTCACTTCCACCATGGCCAGACGGCCCCGTTCGTCCCCCTCACCCAGGGCCAGCGCGCGCAGATCGATGAGACCATCGCCCGCAGTGAGGTGCACGACATCCTGCACTACGACATCCACCTGGATGTGACCGACTACGCCGGGCAGACCATCGCCGGCCACACCACCATCACCCTCAAGGCCCTGCAGCCCGACGCCGAGGAGATCGTCTTCGACCTGCTGCAGCTCACGGTCGACTCGGTCGTCGGTCCGGACGGCCCCATGGAATTCACGCACGACGGCGAATTCCTCACCGTGACCCTCGACCCGCCCCTGGCCGTGGACGAGGAGACGAGCATCACCGTGCACTACCACGGCCATCCGCACAAGGATCCCGAATGGGGCGGCTTCATCTTCGCCGCGGACTACATCTACAACCTGGGCATCGGCATCAGCACCATCCCGCCCAATTTCGGCAAGGTCTGGTACCCGTGCTTCGACAGCTTCGTGGAGCGCGCCACCTACACCTACCACGTGAAGAGCGCCGACGGCCGCAGGCTCATGGGACAGGGCGACTTCCTCGGGGAAGTGCAGCTGGGTGGCGACACCGTGGTGCGCTCGTACGCCATGCCGCAGCCCATCACCACCCACCTCAGCGCCATCGCCGTGGGACCGTACGACACCCACAGCTACGTGCATAACAGTGCCCACGGCCCGGTGCCCGTGGACCTCCATGCGAAGCCCGCCAACCTCAGTGCCATGGTGACTCGCTTCGCCGATCTGCCCGATGCCATCGATGCCTGTGAGTTCTGGTACGGTCCCCATCCCTTCGACCGCGTGGGATATGTCCTCACCACCCAGGGCGCACTGG
>CAYXKE010000027.1:23489-30787 GCA_964464935.1 uncultured Chryseobacterium sp.
GGTCCCCATCCCTTCGACCGCGTGGGATATGTCCTCACCACCCAGGGCGCACTGGAGATCCCCACCAACATCGCCTACCCGCAGAGCATGGTGAGCCAGACCGTGGACGCCAACCGCGACCTGCTGGCGCACGAGCTGGGCCACCAGTGGTGGGGCAACATGGTCACGCCCCACGTGCACAACCACATGTGGCTGAAGGAAGGCCCGGCCGAATACAGTGGCCACTTGTTGGTGGAGTGGCAGGACGGCCCCGAGGCTTTCCGCAACACGCTCAAGGACAACCTGCTCTACATCCTGCGCCAGGCCCATATCAACGATGGCGGCTACCAGCCCCTCTCGCCCATGCCCGACCCCTACATCTATGGCTCCCACACCTACTACAAGGGCGCCGCGGTGATGCACAACCTGCGCGGCTACCTCGGTGATTCGCTCTTCCGTCAGGCCACGCGCACCATCCAGGAGCAGTACGCCTACACCACCATGGACGCCGATGACTTCAAGGACCGCCTTGAAGCGGCCACCGGCATGGACCTCGATCCCTTCTTCGATGCCTGGGTCTTCCAACCCGGCTACAGCGTGTTCGAGGTGCGCTCCTGGCAGGCCACGGATAACGGCGGCGAGTGGACGGTGGACCTGGTGCTGGACCAGAAGCTGCGCGGCGCGGACAGCTACCACGAGCAGGTGCCCTTGGACCTGACGCTGATCGCACCCGACGGTACCACGAGCGAGCACCGCATCATGGCCGGCGGGGAGAGTGGCACGGCCCAGGTGCAGGCACCGTTCCAGCCGGTGATGGTGGTGCTCAACCGCTATCAGCGCCTCAACCAGGCACGGCTGGACCACGAGCGAACGCTCATCCCCGGCCAGACCGTGAACAACGTGCTTCTGCCCCATGTGGACTTCCGCCTCAGCGGGGTGGCCGTACCCGATACCACCCTGCTGCGCATCGAGCACGTGTGGGCCGCAGCCGGTGATGTGCTCGGGGCCGATGTGCTCGCCGTGAGCAATACGCACTACTGGAACGTGGACGGCCTGTGGCCCGAAGGCCTGCACCTCACCGGCCGCCTGCAGTATTTCGGCAATACGCCCACGCACCTCGACATCGAGCTGCTCAACGGCGACGAAACGGGCATCTGTCTGCTCCACCGCCCCAGCCCGGAGCACCCGTGGGAGGTGTACGACGCGCAGACCGTGAACGCCGGCAGCCTCACCAACGGTACGGGGATCATCATCATCGACGAGCTGCGGAAGGGGCAGTACGCCTTCGGCAAGACCAGCCTCAACGTGCGCGTGGGCGAGCTTGATGTTCCCGAGCCCACGCCGCTGCATGTCTACCCCGTGCCCGCCAGCGACCGCATCACCGTGGCCTGCTCGGTGGACGATCCGGCGACCCTGGTGATCGACATCCTTCAGGCCGACGGGCGGATCGTTCGGCGCGAGGTGGTGCCCGCCGCCGGGGCGGTGCATCTGCCGGTGGACCTCAACGGGGTGCCGCCCGGCCACTACCTGCTGCGTGTGGACACGCGCCAGGGGCACCGGCTGGGCACCGCACGCTTCCAGGTGGTGCGCTGATCACGCTGCGCGGTGGCGCGCGCGCGGGTGGAACTGCATGATGTTGCTGCGCAGGTACGCGCGGTCCAGGTGGGTGTAGATCTCGGTGGTGGTGATGCTGGCGTGGCCCAGCATCTCCTGCACCGCGCGCAGGTCGGCACCGCCCTCGACCAGGTGGGTGGCGAACGAATGCCGGAACGTGTGCGGCCCGATGGTCTTGCGGATGCCCGCCTGCGCCGCCAGCCGCTTCACCAGCTGGAACACGGCCACGCGCGAGATACCGCCGCCGCGCGCGTTCAGGAAGAGCGTGTCCTCCGCGGCCTTGCGCACGGGCAGGTGCACACGCTCATGCCGCGTATACAGATCCACCTGATGGAGCGCCTCCGCTCCGATGGGCACCAGGCGTTCCTTGTCGCCCTTGCCCACCACGCGGATGAAGCCCTCGTTCGCGTGGATGCGCGAGATGCGCAGGCCGCACAGCTCGCTCACGCGCAGGCCGCAGCCGTATAGCACCTCGATCATCGCCCGGTCGCGGTGGGCCAGCGGCTTCGACATGTCGATCGCCGCCACCATGCGGTCGATCTCCTCCACGGTCAGGAACACCGGCAGCTTGCGGCCGGTGCGCGGGCTCTCCAACAGTTCGGTGGGGTCCTGGGTGATGGCCTTTTCGCGGTGCAGCCCGCGGTAGAAGCTGCGGATGGCGCTGATCATGCGCGCCTGGCTCGTGGGCTCCAGACCCGCCTTGGCCACTTCGGTCACGAAAAGTTGCAGCACCTCCAAACTGACGGCATGCGGCGGCAACGGCGGGCGCATGGCCACGGCGAACCGCTCCAGCCGACGCACGTCGCGCAGGTAGGCCTCCACCGTGCGGTCGCTCAGCGAACGCTCCAGCTTCAGCCGCATGCGGAACCCGGTGAGGGCCGTGGACCAGTCCATGTGACGAAGTTGCGACACCGCCGGCCCGAACGCCTACGCGCGCGGCGCTTGTTCCGAACGGGAGGATGTGGAAGAAGGCGGTTGCTGAGCGGATATGACCGTTCACCTAAGGGTAGTCCGAAGAACCGTGTTGGGCGAGGCGCATCATTTGCCTTGATCGGATCTCGGTTCATCGATAGTGATTTTCACCCCGTTTTTCGGGCTTTTTCGATCTGTCCGGTCACACGCTCCCCACGGATGGTTGTTTGGACAAGAGGATCAGCGTGCGCAGCAGGTTGTAGCACAGGTACGTGAGGCCCACCAGGAAGGTGGCACGCCTCAGGCCGATGCAGCGGACGCTCAAGCCATGCAACTGCTTAAGGATGCTGCCGAGCACATGCTCCACGCGGGCGCGGGTCCGAATAGGTCTGCACCCACAGGGCGGCACTGTCAGGAAAGGGGAAGTCGCCTTGGGCATTCGCTTTGGGCTGCAAAAGAGCACTTGCCACAAATGGGATGACTAAAATGGTCCGCATGTTGGATCAGTGTTGAACTTGTATCATCCCGGATCGGGTTTGACCATGCAACGTCGTCATACGTACCCAATAGACCCCGCTATGTGGCGGAGTGCTGCTTTGGCACTGCACATGCTCCTCCATGCTAACACGCCACGTGAGCGGAATTGCCTTTCCAAGTCCGTCAAACATCTCTCCGGATGATACCGAGATCTCTTCTCCAAGTTCAACAGTGAATTGACCAACATTGGGGTTGGGATAGATCTTCAGCGGAAGAGGGATATACACATGTCCGTCCTCCTCGATCGATCCGGATGAGCCATGATAGGACATCATCTTGAAACTATTCCCGGGGCCATTGCAGGGGTGAATGAAGGCATGGAATGTGGAGCCCCCTTGGGCGTGGAATCCGGGAAGCAAACGCACTTCTGTGCCGCCACGGTAGCTTACATCCATGGTGCCCGTGACCCTCGGCTTGGGCCAAGTCCTCGGTGGTGGCACCATTGGACCACTTGTACTGGTACGGCGGCATCAATGCTGCCGGTGCGGTGCCCGAAGCGATCGACATGATGGCCGTTGAACTCGGGTGCGACAAGGGTTACGGTGAGCTGTTGCGCGCAGAGCCACGCAGGTGCCAGCGTGGCCAGCAGGGTGGCCAAGGAAGTGGATAAGCGCATGACGAGCGGGTTTGAGCGGCCGTTGAGCACGTCCATAACGGACGCGCTTCCGGGCGGCTGGGGGGATTTCCGTGTGGCGCGTACCCTGGTGCGCGTGCGTTCACACCGGCCATTGCCTTCCGCTGCACCCCTCCCCGGCCTGCCGCGTGGCAAGCACATGCCCCATGGTGGGGTCTCCCGCATCCCGTTCGCTCTCGCTCCCGGCTGGTGAGCAACAAGGATAATGCGATCCGGTCCGGGATCCAGATCCACAGCAAGGTGCGTTGGGCATGTGCGCCCGCACCGATCGCCCCGCTGTGGTCCGGCCGGATCCTGCATCTTCACACCATCGCAGCCGCCATGCCCCGCATTCTCATCATCAACGGACCGAACCTGAACCTGCTCGGCACGCGCGAGCCCGCCATCTACGGCGGCCTGTCGCTCGAGGAGGTGCTTGCCGACCTGCGCGCACGCTACCCGCACGTCACGATCGACCACGTGCAGAGCAACCTCGAGGGCGGGCTGGTGGAGGCCGTGCAGGGCGCTGCCGGCCGCTACGACGGCGTGGTGCTCAACGCCGGCGGCTACGCCCACACCTCGGTGGCCCTGCGCGATGCGGTGGCGGCGGTGGACCTGCCCGTGGTGGAGGTGCATATCAGCAACCTGCTGGCGCGCGAGCCCTTCCGCCACGTGTCACTGGTGGGGGCGGTGTGCGTGGGCGGCATCATGGGCCTGGGCACGGACGGCTACCGGCTGGCCGTGGACCACCTGCTTCACCGGTCGGGCTGAACGAAGGCGCTCGGGTCGAGCTCGCTGAAGCGTGTCATGCGCAGGATGAAGCGGTCGTAGGCGATGCTGCGCAAGTAGAGGCCCGTGAGGCGGGGTGAGCGCTCTGCGCGGCTCGATCGCCGGCGCTCGCGCAGCGCGCCCGGCAGGCGGCCCAGGAAGTGCGCATGGGCGCGCAGCACCTGCCACGCGTGCACGCCGTGCCCCTCGAAGAGGAATTTCCACGCGGCCAGTACATCGAGCACCATGCGCTTGGGCAGCCACCATAGGATGGCCCCGCGGTGCAGGTTCTTCGTGAGCACCAGCAGGCTGTTGCGGAAGTTGAGGTAGGTCTTCAGCGGGCTGCCGTACTGCAATGCTCCGCCGCCCGCGTGGTACACCGTGCTGCGGCAGGTGTAGCCGATGCGCCAGCCCTGCCGGCGCAGACGCCAGCACAGGTCGATCTCCTCCATGTGCGCGAAGAGCGACCCATCGAATCCCCCCACGCTGTGGAAGGCATCGCTGCGCACCATCATGCATGCGCCGGTGGCCCAGAACACCTCGCACTCGTCGTCGTACTGCCCGTGGTCCTCCTCGGTGATCTCGAAGATGCGGCCGCGGCAGAAGGGGTAGCCGTTGCGGTCCATGAATCCGCCGGCGGCGCCGGCGTGCTCGAAACGGGTGCGGTCGTTCAGGCCGCGCACTTTGGGCTGGCAGGCGGCCATCTCCGGGTGGCGGTCCAGCATGGCATGCAGGCCGTCGAGCCAGCCGGGCGTGACCTCCACGTCGGAGTTCACCAGCACGTAGCGGTCGGCCTGCACCTGGGCCAGGGCGCGGTTGTAGCCTTCGGCGAAGCCGTGGTTGGCCTCCAGGGCGATGCGCCGTACGGCCGGCAGCTCACACGCCAGCCACTCCAGCGACCCGTCGGTGCTGCCGTTGTCGGCCACGACCACCTCGGCATGGGGCGAACAGGACACCAGTGTGGCGGTGCAGCGCTTCAGCCAGTCCAGGCCGTTCCAGTTGAGTATCACGATCGCCGTGCGCATCCGGGGCGCGGCAAAAATGCGCTTTCCCGCCGGCCCGCGTCAGCGCGGCATGTCGTAGAACTCGCGCGCACGCTCCCCGCTCATCTGTTCCACTGGCATGGGGTCCACATGCTGGAAGGCGTTGTTGCGCCCGTGGATGATCTGGTTCCACCGCGGGTTGCTGATCTCGCCGGGCACCTCGCTGTGGATGAGCTCCATGCAGTTGTTCGCCAGGTCGGGCTGGTAGAACACGAAACGCCGGTTGCTGTACCGGCCCGCGCGGTAGTAGTGCCAGATGGTGTAGGGCAGGGCGTCCATCTCGTTGAAGCGGTCCATCATCGAGTTGGGTGCACCGTACTTCAGGTAGATGCGTCCCCGGTCGGTCTCGTACCCGCGCAGCACGCGGCAGCCGAACAGCTGGTTCACCTTCACCACCTGCGCATGGTATTCCCGCCAGGCCTGCTCGGGCGTGATGCTCCGGTTCGCCCAGAAGCTGTGGAAGAAACGCTTCATCAGATCGATATCGCGGTCGCCCCAGCGGTCCTCGATGATCTTCCGCTCCAGCGGATCGGCGATGGGGATGAGACAGCGCAGGTACTCCACCAGGGTGTCCCGATCGTTCACCTGGGCCACGAACGAGGCCGTGAGGTCAAGTTCGCCGAGCGATCGCGGGTCATAGCGGACCACCACGGGGTTGTAGCGTTGGAAACGCTGGTCGCGCCGGGCGATCAGGTCGCCGCGCCGGTCGCGCACCTCCACGGCCACCAGATAGTCGCCCGTGGGCAGGGCAGATATGTCGAACGAGCCGAGCACCGGTTCCACCGCACGGCCCTTGGCGCGCACCAGTCGCTTGTAGGGATGCACCACGCGCTTGTGCTCCGTGGTCTCGATCTGGTAGGTGAGCAGATACAGGCTGTCCAGGCCCAGTACCGCGTCCGTGCCGTAAACCTCGGTGTAGAAGTTCAGCTCCTTGAGCTCCGCCGGGAAGTGGTCGCTCAGCAGCGGCACGGCGTGGTATCCGTACTTCGACACCTCGCCTGGCTGGGCCGGGTCGAACCGCTCGGCGAAGAGGAAGTTCGATACGGAGATGCCCTCGGTGAGTGCGCCCACGGCCAGCGGCGCGCGGTAGCGCACAGGCGCATCGTCCAGCCGTGCGAGGGCGCGGGCCTCCACCACCACTTCGTACCGCCCGGGCTTCAGGTCGAAGAACTCCTGGTGCAGCATATCGGCGTTCACCGGCCCCTCCACCACGGTCTTGGCGAACTGCACGATGGTCGAGTCCTGCTCGATCAAGGTGGTCACCTCCACCCGCGCGCGGTCGGCACCCTCCTCGGGCAGGAAAGTGCCCTGGATCATGGCCATGTTCACCTCCACCCGCGGACCGATGCCCGGGATGTGGAACGTACGGGTCTCCACCACCAGGTCGATGGCCTGGGCCGCCAGGTGCAGCAGGGTGAGAGCGAGTGCGAGAAGGATGCGGAAGCGCGGCATACGAACAAAGGTAGTGCAGGCCCGGGGGGCGCACGGCCCGTGCGGCCGCCAACGGCCATCGGCGGGCAGGACGCGGCGCACCAGGCATCACCAACGGGGCGGAAGCAGGGGGGAGGGGCCGTGCCGCTCCGGTCATGACCTCCTTGGGCGTGCCCCGGTCCCCGCGCGCCGGTCCACCCACGGGGCGCGTGCTCCGCTGTAGCCGGCTGGTCAGGGCCGGCGGCCACGGCACTGCGGGGGCTTCCTCCGGTCGCCGCCTCGCTGCACGCGGCCGCAGGGCCCTTCCGGCGCCGGGCTGCCGCTCCGCCCGCTCACGCGGTGGCCCTGGCGGAGAGGGAGGGATTCGAACCCCCGTTACCCTTGCGGGTAAAGCGGTTTTC